>JBAXBP010000166.1:0-7908 GCA_037141915.1 Bacteroidota bacterium | reverse complement strand
TCAGAGAGTTTAAACAAAAAAATTAACCAACTCCGGTTTTACCGGACAACAATGTAAATAAATCATAAAATACTTGACTCGCCGGTAAATTTATTACTAATTTTGCTCAAATTTAAAACCTAACGCAATGAAAAAGTATTTTTTACTTCTTCTGATTTCGGTTTTCGTCGCATCCTGCGGACATGAAGCCAAGAAAAAAGCTGAAGAATTACAGGCCCGCAACGACAGCCTGATGAACCAGACTATGCAAAAGGATGAGGCAATCAACGAATTCGTCCGTTCAATCAACGATATCCAGAGCACACTGGATACGATCAAGATGAAGGAAAATGTTATCAACCTCAGTACCGAGCGCGGTGGTGAAATGAAACAGACCGCCAAGGACCAGATCAAAACCGACATCCAGACTATTTACAGCATGATGCAGAAGGACAAAGCCCAGCTTGCCCAACTGACCAAGAAGCTGAAGTCTGCGAATATGAAGGTTGACGAACTCCAGAAAATGGTGTCGCGCCTCGAAAAGGATATTGCAACCAAGAGCGCCGAGATCGAAGAACTCAGGACCAGCCTTGCAAAACTGAATATCAAGTTTGAAGCTGCTTCGCTCAAGATCGACACCCTCAGCAAGACGGTTAACCAGCAGGGCGCCAAGATCAACGATCAGACCCAGACCATTGCGGCCCAGGAAGAAGCCCTGAATACCGCTTACTATGTGATTGGCACCAGCAAAGACCTTAAGAAGAACGGCGTGATCAAGAAAGGCGACGTGCTTTCGGATTTCAACAAGGAACTTTTCACCAAGATCGACATTCGTAAGACCACCGAGATACCCATCCTGAGCAAGAAAGCCAAGATCCTTTCAAGCCATCCGAGTGCAGCGTATAAGTTCACTGGCGACAAGAAAGTCATACAGTCACTTCAAATCCTTGATTATAAAGCATTCTGGAGCAATTCCAAGTACCTTGTGATCGTGGTTGACTAAACCTGGTTTCATATAAATAAAAAAGGCTGCGAAAAATCGCGGCCTTTTTTATTTCCGGGTTTCCGGCGAAAGGTTATTTCTGGGGAGCGGAATAATCCTGCTCGGTGAGCAGCTTGCCCGTTTCATCGTAAAACCTCCATTTGCCGACCCTCTGGTCGCTCTTATAAGCCCCTTCGTACCTTATCTTACCGTTCTCGAAATAAGTGATGCGTTTGCCTTCACTTTTACCGTTCTTAAAGCTGCCTTCGCTCCATTTTTTTCCGTTCTCGTACCATGAAACCCAGGCACCGTCGCGCTTCCCGTCCTTATAGCCCCCATCCATCTGCATCTGCTTATTCTCATAATAGGTGGTTTCCCTGATCATTTCACGGCTTTCGCCTTTTCCCTTATAAATACAAACCTTTTTAGGGCTGCCATCAGGATAGTTATCCTCGATAACTTTTTGTTCAAAGCGACAGGAGGCTGCCACAAACATCATCAAAACAATAGTTGAAAAAACAGTAATTCTCATATAGTAGTGTCTTTAAATTCGAAATTCAAAATTCGTTATTCTATTGTTCGATTATTCAATTAAAAATCAAACTCCAGCCTCTCCCCTTTTACACTCTCATCGAACCTTCCCTGATCAAAGACCAGTCGCCCGTTGACCCAGCACATATTGACCCTTGATTTAAAAGTGACACCCTCGAGAGGAGACCATCCGCATTTATATAAAATATTTTCAGGTGCCACAGTCCAGGGAGCATCCATATCGACCAGTACAAGGTCGGCATGGTATCCTTTGCGGATGAAACCTCTTTCCTTTATCCTGTAAAGGATGGCAGGCGAATGGCACATCTTGTCGACAATGGTTTCGAGAGGCAGCCTGCCCATATGGTAAAACCCCAGCATGGCCACCAGGCTGTGCTGTATCAGCGGCGCTCCCGAAGGGCATGATGTATATGGATTGTCTTTCTCTTTTAACAGATGCGGCGCGTGGTCTGTTGCAATTATATCTATCTTGTTGCTGATCAGGCCCTCCATGAGGCCAAGCTTGTCCTTTTCGGTCTTGATGGCGGGGTTCCACTTGATCCTTGAACCAAGATCCGCATAATCCCTGTCGTCAAACCAGAGATGATGAACGCAAACCTCGCCTGTGATACGCTTATCCTTCAGGGGGATGGTATTATCCAGTAACTCCAGTTCCCGGGCTGTTGAAAGATGTAACAGGTGCAGGCGGGCATTATATTTCTTTGCAAGCCCCACAAGGATCTCCGAAGACCTGTAACATGCTTCTTCACTGCGGATGAGGGGGTGGGCTTCAACGGGTATATCGTCTCCGTACTTTTCTTTGTATGACTTGAGATTTGCCTGTATGATGGATTCATCTTCACTGTGGACGGCTATGATTACAGGGCATTCCCTGAAAATGTTTTCAAGTATCCTCATATCATTCACCAGCATATTGCCGGTGGATGCGCCTGTGAAAATTTTAAGCCCGCAGATATGCCCGGGGTCTGCCTTTTTTATCTCATCCAGGTTATCGTTGGAGGCTCCCAGGAAAAAGGAATAGTTTGCCAGGGATTTGGTGGCTGCAAGTTTGTACTTCTCTTCCAGTATCTCCAGGGATGTTGCCTTTGGAAGGGTGTTGGGCATATCCATAAAGGAAGTGACACCTCCGGCCACTGCAGCCCTGGTTTCGGTATGCAGGTCTCCTTTTTCGGTAAGCCCCGGATCCCTGAAATGGACCTGGTCGTCAATGACGCCGGGCATCAGCAATTGCCCATTTGCATCGATCTCCACAGTGCCTTGCGGGAGTGAAAAGGTTGAAGGCCTCCTGCCGTTGAAGATCTCAGCGATACGGCCGCCGGTGATGAGCACTGAGCCGGCAAACTGTTTGCCTTCATTGACAATGAGGGCATTGTGAATAAAGTATGATTCCATAGTAAAAAAAGGGGAAATATCAGGCATTTTTACGCCTGTATTTTTTAAACAGGCTTTTTAACCTGAGGGTGATGACTCCGAATACAGCTTCGCGGAAGATGCCTTTGCTCATCTTGGATTCACCCAGGGTGCGGTCGGTGAAAATGATGGGGACTTCAACTATGTTAAAGCCAAGTTTCCAGGCAAGGAATTTCATCTCGATCTGGAAAGCGTAACCTGTAAAATGAATGGCATCGAAATCAATGGCTTCAAGCACAGGACGCGTATAGCATTTGAACCCTGCAGTAGTATCCCAGATCTTCATCCGTGTAACAAACCTGACGTAGGCCGAAGCGTAATACGACATCAGCACCCTGCCGATGGGCCAGTTCACCACGTTCACACCCTTCACATAACGGGAACCAATGACAAGGTCGGCCCCCTTTTTTGCGGCGTCGTATAACCTTACGAGGTCTTCGGGATTATGCGAAAAATCGGCGTCCATCTCGAAAATATAATCATATTTACGGTCTATGGCCCAGTGAAAACCATGGATATAGGCTGTTCCGAGCCCCAGTTTGCCCTTACGCTGTTCCATGAACAGGGTAGCGGGAAATTCTTTCATGAGACGGGCTACGATATCCGCAGTGTGATCAGGCGAATTATCTTCAATGATCAGGATGTGAAAGTCTTTGGGCAAAGAAAATACCTTACGTATAATCGCTTCGATATTTTCCTTCTCATTATAGGTTGGAATTATAACAAGACAATCTGACACCTCTTCCAATTTTATGCGAAATTAAGAATTTTTCAATTACTGTCAAATATTACATTGCATTCATCATATTCTCAAGCTTTTTCACTCCCTGGGCAATTGTTTCGGTCTCCCTGAATGTGAGGAAAAGTTTGCTGCCTTCCTGTTTGAGTTTCAGGCCGCTTGCCGGGTCTTTGACAATCTCGAGAATCTTTCCGAAAGTTCCTGAATTATAGTATGTTGAATCAGGATTTGATGGAAAGTATGCATTCATTCTGCTTTTCCTGAGGATGAGTTTTTCAAAGCCTATGTTTTTTGCGACTTTTCTCAGGCGTATGGTCTGCAGAAGCTCGTCGGTCTGGGGGGGCAATGTACCGAACCTGTCGGCCAGCCTTGACCTGAAATCTTCAAGGTCCTTTTCGGCCTCTATCGAATCAAGCTCTTTATAAAGATTTAATCTTTCGGTGATGTTGGTGACATAGGCATCCGGGATGAGGATCTCCATGTCAGTTTCAATCACACAATCCTTAACCGTGGAACGGGAGGGCAGGTCTTTGAACAGTTCGCCGAAATCCTGTTCCTTCAGTTCCGACAGGGCTTCGTCGAGGATCTTCTGGTACATCTCAAAGCCGATCTCGGTGATGAAGCCGCTTTGTTCAGCTCCCAGGATGTTACCCGCCCCGCGTATGTCGAGGTCGCGCATGGCAATGCTGAAGCCGCTGCCGAGTTCCGAAAACTCCTCTATGGCTTTAAGCCTTTTTTTGGCTTCATCAGTAAGAGTCGTCATAGGCGGGGCGATAAGGTAGCAGAAAGCTTTCCTGTTCGACCTTCCCACCCTGCCCCTGAGCTGGTGCAGATCGCTGAGCCCGTAATGATGAGCATCGTTGATGATGATGGTGTTTACGTTCGGGATATCCAGGCCCGATTCTATGATGGTGGTGGCAACAAGCACATCAAACTCGCCTTCAATGAAATCCATCATCACTTTTTCAAGCTTTGGCCCGTCCATCTGGCCGTGGGCCACAGCGACCGTCGCCGAGGGGACCAGCCTTTGTATCATGCCTGCGACTTCGCCAATGTTCTGCACCCTGGTGTTTACGACGAAAACCTGTCCGCCCCTCGATAATTCATTGCTGATAGCCTCTTTGAAAACATCCTCGTGAAAAGAATGGATCTCGGTCTGCACGGGGTACCTGTTAGGAGGGGGTGTATTGATGATAGAAAGGTCCCTGGCACCCATGAGTGAAAACTGCAGGGTTCTTGGAATAGGCGTTGCAGTAAGGGTAAGCGTATCGACGTTCACCCTTAGCCTCTTCATTTTTTCCTTTGCAGCAACTCCGAATTTCTGCTCCTCGTCAATAATGAGCAGTCCGAGGTCCTTGAAAGTCAGCTCTTTGCCCAGCAGCCTGTGGGTGCCGATGAGGATGTCGATCTTTCCTTCGGCAAGATCTTTTATGATCCCACTCTGGCTTTTGGCGCTCCTGAAACGGTTGATGTAATCGACCCTGCAGGGAAAATCCTTAAGCCTTTCCGAGAAGGTCTTGAAATGCTGAAGGGCGAGTATGGTCGTGGGGACGAGCACCGCAACCTGCTTTGAATCCGCAACGACCTTAAAAGCAGCCCGTATAGCGATTTCGGTTTTTCCGAAGCCCACGTCCCCGCAAACCAGCCGGTCCATAGGAAATCCTGCTTCAAGGTCTTTCTTGACATCCACCGTCGATTTGATCTGGTCGGGTGTGTCTTCGTAAATAAACGAAGCTTCGAGCTCGGTCTGAAGATAGGTGTCGGGTGTATAAGCAAAGCCTTCGGTGGCACGCCTTTCGGCATACAGCTTGATGAGGTCGCGGGCAATATCCTTGACCCTGCCCTTGGTCCTGGCCTTGAGTTTGGTCCAGGAGTCTGAACCCAGCCTGTTCAAAACCGGTGCAGATCCTTCCTTACCTATATATTTCGAAATCCGGTGAAGCGAATGTATGCTCACATAAAGCACATCCTCATTCTTATAAATAAGGCGGATAGCCTCCTGCTCCTTGCCGTTATTCATGATCTTTTCGAGACCGTCGAACCGCCCAACCCCGTGGTCTATATGCGTAACATAATCCCCGGGGTTCAGGTCGTATATCTCTTTCAGAGTCAGGGCCTCCTTGCTGGTATACCCATCGCGCAGGTGAAAATGATGGTAACGTTCGAAGATCTGGTGGTCGGTGTAGACGAGCAGCTTCAGGTCGTGGTCGACGAAACCTTCATGTATCACGTGAACCGTGACTCGTGAACCGTGATCCGTGACTCGTGAACCGTGATCCGTGACTCGTAAACCGTGATCCGTGACTCGTGACTCGTGATTCGTGATCTGTGATTCACGGTTTGCGGTTAACGGTTCACGAGTCACGGTTTGCGGTTCACGACTAGCCTCAAGGTCCTCCAGTATCGTCCGCAGCCGCTCAGCCTGCTTCGCCCCATCGGCAAGTATCACATTCGCATAACCCCTGGCGGCGTGATCAGCGAGATCGGCCGTCAGCAGGTCAAAATTCTTATTAAAGGAAGGCTGGGGGGAAGTATTGTAAATGATTGTTTTTGAACTCTTAAAATAAAACTGCCTGCCGAATTCGACCGATGAGGAATCCAGCAGCAAGGGGAGGAATTCACTGCTTTTCATCAACAGGTCCGAGCCTGTAAGCTCGTCGAGGCGGTCGGCACAGAAGCCGGTATCTTCCAGCCAGATCACTGAGCCCTCGGGCAGGAAGCCCAGGAGGGGCTCATATCCTGTCTTTTTCTCTTCATTCACGCGGATATCGGGCACAATGGTGATGCTTTCCTTGAGGTTCAGCGAAAGCTGGGCTGCCGGGTCAAAGGTGCGGATGGAAGCAATGTTGTCGCCGCTGAATTCGATTCGGTAAGGATGGTCGCTGCTGAAGGAGTAAACGTCGATGAGGCCTCCGCGGAGCGCAAACTGCCCGGGTTCGAGAACGAAATCGGCCCTCTCGAAATCATATTCGACAAGGAGGTCAAGGATGAAATCCATGCTGACTTTCTCACCCGAACTTAGCTTAAGGGTGTTTTTTTCGAGAAATTTACGGTTGACGACCTTTTCGGCCAGGGCTTCAGGATAGGTGACAATAAAAAAACTCCCTGCCCTGTTGTTCAGGCGGTTCAGCACTTCGGTCCTCAGAAGCAGCCCCTGGTTGTCCTTGGCGCCCGAAAGCACGCCTTTCTTGAAAGAGGATGGGAAAAACAGAATGCGTTTTTTCTCGGATTCTTCAGAGATCTCATCAAAGATCTGTTCGAGGTCGTTCAGGAAATAAGCGGCAGACTCCCTGTCGGGGAGGATTGCCAGGTGCACCCTGGGCGTCTGTTTGAAAATGGAGGCAGTGACGAAAGTTCGGGATGAACCGATGAGACCTTTGAGGCTGAAACGGGCATGAGACGAGCCGTTCAGAGCTTCCGAAACCTCTATGGTCCTTGGATCCCCCGAATATTTTCCGATCAGGTCATTGGGTGTCACAGCATGTAATTCTTACGCAGGTCTTAGTCAAGACGGAATTCAGGCGAATGCTGAAGCATAAACTCCTCGGCCTTTTCAACCATGGTGGTAGGGCCTACAAAAATGGGCGCCCTTTCGTGGAGTTCTTTCGGCTGGATGTCAAGGATGCGGCGGAAGCCGTCGGAAGCCTTGCCTCCTGCCTGTTCGGCCAGGAATGCAGCCGGGTTGCATTCATACAGCAAGCGGAGTTTCCCCTGCTTGTTTTTAGTGGTTGCCGGATAAATGAAGATGCCTCCGCGGATGAGGTTGCGGTGAAAATCGGCAACCATCGATCCTATATACCTCGTGGAATAGGGCCTCGAAGTGGCTTTGTCGTCTTCCTGGCAATACCTCACATACTGTTTCACGCCTTCGGGAAAATAAATATAGTTTGCTTCGTTGATCGAGTAAATATTGCCTCCTTTGGGGTATTTCATATCAGGATGGCTGAGGATGAACGACCCAACCGAAGGCTCGAGGGTGAACCCGTTTACTCCGTAACCTGTAGTATAAACCAATACGGTGGATGAGCCGTAGAGTACATAGCCGGCAGCCACCAGGTTGCGCCCGGGCTGAAGGAAGTCCTCAATAGTTGAAAGCCCCCTGACGGTTCTCCTGAGGTAGACCGAAAACAAGGTTCCTATCGATACATTGCTCTCGATATTGGAACTCCCGTCGAGAGGGTCAATGGCGACAACATATTTGGCGTTCCTTGAATGGGCGTTATCGAGGATGATGATCTCCTCATTT
>JBAXBP010000165.1:0-7957 GCA_037141915.1 Bacteroidota bacterium | reverse complement strand
GCCACGTTTAATGTTCTGACCAACATCACCGGTGACTTCTTTTAGAGGACCAATAAAATTGTTCCCGCCGTCACGACTTACATAGATTGAGATGTTAAAAATTTGATAGAACTTCCCGCTTATGGAATAATGTATAGTGACTATACCATCTTTGACTTCCGATATGACATTTCGCACTTCCTGTCCGGTGGAAACATTGGTTATCATTAGAAAACAGGTCCAAAAAATAAAAAAAAGCCTTCTCATGACAAGTAAGTGTTTTAGTATTCCGTTATTATAATATTTTCGTCTCCATGGAATTGTGGCGACTGGAGCCCGCGAATTTTCATAGACGATTCCTTTACCTGCTCACTGATATACCTCTCCAATTCTCCTGAGGTAATCTTTTTATCGCCATCGGCATCTGCTTTGCCCTGGAGTCCTGCACAGAGGTAATAGGTAAAAAGACCAGTTTCAGAGGGGTCAAAAGCCAGGGAGGTTTCATCATAACTGGAAGAGGAAAAAACTGTAAACCTGGGATTATCATTCCAAGGAGAAGAAACATTGAGCTTAATCCTGACACCTTTCATAGCCACAAGGTTGTCAGGCTTAAACGTTTCACTGCTTCTGGAAGCTCCGCTAAAGCAGGCATCAATAAAGACCGTTACACTTCGGGCACCGAGTTTCTCCAAATTTTCATAAAATTTATTCAGATTGTACCCCTGCTTTTCAATCGCCTCAATGCGACCATCGGATGGTAAAAGATAAGCATTAGTGCCATCTTTTGATGGAATACCATGTCCGGAATAGAAAATAAAGAGATCGGTATTCCCTTTGCTGATAGCTTTTTGCAATTCACCATAAGAGGGATCAAAAATATTATCGAAAAAATACCCGGTTACATCCTTACTTTTATAGATATAAACTTTATCTATTCCCAATACACTTTTAAAATAGTTCTGAATTAAGGTTGCATCGTTTTCAGCATAAGGGGCCTGAACGAAATGATCGTATTTTTCTACACCAATTACCACAGCAATGGCATTAGAACGATGCATTTTTGAAGGAGGCACCTGTTTGATATCCATGACATTTCCGACATTAGCTGTCATGCGTTCCGAGCTGACTTCAAACCTGGCTACTTGCTTCTGAAGTTTATCAACATCAGCCTTGACATTTAATACAACCGCTTCAGGAGGTTTCTGGTCGAGTACAATGGGTAGCTGAATATCTGATAGCTCCCCCCTGTGCACATCGTTTGTCAAGGATAAAAAAAGAGGAAGATTCCCTTTGGTAGTTACCCGTTTATTGGGACTTACCGTAATCCAGAAATCTTTCACTTCACCAATTCCTAAATCACCCAGTTCACCTGAGCCATCAGGCATATATATATTCTGTTCGCGGCAACTGATGTTGTACTTCGTATTTTTGGATACATTTTGCCCGATGTTTTGGACGCTCACTTTGACTTTCACCTGCTCCCCCGACTGAAGTTTACCATCTTGTACGATTGCAGCAGTTCCCTCCCCGAGATCTACAACCTCTAATCCTGAGAATGCCAATGATGGCTCCCTGAATTTCATGGTGCTCACATAGAGATAGGCCGGGTCCATGTCATAACCGAAATGTTCTTTGATATTGATCTCCAGTTTATGTTCTGCAGACCTTATCTCCATATCAGCTTCCAGGGGGATCGTGATTTTCGTTGTCTGGTCCGGTTGGAGATAAGGGATGGTACTCACTTTCCCGATCACAAAATATTGATCTGATTTGTCATCAGTAACGGTTACAGTAAGCTCCTGAGCCGGTCCTTTCCCCTTATTTGAAATAGTGAGGGTTATCCAGGCTTTTTCATTGGCTTCAAGGATTCCATTGTTGTTGTCGTCATTGAAGTTAAGATCGGCGTAAAGGATGGGTGGCAATCCTCGTTTGTACTCTGGTTTAATATAAATTTTTTTAGGTTCACTTTTACCGGAAACAACCTTTTGCGAAAAGGCAGAGGTGATAATTCCTGCTATGATGATCAGAATGGAAATAGTTCTCATTTTTTTTCTTTAACCGAATGGACTTTGAACATACAGATAATGAATCAAATAAATTAATAGTCTCTGACACAGCGGGCGGAGAAGCCGTACGCCTTCCTCATCGTATTCATGTCGCAGAAGATGCTGAAGAAGTATAGGTAACAACCTAAGTCGGCACCGTACTGCGTATTACTCCAGTAGGAGCCGCTTGAGCCGCGACCGCTCAGCGAACCACCAGTGTTGGTAAGGTACCCGCCAGCATGCATTTTTAACCCAGAATTCCAGGGTCCGCTCCAATCTGTCCAGCCGCTGCTTGCATCTACATTGATCCATTCGGTTTTGGTTGGGATACGCCAGCCGGTACCAAGTTCAAGGGTACATGGGTCGTTAGCTGTCATCCAGTCTGAATTTTCACTGATACTGGATATCCAGGTTATATTGGGTGTTCGGGTTGTCCCGTCATGTTTATACCCCTGTTTTCGGTTAAACTGCCAATACCAGCCTGCCGAGGCTTCAGTAGCATCATCAACTGAGGTTGCTTGGTGGTCGGCGCCAAGGTTACTGGTAATCCAGCATTTTGAAGTTTCGCCGGGGATATCTGTAACCGTGCCATATGTTACTGTTTTAGTCACCGGGGCAACTGTTCCGGTAACATGATTAATTGTGAAGGAAGAACCACAAGATAAAGACGTTGTGAAGCTCACCTCATTTCCATAGGCAGTTCCCACAAAATTGGTAGCATAAGCTCTGACATAATATAGTGTGTTTGAAATGAGGCCAGTGATATTGCTTACAAATGTTCCTGTCCCGCTACCATCGGTAGTGTAGCTGTTGGAAATGGTGGGATTTGGTGAAGTGCTCCAGCATACCCCCCTTGTCGAAACTGTTGCTCCTCCGTCTGATGTTACATTCCCTCCGCTTGTAGCGTTGGATTGGGTGATATTTGTAATTGCTGTTGTTGTTACAGTTGGAAGGACAGGATTTTGAAGTGTCATGAATGATAACTGATTGCCGTAAGCCGTACCAGCCTCATTCGTTGCAAAAGCCCTTATATAATAAAGCGTATTTGCAGTGAGTCCGGCAAGGTTACTTACAAAAACCCCTGTACCGTTTCCATTTGTCGTATGGCTATCGGCCGTTGTTGGATCTGGACTGGTTGACCAACATACCCCTCTTGCTGTAACGGTTCCGTTGCCTGAATTTGTAACATTGCCGCCACATATTGCGCTGGTAGTCGTTATATTGCTATAAGGAGAAGTTGTAACAGCCGGCAGCGTGAAGATTCCTGTCTGAAATGATAAGATAACTCCGTATGCGGTTCCTTTTTCATTGGTCGCATAAGCGCAATAGTAATACTTTTTGTTCTCAATTAAATTAGCAACCGAACTGATAAAGGACCCTATTCCTGCTCCTTCTTCCGAATGTCCGATGGATTTCAAAAGGGTAGGATTTGCTGCGGTATCCCAACAAATTCCCTTTTTGGTAATAGCATAGCCACTATCAAAGGTTGCCGTCCCAATGATTTTAGCAGAGGATGTGGTAATGTCGGAGGCAACTCCTGTATTTGCAATCGGCTTCCCTCTTTTCAAAGTTTTAATCTCCTTTTGTATGCCGTATATGGTCCCCCCTTGAAACGTAACATAGGGTCGTACGAAATACTTTGTGTTATCAGATAGTCCTGACAAATCACTTGTAAACTTACCGGGACTACTTATACCTCCAAGAGAGTTGTGAGAATCTTCGATATCAGGGCTGGATTCTATACTCCAACAATGACCATGTTGAGTGATTTGATTACCACTGGTGCCATTTAATTGAGTAGAAACCTTTGCAAATAAATAGGATATTGTATCCGACACAGTTGCCCCAATTAATATTTTATTACCTCCTGTTGGTGTTTCCGGGTCTTTTTTACAAGAATAAACAACCAGTATGGCCACCAGAAGAATGGCGGCCATTAAGAAAAACTGGTTAAAAGTATTATTTCTCATCTGGTTTCCTTGAAATGGATTATTTGATATCCATCAACTTGTCAAGCTTATCCTGCAGGAGTTTAGTCTGGTCCTCCAACTGTTTACGAATTACCTTCTTTGCTATTTCTTTTGCACTCTTGAAATCATAGGCAAGCCTGATGTCGGCCTCAGTATTTACACCAATCCTACGATACATTTCAACCACAAGTTGTATCCTGCCTAATTCTTGAGCAATCAGATTTTTCGAGGCTGCCACTGTTTTTGTAACAGAGGCTGCTTCATCACTGGTTAACTGCTGGTTCGCAATGTTATTTTCAATGAGAGCCGCAATGTTAGAGGTGATATTCCCTGCAATGGAAAGTTTAGCTGTTTCAGTAGCCTGAAGTTTTGCAGCGGTCTGAGATTCAGCTGTTGAATTCCCGGTCTCAACAATGTATTTCGGTAATCCATCATCATCTTTTTGGTACTGCATAGTCCATGCAGTTTCAAGTTGCTTGTCCAGTGGCACCGCACCTCTGGCTACGTAAAAGCCCTCCTTTGACAGTTTCTTAGCTTCTTTACGTGCCTGTTTTATTGCTTTTGAAGTAAGTTCTTTCTGGGCATCCTTGTCCGTTTGTGCGGTCACAGGATAGTTGATCAGAACGGCAAGCAGACAAATGACTGCAAGTTTTAACATCGCTTTCATAATGATTGATTTTAGGTTACTATTTTATGATGAGTACCGTACATCGGATAAATGTGACAAAAACACGAAACTATTTTTACATTTAATTTTTTTGAACAATTGTTACCTTAATTCGTGAATCAATAAATCCCGGCAGTATTGACCGGTTATGAGCCAGCCATTTATTAAAATCTTTATCGATAAGTGATTTTGGGATTTTGTAATCAATACCATCCGGTGGTTTGGAACTTGACTCCTCAAGAATCGGTTTTTCAAAAGGATCCGTTGAGAAGATGACATAAATGTTATTGAATTCCGCAGCCTGTCTGATTGAATAAAGTTCAAATTCATCCGGGATGAACGGGGTTTCGTTCTTCTTTTTTGAGAAAAGAATATAATCCTTATCACCATTGATAAACCCAGCACTATACTGTTTACCAGTCATGCTGGTATATGGAAATAATCGGTAAACCCGTTCTCCATCATCGAGAAAAACTGAAAGATATCCATCAACCGGGCTTTTAAAGAAAAGATACATCGATTCCCCTGAGAAGAATTCAGTTTGTCTGCACCCAGGATCAGGACAGTTCAGGGTTTGAAACAGAATCATTGGTTTAGCTGTGGCCTTCCTGACTTCTCCGGTAATCTTACAGACAATATAATTTTCGAGTTTCTGCCCAGCTCTATCATGCGAAGGATCAACCTCCTCAGAAAATGATTCATCAATTGTACGAATCCAATCTCCTTTTACTTTGGTTGTTCCGATAATGTTATACTGGACTTTCCCTTCATCGACCCGGATATCAGTAGCCTGTTCAACATAAGTCCCAAGCTCATTTTCGATGGCATTAATCATTGCCATTTCACGGGCAATGTCTTTAGCCTGGTCCTTGGTCATATTAGATTCAATCTTTACGGTAGCCTTCCCAGTAGCTCTGGTTGTTTCCTGAGCAAATAAAGTGAATGGAAACAGAAATAAAAAAAGAAGGATTCTGTAAAAATTAATTTTAATTGCCGACAGAACCATAACTCACTACATTAGTTAACAACAATAATATCAGGCGACTGCTTTTTCATTTCATCCATGGCCATACCAAGCCCTGCTCCGATAAAGGTGGGGTCACAGATATAATACCGGTCATTTTTAAAAACCACATAAGAACCCATTATTGGTTCATCCAATTTAACGGCAACTGATACATGATCGGAATATTCCAGACCAACCGCAGTTAAATTCGTATAAAGATAGATAAGTTTTACCAAAAATACGGCCCTATCTTCACAATCGGAATAAGGGTAATGCAATGTTTCATCAGGAAAGAAGTATTTCTCCCGGCCAAATTGTTCCATATCGAGTTTATAGGGGAAGGCATCCTGCACAAACTTTAATAATATCGCTACTTTATCTGTTTCAGTTTTGTCTTTCATCATTGGTTTTAACGAAGCATCAAGAGAAGAAATGGCTTGTGGTGATAGCGGGGTGTTGAAATATACAGGTAGGTTGCAATCAGGATATGCAGCGTAAAAGTTTATCAAAGAGAGGTTAATTCTGATTTGAAGGGTGTCTAAATCGAAAATGAAAATACGGTTTTCAGGGATATTAGCCAGTTTAGGTAGGGTTTTCATTTCGACAGAAACCGGCTTTAACTCACCCGGATAGTTTGCTTCATAGGTATGAAGTCCCCCAGATATTTTATCATTTCTTCGATTCAGAAGATAATAATCCTGCCCCAGGATGGTTACAACTCCAGTATTATAGATTTTTTCCTTGAATGCGGCTAAAACGTATATAGACTCTTTGTCATAAGCGATTCTTGCATTGATACCGTTTTTAAGCAGACTAAGCCAGGTAAATAGCACCTGTTCATCTAAGTCCTGAAAGATACTTTCTGAGGCTACACTTAACAGGTAATAGAAACCCCAATCGTTTAGTTGTTTAGCCTGGGATAACAGGTATAGTTCATGAGAGATTTTTTGCCAACTGTCCTTACTTGCATACTGTTCATAAAATCGGATGACTTTGGTTTTCTTATCATCAAATGGCACGTTGCTGTGAGATGCCTCGTTTTCTGCCCGACTGACCCAAACCTTTTGGCCCAGAAAATCAAAATAGTTTAATTGTCCCGAATTAATTTCCATTGAATTCAACTCCATTGGCTGGACTCCGGGTTCACTATGCAGAATTGTGCTATCGGGGACAATTGGAATTGATTTTGGATTAATCTTTGGTTCAGGGAGTTCAATACTTTCTATGGTTTTAGGAGCAATGGGTTGTTGCTCGGGTTTTACCCGTTTTACACGTTCTTGAGTAAATACTTGGAATTCTTTCCATATCCCGTTAAGATAAATCAGCAATACGGAATCGTTCTTTCGGGATTGGCGTTCAAAATCATTCTCAATAGACTGCTTAAAGGTGTTAAATTCCTTCTCGAAATTTCTTTGTTTTACAGTATCCTGTGCTTTACCGTGTACGACTATTCCCACGATACACCCAATGGCCAGTATGATTGTTATACTTTTCATCTTGCAATCGTAAAGAACCGTTTTACCTTCTTATTCCCAATGAACCAATAATAGCGGCCAGCCTTAAGCTTGTCAGCATTCAATGTGCAGGACTCCGTTCCGGGTTTTATTTCAGTTTTTATTTCAATCTTGTCAGTACCCGCAGATGCTATATATAGATGTGTTATGGAATCAGCCTTATATTCCCAATGGAACGTGATAATGGCAGATTCATTAAAGACGATTTCATTTTTTGGTTCCTTCAAAGAAATAATACTACCACCTTTCAGGATTATTGTTTCCCTGGTGGCTTTAGAAGGTTGTTTATATCCAGGAGCAATGGTTATCGTATCAATCTTTTGCTTATTACCGGATCCTGATAATACTTGCTCCTTCCCCTGATGTTTCAGTACAAAATATCCAATTGCAGAGCCAATAAGGATTACTGCAACGGCAGCCCAGGCCAGGTATGAAGGTTTGATAAAATGCAGCAACCGGGGTTTAGATTCGGCTATCTCATCACTGACCAGTTTACGAGTTCTCTCATAGTCTGCCGCTGACTCCAGAATGCCAGGTAAAGCCTGACGTGTTTTAACCAGCCTTTCAAACTCCGGGTCTTCTTTCATCCTTTTTTCGAAAAAATACCGTTCACCTATATCCAGGTTGTCATCCAGATATCGTTCGATCAGGTCAATATCTTTGGGATCAATATTCATTTTTTTTTTTCATTTTCAGATTGAAGCCTTTTTTACACGTTTCTTAAATATTCATCCATGCATTTCGACTCATGTACAGCCGAAATAAGCCTGGCCAGG
>JBAXBP010000164.1:0-7959 GCA_037141915.1 Bacteroidota bacterium | reverse complement strand
AGCGATATCTATATCGTTTTTGTCGCCCCTGTCGAGGAAGCAATCCCTTACATAGCCACCGACAACGCAGGCCATAAGCTGCATTTCAGCGGCGGCTTCCGCCACTGCGCGGAAGACCTGGTGATTGAGATAATGTTCGTATTTGCCCATAGTCCGAAGGATCGCCAAAAGTAAGAAAATAATAAGTTTGTTAACAATTTTACAGGATTTGAGCCTAATTGCTTACTTTTGACCCGGCTGGATTCCACACAAATCCAGTGGGTTATTAAAACACATACGTACTAACAAACTTTACCATGTTACGAGGACTCCTACCCAGGGAATACGCCTTTTATGATTATTTTGAAAGGCTGATGAACATTAACCTTCAGGTCAGCAATGAATTTCTTGCATTTGTAAAGGAAAAGAAACATCCTGAGGTCGCAACAAACGCCATTAAAAGACTTGAACGTGAAGCTGATAAGCTTACCAAGGAATGTATAGACCTGCTTCACCGGACGTTTATAACCCCTATTGACCGTGACCAGATATACCAGCTGGTCAATGGGATGGATGATTTTGCAGACCAGATGAATGCAGCCACATTCAGGCTGTTTTACTACGGGATTGAAGAATTCAGGCCGGAAACTTTGGAGTTTGCCAAGATCATACATAATTGTAACCAGGAGGTAGCTTCAGCGATTAAAAGCCTGAGGCATATCAAAAAACAAAGTCATGAGATTCGGTCTAAATGCTCATTGATTCATGAATTTGAGAATCAGGCTGATGATATTTCACGGGTTGCCATCGCTAACCTTTTCAAAACGAACGACATGATGATGATCATGAAGTGGAAGGAGATTTTTGAACGTCTTGAAAAAGCAGTAGACCGTATGGAAAGGGTTGCCAATACGATTGAAAGTATTCTGATCGACAACGCCTGATCTCATCATCCCCAATTCAATTTTTATGCTGATAATTGTTATAATCACTATTATAGTTGCCCTGATCTTTGATGTCATCAACGGGTTTCATGATGCCGCCAATTCAATTGCAACCATCGTTTCCACAAAGGTACTTTCACCAAAATTCGCTGTTTACTGGGCCGCATTTTTCAATTTTGCCGCCATGTTTGTTTTTGCCCCAAAAGTTGCAAACACAATAGCACATATTGTCGTTATCAACCCATCAGACCCGGCATTTATTTATGTAATACTTTCTGGTCTTATCGGAGCAATTCTCTGGGATCTCGTGACCTGGTGGTACGGGTTGCCATCCAGTTCGTCCCATGCGTTGATCGGAGGCCTTGTAGGTGCCGGCATGGCTTATAAAGGAACTAGCATCATTCACTGGACGAAAGTCATACAGACTGCAACATTTATCCCGATTGCACCCTTGATCGGGGTGGTGTTGGGTTTCTTGATGATGCTGGCAGTTATCTGGATCTTTCATAAAGCAACACCTCACCGGGTGGACAGTATTTTCAGGAAAGGCCAGTTATTTTCTGCTGCCTTATATTCACTCGGGCATGGTGGCAACGATGCTCAAAAAACAATGGGGGTAATTGTAGCTCTGCTGGTTGCAGCAGGTATGCTTTCACCCGACACCCAATTATCGCTTATGCATCCGCAAACCAACTGGATTATTTTAGCATGTTTCACAGCCATGGCTATAGGTACCGGGATAGGCGGATGGAGAATCGTAAAAACCATGGGCATGAAGCTGACAAAACTAAAACCTGTTCATGGTTTTGCTGCAGAAACTTCCGGAGCTCTAACCTTATTCCTGGCGACCAGTCTTGGCATCCCGATTTCGACCACCCACACCATTGCAGGTTCAATTATAGGAGTTGGAGCAGTCACAAATCTTACCGGGATTAATTGGAAAATTGCCATGAATATAGTGGTTGCCTGGGTGCTTACCATCCCGGCTGCGGCTATAGTCGCTGCACTCTGTTTCTGGCTGGCTCAGGCCTTTCACCCGGGATTCTGATCTGCCGGTCATCGCATGAAACAATATTCAGCTAATCATCCAGATCGTCATCTTCTTCCGGCTTGACCGATTTGCGTTTATGCACATTCTCTTCTATGATCTCGACATACCTCTGGTAAACTGATTCTACTATCCCTTCCCAGGGTTTATAAATAGATTTCCTGGCGCCTTCCCCGGCAAGTTTAATGACCTCGGGATACTTCTTTACTTCGGATATCAGTTTAAACAGGGACTGGGCGTTGTTGTCTATTAAAAAGCCATTCACTTTATCGGTTATCCCCTCTGCTGATGAACTATTTTTAAGGACAATGGAAGGGATGTCAAAGGCTGCGGCTTCCTGGATCACGAGAGGAGAATTATCATACGCTGAGGGGAAAACGAAAAGATCTGCACAGGCATAAATACTTTTCAGCTGGTTTCTGTCGGTGACCAGTCCTGTAAAAATCACCTTATCGGTAATTCCGTATTCTCTTACCAGCTTTTTCATTTCCTTTGAAGCATATCCTTCTCCTACGAATATCATCTGGAAACCAACTTTCTTTTCTGCCAGAAGCCTTAATGCATCAATGATAAGCCTGACATTCTTTTCCCATCGGTGCTGGCCTACAAATAAAAGAGTGAACTCGTTCCCGTCGGCACCTGTAATTTCAAGCCCGTTCTTACGGAGTTTGATCCTGTTTGATTTGTCGGGCTTTTCCATATCCGTGCCATTCGGTATGATCTCAAACTTACCTCCATAGCCGTATTCACGCAGGGTTTCACCGGTTGATTGGTTCGGAACCCATACCACATCTGCCGAATTATAAAAATCAAGGGTCATGTTCATAAGGAAATCCACGAAGAGATCATTATTCAGCACCTTCCTGAAATCTTCCCTGTACTTGGTGTGAAAGGTAGCCACAAAGGGTATTCCCCGCTTCCTTGCCAGCCGCTGGGCAAGCTGTCCGCTTATAAACGGGCTATGCGCATGCACCAGGTCAAACCTGATCTTGTTCAACTTTTTTTTGAACTTTATATCGATCAGGGGAAGCCCCACCCTGTATGGGTTCATCCCCGGAAGGAGAACCGATTTGAAGCGGTAAACCCTGTAATCTTCCTCATCCTCGTAGTCTTTCACCTTAGGTGCCACAAGGACAGTTTTTCCATGTTTCTCATTAAGCCAGCGGGCATAATTATGCGCGGTTATCCCTACCCCATCCATGATGGGGAAATAGGAATCATTGAACTGACAGGTAGTGATCCTCATACTTCTTATGCTTTATAAATGCTTACCTCAAAAGGATAAATCAAAAGACCCTCGAAAAAAAATATTTCAGTTGGATTCCGGTGTGTCGAAAACAGGACATTGCCGGAACTATGTTCAGGAAGGGATATCTTTTTTTTCCTGGCTGTAAAGTTCAGGATCACTACAATCCTTTCTTCATTCAGGATACGGGCGTATGCCAGGATCCCGTTACGCCCGGTAATCAATGGCACCCATCGTCCCTGCTGCAGTGCGGGGTTTGCTTTCCTTATCGCTATCAGTGTCCTGTGGAAATTCAGCAAGGAGGATTGGTCTCTGTGATGATCTTCAACATTCCTGGAGATGGAATCAGTATTCACAGGCAACCATGGCTGGCCCACAGTAAACCCTCCATGCATTCCCGAATTCCATTGCATGGGGGTGCGTGCTTTATCCCTGCCTGAGAAGAACGGCCTGAACCGTTTTCCAAGAGGATCCTTTATGTCACTGTATCCGATTTTCGTATTCCTCATCCCTATTTCTTCACCATAATAAATAAAGGGTGTTCCCTTGATGGTAAGCAAAAGCGCTGCTGCAACCCTGGCTTTCTCTTCTTTATTCCTTCTCCAGGGAAAGCGGTCTATACTTCTGAAAAGGTCATGATTTGACAACACATTGCAGGGCCACCCCTGTTCAGGGATATTAGTATACCAATCCCTGATACATTTATAATAATTTCTTGCGCCCCAGGAACGGAAGACCAGGGAAAAATCAAAGGCCATATGCATACCCTTGCCATCGGCAAGATAACTGGCAGCGATCTCGGAATTTCCGGGTGGCATGGTATAAATTTCACCAACAAGCACCCGGTCCTTATACTGGTCAACCTGCTTCCTGATTTCCATGACAATTTTCAGCGATTTCCTGCGGTTCCTCGTAAAAACATGTTTCTGAAAGAAAGGGAGTCCGAACAGGTAAGGGTTATCCCTGAATTTTTTATCTTTTACTATGAGATTGATGACATCCAGGCGAAAGCCATCAACACCTTTATCCAGCCAGAATTTCAATTCATCGAAGAAAACCTGGGGAAGCATGGGATTTCTCCAGTTTAAATCGGGCTGTTCCTTAAAAAATGAGTGGTAGTAATACTGTCCTGATATTTCATCAAACTCCCAGGCGCTTCCCCCAACCGAGGACTTCCAGTTGTTCGGAGGCCCCCCCTGGTAACCATCTCTCCAGATGTACCAATGTCTTTTGGAATTGAATTTTGAAGAAGCTGATTCCCGGAACCAGGGATGCTCTGTTGATGTATGATTAAGTATCATATCCAGGATAACCCTGAGGCCAAGTTCATGGGCCTTTTCGATCAGCATTCCGAACTCATCCATTGTCCCGTATGACGGATCTATGCTGCGGTAATCCGAAACATCATATCCGAAGTCAGCATTCGGTGAAAGAAAAACCGGTGAGAGCCAGATGCCGTCAACACCGAGATCAGCCAGGTAATCCAGTTTGCTGATGACACCCTGGATATCCCCTACACCATCTCCGTTTGAATCAAAAAAACTGCGGGGATAGATATGATAAATTACCCCATGCTTCCACCATATCCAGGGTTCAGGCTGTTTAAGTACCATTTTATTCTTTGAGAGTTAAAATGCCTATATCTTTCAACAATTTCTGCAGAATGTTTTCGGCAGTATATTCGTCGGCACGAAGAAAAGCAGCTTTCCGAAACGCGGCATGGATGGAGGCATTGGAAAAATATTCAAGTATCCTGTCCTTCATTTCTTCTTTAGTATCCACAAGAAAACCATTTTGTGAATCCTGGATAATGTCCTTGGGGCCTTTGGTGTTATAGGCAACTACGGGAAGGCCACAGCTCAGTGCTTCCAGAACGACGCAGCTGAATGTATCGAACCTGGAAGGAAGAATTAAAAGATCAGCAGATGCATATATTTCGGGCAATTTCTTGTGATCAATCCACCCGGTATATTCAGCCTCGGGGAAAGCAATTTTAAGTTCACTTTCGGCAGGGCCTGTGCCGGCAATCAGCATTTTAAGACCAGGTATCTTTTTCCTGGCTTCCCTGAAGATCTCGGGAAGTTCAAAAACCCCTTTCTCCCTGCTGATCCTGCCTGCGAAAAGAATTAAAGGTTCTCTTTTTACATCGGAATCTTGTTCACCGGGGCTGATCCTTCGTTCTGTAAAAATCTCCTCGGTCCAGTGTGCAGTTAATAAGACCCTTGAAGGATCAAATCTCATGGAGCCGCCTGTAAGCCACTTTTGCTGATCGGTGTTAAGCACAAAAATATGGTCAAATTGCTTGTAGTATACCCGCATTGCTCTTTGCAACCGCCTGATACCTGTATCTTCCATACCCATCACCTGACGTGCAAACATGATCCAGTCGGTATGCAGGTAAAAAAACGTCTTTACAGAATACATTTTCTTAAGGTACAATGCAGCAAATCCCATTGGTCCTTCGGTTGAGCAAACCACACTATCGTATTTCCGTTTCCTGAAAATCCTTTGAATTGTCAAAAAATTCGGAATTCTCATAGGTTGCTGCCTGTACAAGGGGATATTGAATTCCGATAAGGGTTTCAGGACTATCAGGTTCCTGCCCTGCTTCAAGGTATTACTGCAAACCATGAAATCTACCGGCAGTTCCCTGGAAATAATCTCCTCGCGCATAGCCTGTAAAACCATTGAAACGCCGTTGTGGTCATCATAGGTATCGGTAAGCCAGAGAACCCTGTTGACGTTCTTTGTTCCTGTACATTGACCCATTCTTTGCATTTTAATAAGGATTTCGTAAGAGCGATTACCATTAAAATTACCCGGGTAAACTCCGGTTATGCAAAATTGCCGTATAAAATGATCAATTTTCGGATGTTACAGAAAGTTAACGATTTATTAACCAATTGTTAATGTTAATATAACTGTGTTTTAACATTGGGTTAAAACTATGAGCAGACCTTTGCAGCATCAGGATGAAACAACTTTCAGTTAATAAGCGTGAAGTCGATATTGTTATAATCTCGGATGTGCATCTCGGGGCGTTTGGATGTCATGCGAAAGAGCTTCTTGAATATCTCAGAAGCATAAATCCCAAAATGCTGATATTAAACGGCGACATCGTTGACATCTGGCAGTTCCGTAAAGCATATTTTCCGAAATCACACCTGATGGTAATCCGCCATCTCACAGGCCTGATAGCAAAGAACACCAAGGTTGTTTATATAACCGGCAATCATGACGAACTGATGAGGAAGTTCGTAAAATTCAATCTTGGCTCATTCAAGCTGGTAAATAAGCTGCTGCTCGATCTTCAAGGTAAGAAATCCTGGATTTTCCACGGGGATGTTTTTGATATTACCATGCAGTACAGTAAATGGCTTGCAAAGCTTGGCTCGTTTGGTTACGACCTGCTTATCCTTATAAACAGTTTTGTAAATTTACTTCTCAACGGGCTGGGAAGGGAAAAGATCTCATTTTCAAAAAGGGTTAAACACAGTGTAAAAAGAGCAGTTTCCTATATCAACAAGTTTGAAGAAACCGCAGCCGCCATTGCAATTTCAAAAGGATATTCAAATGTAATATGCGGGCATATCCATCAGCCGGTGATGAGGAAAATCTCGAACTCACATGGTGAAGTGATGTACATGAACTCCGGGGACTGGGTGGAGAACCTTTCATCCCTGGAATATCATGAGGGCGAATGGAAAATATACAGTTATACTGACGACCCCCATGTCAGGAATTATTCTGAAGCAAATAAACTTCTGAAGTCTTACAGCCATAAAGAAACGTTTGAAAACCTGCTGAAAGAGTTCCAGCTCAGATAATTCATCGATCAGGCCAGCATCTCTTCGAATCCCTCGATTATAAATACCTGCCTGATTTCGGGTGAAGCATTCATAATAATGATAAATAAAATAATTTTACCTATCTTTGAGAAAAAAGAGCATGAAAAATATGAAAAAACACAAGAAATCAATCCCTGCGGTTCATATTATGGGAGACCTTGAGGATGTTAAAAAGCTTGTTGATGTAGTAAGCAAAAAGAAATCAGTCGTTATTTTCAGGAATGGGGATGATGGCACCTGTTATGCGGATATCGAGAAAATAATGGTAGAATATTCCAAGACCGACATTACCCGCCTGGAAAAGGATTTTCGTATTATTTATTTTGATTTCTTTCCCGTGAAAAAGTCAGCAATCCCGGAGCCGGTAAAAAAGCCTGTCCCGATAAAGACAAAAACTGTTACAAATACTGCCGTGAAGAAAAGAGTAATTAAAAAAGCAAGTCCTGTAAAACCTCCACTGGCTAACCGAACCTCTAAAGGGAAAAGGTAAAGAATCTTCTTTCATAGAGCTACAATACAATTACTGAATTGCCGGAATCCTGCTATCCTGTGGGTTTTGAGCAGCATATTGGCTTTTGAAAATGCCATAGTTAAACAGGTAATATTGTTTTTATAGAATTAAACAAATGAATTCCACTACTGTTTTTGTTGAAGAACCTGCAGGTGGATATTATGCTCAAAACCTTCTCAAATAGTTCGAAATCAGATAATTTCGGCAAAGTATCAGAAACCTTAATTCAGATATGAAAAATTTGTAATTTTGTGAATCGATTCACATACTCTAATATAAAACAAATCAAACTCTTATGGCAAAAAGAACAATTGTAGCCATGCCTGGCGACGGCATAGGTAAAGTAGTCCTGGATGAGGCCATCCGCGTTTTGGATGCTGCCG
>JBAXBP010000163.1:0-8004 GCA_037141915.1 Bacteroidota bacterium | reverse complement strand
GACATCATGCTGAACGGTTGCCGCCGCCATCTTCTCGATCTTGGACTCCCATTCATCCATAAGGGCGATAGACAGACCTGGTGTCCTCAGATACTCCACCCATACAGGCAGATGCTGTATCAGGATTGCCGACAGGTCGCCCATGTAATAAGATTCATTGTTCACTTCAACGATCTGGTGGGTGCCTCCCATGGCAATGGCTTTTCCCGCAAACAGGTTGGTGTCGGGATGGTTGTTGCAATAGATCGATAAAAGGTCCTTTCCTCCCTTGAAATGGCATTCTTCAAGAGCCTCCTGGCTTACCGGGATGTATTTGCTTTTATCATTGGTGGTGCCTGAAGATTTTGCAAAGCATTTGATCTCGGTAGCCCAGAGGATGTTCTGTTCTCCCTGCCTCAGCCTGTCGATACAGGGCTTGAGTGAATCATAATCATTCAATGGCACACGGTTCCTGAATTCCTCGTAAGTCTGTATCGACCGGAAGTCAAAAAGCTTTCCCCATTCGGTGTTCCTTGCAGAGCTAAGGAGCCGCTTCAGCAGTTCCACCTGAACCTCATGGGGATATTTCATGAACAGCTCGATCTGGTGAATCCTCTGCTTCATCAACCATGAAATAACCGAATTGATCAGAGCCATTTTTGGGGAATGTTTAGAAAGGAATTTTCAGTTCAAAAATACAATCTTAATTGAGATAACCTGTCCAAAAGGGGAAAAACCTGATATTTAATTATATAACAATCACCATAAAAATTCCTTAATTATTTTTCTTCTTCCCTTTGGAATTATGTATTTTAGTCGTAAGTTTGTCTACCCTAACAAAAATGATTCTTTATAGCTTTGTTAACTAAAAATCAAGCTAAATTTACTATAAACAACTTGCATAACTTATGAAAATTCTCGTATTAAACTGCGGAAGCTCTTCGATCAAATACCGGCTTTTTAACATTGAAACGGAAGCCGAGCTTTTGGCTAAAGGATTACTCGACAGGATTGGCCTGGAGAAAAGCGAACTTATGCACCAGGTCACTGGTAAAGATAAGTATAAAATCATTAAACCAGTCCCCGACCATCAGGACGGGATCAATCTCATACTTGACACTCTCAGGCATCCTGAGTATGGAGTAATCACTGACATCAATGAGATTGAAGCCGTCGGACACAGGGTGGTTAACGGGGGTGAGAAATTCAAGACCAGTGTTCAGATCGACGAGGAAGTCAAGGCCGGGATAGAAAAGTGCATTGAACTTGCACCCCTTCATAATCCTGCAAATCTGAAAGGCATTTTATCCATGGAAGCCATATTGCCGGAAGTACCCCAGGTCGCAACATTTGACACCTCTTTCCACCAGACCATGCCTCAGCATGCCTACCTGTATCCCCTGCCTTATGAATATTATGAAAAGTACAGGATCCGGCGTTACGGTTATCACGGCACATCACATAAATACGTTGCAGAAAAGGCATGCAGGTACCTTGGAAGGAAATACGACTCGGTAAAGATCATCACCTGTCATCTCGGAAATGGTTCATCCATTGCGGCCGTTGAGAATGGAAAATCGATAGACACTTCCATGGGATTCACTCCTGTTGAAGGGCTTATGATGGGTACCCGTACTGGTGATGTAGATGTTGGAGTACTGCTGTTTATTGCCGAAAAGGAAAATCTCAGCATTAAAGACACCAATAACCTGTTCAACAAGCAAAGCGGAGTTTGCGGGATCTCAGGGATCTCGTACGACATGCGTGATGTTGAGATGGCTGCAGAACAGGGAGTGCAGAGGGCACAGCTGGCGCTCGACATGTATGCTTACAGGGTAAAGAAATATATCGGTTCCTATGCAGCTGCCATGGGGGGTGTCGACCTCATTATTTTTACCGGGGGAATAGGGGAAAACGATTGTGACACCCGGAGAAGGATACTCAATAACCTGGATTTTCTCGGCGTTGAGTTCGATCCTGAACGTAATGAAGGCATACGCGGGAAGGAAGCAATTCTTACAAAACCGGGGTCAAAAGTCCTGGCAATGGTAATGCCGACCAATGAAGAACTGGTCATTGCCATCGATACATTTAACATTGTTACAAAAGCTGATTTTAAGTTTTAACCAAAATAAAGAAAACATGGCCCCCATCAGCATTTATATCGTAGAAGACGAGTTGATCATTGCTCATGACCTTAAAGCCAAATTATCAGAGCAGGGATACGAAATCCTGGGCATTGATATCAAAGGTGAAAGCGCGGTTGAGAATATCACAACTCTGAAGGAACAAAAGAAAGAACCCGACATCGTGATCATGGATGTCAAACTCGCCGGGAAAATGGACGGCATTGAAGCCGCCAGGATAATTACCGAAAACTCCAACTGCGGTATCATCTTTCTCACGTCAATGAACAAAGTTGAGGTGTTTACCAAATCATTCTCGCTTAAACCTTATGCTTACCTGTTCAAACCTGTCGATTTTGACCAGATCAGGGCTGCAATCGAAGTAGCCAATTACCAGAGGAACCTCGAGATGACCAACGAAAGGATCATCTCGGAACTCAAGATTGAGATCGAACTGCGTAAGAAAGCCGAAAAAGAACGCAATCAAAGGCTGCAGGAAAGGATCAGGGCGGAACAAAAGGTGAACCAGCTGCTGAAACAAAAACATCAGATGGAACTTGACCTGATTAACCGCGAGTTAGCTACGTCTACTATTTTCATCAGCCAGAAAAATAAGATCATAGGCCTGATCAAGAAAGACATCAACCGCCTGCTCAAAAATGAGAAGGTCATTAACCGGAATGAAATTGCAAAGGTTCTGAAGACTATCGACGACAATATCAAGTTCGATAACGACTGGTACAGGATAAAAGCTCATTTCGAAAAGATACACCCGGGGTTTTTCGACCGTCTGAGGAAGCTGCACCCCCAGCTAACACCCAATGATCATAAGCTATGTGCCCTCCTGAGGATGAACCTGAACACCAAGGAAATTGCACATATTCTCAAGATAACCGCTCCAAGTACTGAAATTTCACGTATAAGGCTGAGGAAGAAACTGGACCTGAACAAGGGGATTAACCTTACCCAGTTTATCTGTGAAGTTTAAAAAACCGAATACTCATAAAAAAAACCGGTGTTGAACCGGTTTTTTTGTTTTCAGAGTAAATCTGCCATTTCATCACTGATCTGAAGATTGTGAAAGACATTCCCCACATCTTCATCTTCTTCAAGAATGTCTATCAGTTTAAGCGCTTTTCTTGTCTGGTCCTCTTCAAGTGTGACATAGGTTTTAGGGATCCTTTGCAAAGAGGCGCTTTCAGGCTCAATGTCCATAGCCTCTATTTTCTTCATCATGGAACCGAAATCCTCCATGGCCGTGGTAACTGTAAAGGTCTCGTCATCAACTGAAATATCCTCGGCACCTGCGTCGATGATCTCCATTTCAAATTCATCCTGAACAAGCGTTCCTTTGGGAATGACAAAAACACCTTTACGGTCAAAGAGATAAGCCAGGGATCCGTTCGTTCCCAATTCACCGCCGTGTTTGTTAAAATGAGCCCTGACGTTAGAAACCGTTCTCTGCAGGTTGTCCGTGGTTGCTTCAACAAAAATTGCGATTCCGTGAGGTCCTTTACCCTCATAAGTAGTTTCATGAAGGGCGGCAGCATCCTTTTCGGCACCTTTGTTGATAGCCCTCTGGATTGTTTCCTTCGGCATCGAAGCACCCTTGGCATTTGAGATAGCAAGGCGAAGCCTCGGGTTTCCGTCAGGATCAGCTCCGCTTTCCTTAACTGCTATTGTAATGTCTTTAATGATCTTTGAGAAGATCTTTGAACGCTTTGCATCCAAAGCCCCTTTCTTACGTTTTATTGTTGACCATTTATTGTGACCTGACATAAAGGGATTGTTTGTAAATTAACAATGAATAATCTGATCTGTCGGAAATTTCACGTCAAAATTAATAAAAAAAACATAGATGATACAAAAACGATTGGTAATTTTGGAAGCGAAAAGGCCGGCCTGGCTGTTTATATGAAACATACCCGAATCCTCATATTTCTTTCCTTCTCATTGCTTTGCTTTCTTACATGGAGGTGCGCAAATCCGGTTGCACCTGAAGGAGGCCCAAAAGACACCAAACCGCCTAAAGTACTGAGATCCGATCCTCCGAATTTCACAACAAATTTTAAAAATCAAAGCATCAGGATTGATTTCAATGAATTTATTGCAATTAAAAACCAGGCATCTGAACTCAACGTTTCACCCCCGCTTAAAAATCTGCCCGATATCAAAATCAGGGGGAAAAGCCTTGTAATTAAAATCGAAGACACACTTGCCACCAACACGACCTATTCCATCGATTTCGGGAAATCAATTTCCGATATAACCGAAAATAACATCTTTACAGGATTCTCCTATGTGTTCAGCACCGGGCCTTACATCGATTCCCTGAGCCTGCACGGATCCGTCGTTAACGCTTTTGACCTGAGCCCCCAGAAAGACGTGTTTGCCATGCTTTATATTGACCGCTACGACACCATAGTTCTGGACTCCCTGCCTCTCAAAGTCAAACCGTTTTATATTACCAAAACCGACGAAAAAGGGAGATTCACATTTCACAACCTGAAAGCCTCCCCTATGAAATTAACTGCCCTGGCCGACCAGAACGGGAACCTGATCTTTGACCCGGGAGCTGAAAAAATAGCTTTCAGCGACAGTATGGTAAACCCTTATTATATTCCCAAACCCAGGGCAGATACTTTAAAGATCAAAAAAGACAGCCTGAAACCACCTGCAGATACTACTAAAGTCAGGAATGCGAATTTAATTGCTGCATCGGGGATTTCAAAAATCAAAATTGATTCTACTAACAAGGACACCCTTTCCAAAAAGCAGGTATTTACTGATTATCAACTCTTCCTGTTCGATGATATAGATTCAGTTCAGAGGCTGCAGAAATACACAGTCATTAAAAAAGGTCTTGCACTGCTCGTTTTCAGGTTTCCTCTTAAATCGTACAGCATGAAAACACTGAGGGGTGACAGCACCAGGACCTGGGCGCTTCGTGAGTTCACGCCTCACAGGGATACGCTTTATCTCTGGCTTACCGACCCGGCAATGGATTCCATCATCTTCAGTATATCGGAAGGGAGCAGGGTGCTTGACACTGTCAGGCTCGATTTATCGTCAAAGGAAAACACCTCAAAGAAAAAAGACCTGGTAAAAAATTATCTTATTACCAGCGATAATACCTATTCATCAAATCTTAACCAGTTTGCTGGTAATTATATCCTGACATTTTCACACCCCCTGGCCAAGGCAGATTTCAGCAGGATATGGCTTACCCAGGACAAAGACACCCTTAAGCCAAAAATCTATTTTACCGACAGCCTGAAAAGGATGATGGTTATCGAAAACAAGTGGAAAGAAGACAAGAGTTATTCGCTCTTTATCCCCGATTCTGTATTTACAGGGATTAATGGTTTTGCGAATGATACGATCAAAAGAAAATTCAAGACCCGCCAGTCCAGGGAATTTGGCAACCTGATTATTGATATAGACATTTCAAAGCGACAGGGAGATTATCTGATCCAGCTTCTTAATGATAAGGATGTCTTCCTCGCTGAAAAAAAGATCAGGACTAACGGGAAGGTCAGGTTTGAAAATCTAAACCCCGGAAAATTCAAGGTAAAAGCTGTTTATGACCGAAATCATAACGGCAAATGGGATACGGGAAATTTCAAAAAGAAAATCCAGCCCGAAGAAGTAATGTTTCTTCCAAAAATACTTGAAATAAGAGCGAATTGGGATGTTGAGGAAAAATGGGCTCCTTGAAACTCTAACAACTATGCCAGGACACACCTGTTGATGCAATCAATCACCTGCGCCAAAGTAGTAATTTTCAAGGAATAAAAGATCATTTTGCCATCTCTTTTTGACTCAAGGATACCCTTGTTTTTAAGAATGTTAAGGTGATGGGATGCGGATGCCTGTTCGATGTTGAGATTTTCATAAATCTCGGTGACCGTAAGTTTCTTGTTATCTGTAAGAAGGTCGATAATAGCAATACGCATAGGGTGAGCCATAGCTCTGAGTTTACTGGCGGCTGTTTCCAGTTTCTGTAGATCAAGTGCAGGTTTCTTCTTCATGGTAATCAAGTTTTTAATTTCTGGGCAAATATATAAAGAATATTACACGCTCCTAAATATGTACATGTTTTTTTCTGTTAAATTTTAAACAGATCGGTAAACAGGAAGTTTTTACCGTCGAAAAGCCCTTTATCACTCAGTTTCAGTTGGGGAATTACCAGCAAGGCCATGAACGAAAGAGTCATAAAAGGTGCCCTTAAATTGCTGCCTAAAGCCTTAACGATCTGGTCCATTTTATGATATTGCTCTGCCACGACATACCCGTCTTCAACGGTCATGATGCCGGCAAATGGCAAAGGCAGGACTTCATCATTTTCCCCGTCAACGACAGATATCCCTCCCCTGTTCCTGATGATCAGGTTGATGGCCCTTGTAATGGACTCATCATCAGTTCCAGAGGCCACTATATTATGACTGTCATGGGCTACGCATGAAGCGAATGCACCCCGTTTTAATCCCAGTCCGCGGATAAATCCAATGCCTGCAGGTGTTTCAGCATACCTGTTTTTAACCACCAGCTTCAGGATATCCCTCTCAGGATCACTTACAATGCAACCCCCTTCAATCCTGGGTTCAACTATTGCTGCACCTGTTATTAACTGCCCGTCATACGCTTCCTGGACGAGGATATTGCCAGGTTTGTACAATACCCGGATACTCACCGGCAATTGCTCCTTAATATTGAAATTATTGAAAGGTGTATCGTTTACCGTTGCTATGAGTGTTTTGCCTGCCTCAGCTACTTTTATCCCCCTGACCCAGGTTCCCAGGATTCTGAAATCCTTAAGGTTATCGGCGAGGATAAAATCCGCATCATCTCCTTCCCTTAACAGTCCGGCATCCAGATTATAATGCCTCACCGGGTTAAAAGTACAGGCCCTCAATACGTTAAACAGGTCGAGTCCTTTCGCCAGGGCACGTTTGACTATTTCATTTATATGCCCTTCTGCAAGATCATCAGGATGCTTGTCATCGCTGCAGAACATCACCATACCGGGAAACTCATCCACCAGGCTGCAGAGCTCATTGAAATTCTTGGCAGCGCTGCCTTCCCTGATCAGTATCTTCATTCCGTGACTGATTTTATCAAGTGCTTCTTCCCTGCTGAAACATTCATGATCAGTAGTAATCCCGGCCGCTATATATTCTGCAGCCTCATTTCCCTTCAGGCCAGGGGCATGCCCATCCACAGGTTTTCCATATTTTCGGGCAAGCTTCAACTTTGTCAGAACCACGGGATCCCCGAATAACACCCCGGGATAATTCATCATCTCTGAAAGATATTTGATCTCTTTCATCGAAAGAAGTTCTTCTATTTCTTCGATTCCCAGTGTTGCCCCTGCTGTTTCAAAGGAAGTGGCCGGAACGCATGAAGAAGCTCCGAAATTAAATTTGAACGGGACTTTCTTCCCATTTTCAATCATGAACCTCACACCCGGGATCCCAAGCACATTTGCGATCTCATGGGGGTCAGAAACCGTGGAAACAGTGCCATGAACAACAGCCAGCCTTGCAAATTCCGAGGGGATAAGCATTGAGCTTTCAACATGAATATGCGCATCGATCAGGCCTGGAAGTATGTAATGATCCTGTGAAACAGGGCCTTCGGTAATCTTTTTTATGACTCCGTTTTCAACAAAAATTCTGCCTGTGAAAATCCTTTTCCCGATAACATCTACAATGTTCCCGGAGATTGTGAAGGTTGTTGCTTCCATAGTTGTGATTATTATTAAAAGCGAAAGGCGAAATAAAAGTAAAAAGTTTATATCGTTGATAAACGCTTAACTATTTTTTCTTATTTGGACTTTATTTATTTCGCTTTTCGCTTTTCGCTTTTCGCTTTTCGCTTTTCGCTTTTCGCTTTTCGC
>JBAXBP010000162.1:0-8036 GCA_037141915.1 Bacteroidota bacterium | reverse complement strand
GGGTGCGACCTTGTAAGCGGTCGTGTTGATGGTGTAATGATTCAGCTGGGCTAATCCTGTTGCAAGGTCGTTGGTGAGGTCATAAAAATTGAAGGTGCTGGCATCCGATGAAGAAGTTGCGACCAGGTAGCATCCCGGACCATAAGAACCCTGCTGCCCAAGGGAAAGCGGGCAGATTGTGAATGGACTGCCGTCGATATTATACCATACTGTATAATTCAGACTGCCTCCTCCGTAAGCCGGTCCTTTGGTGAACTGGTAGATAACGGCCTGGCTGAAATGCTTGTCGGAATCCCTGAAAAGGTTACCGGTGATGTAAATCTCATTGTTTGAATATGCAATTTTGGGATAATCAAACGCGCATGCATCGTTAAGGGGATTCCCCGATACTTTGTAGTAATACCAGCCACCCCTGGGGTCATTTGTTTTGGAAAAGAAAATCAGGAGTTTGGAAGTGGCTGAATTCAGAGGGGAAACCTGGCAAAAGAATACAAAACGGTCGGCCCCCGCATCATAGATCACAACCGGGTCGCATACTCCCGTTATCTGGCTGTCGCCTATAAAACTGATAAGGTCATTGTAATACAGGTTGCTGCCGCTGGCATCGGTGTAAAAAATAGTGGTATTGGAAACGCTCACAATGATTCCGCCGTTTGATATGGCAATGAAGTTATCAAGCGGGGAACTGCCATTACTCTGGTTGCCGGCGAAACTTGCCCCGATCTGGGGAATTGTGGCATTACCTGAGTTCTCAGAGGAGGCTGATTTCTCCTGTGGCATGGCCATTTTGATTCGAAGGCGCTCTGCCTTCAAACGCATTACCTCTTCATTGTATTCGGCTTCATGCATGATGGCGACTGGGTTGACAATAGCGCGCCACTGAAGGTCTGCGCCAGGGTTGTTGACATAACTCTTGCATTCGGCAGAGAGATTCATGGATTTTGATCCATGCGTCGGAGGATATTTACTGTTGAGGGCCGACATATCGGCTTTCCCGTTCTGTGCAAATAACAAATTTGCAGGGATGAGGCAAATAAGTAAAATAATGTAAAACTTTTTCATGGCTTACGTTTTTTGGACATGCTAAGATAATGAAAACTAAACCGCATTCAAAAAATAACCTTTCATTTTTCTGCACAATGCATCCTGCATGAACCATATGCAAGTTCGCAGCTGCATTTTCCAAGTGCTTTTTCAACAAGCAGGTTCTGCTGCACTTTATGAAGCTGGGATGAGCCTGTGGCAGGGCTTCCGCTGGGTGGCCTGGTTACGAAATGCAGTTTGAGTTCAGGAAGGTTGTTCATCAGATAATTGAGTGCGCCCATATTGGCAGGTTCTTCCTGCACCCACTCGTAATGCTTAACCGTGGGATAAGCCGCCAGTACTTCGGCCAGTCTCTTTTCGGGCAGGGGATACAGCTGTTCAATCCTTATAACGGCCACATTCTGAACCCCCAGTTGCTGCCTTTTCTCAATGATGTCATAATACACTTTACCTGAGCAGAAAGCAAGTTTTGTGACTTTTGTTTTATCAACAAGTTCATCGTCAATAACTTCATTGAAGCCTCCATGTGTGAACTCTCTGATCTTCGAAACGCAGAGAGGATGCCTGAGCAGGCTCTTGGGGGTGAACACCACCAAAGGTTTGCGGAATTCCCGCCTGAGCTGCCTCCTGAGAAGGTGGAAGAAATTTGCAGGTGTAGTGCAGTTGGCAATCTGCCAGTTATAATGTCCCGAAAGGGTCAGGAACCGCTCCAGCCTTGCGCTGGAATGTTCAGGGCCCTGCCCTTCATAACCGTGAGGCAGCAGCAGAACCAGGCCGTTCATGACCTTCCATTTATCCTCGGCGCTGCTGAGGTACTGGTCGATGATGACCTGGGTGCCGTTATTGAAATCGCCGAACTGGGCTTCCCAGATGGTAAGACCTTCGGGAGCGGCAAAAGCAAATCCGTATTCAAATCCAAGCACACCGTATTCGGAAAGCAGGGAATTATAGATCCTGAATGGACCCTGGCTGTCACTGACATGCTCCAGCGGGACGTATTTATCTTCAGAATCTTCTACAGTCAGCACTGCATGCCGGTGTGAGAATGTCCCTCTCTGGGAATCCTGACCACTCATTCGTATGGGGCTGCCTTCATATAGCAGGCTGCCGTATGCCAGGAGCTCTCCCATGGCCCAGTCCAGCCTGCCTTCGCCTTCGAGCATTGCCTTGCGGTCTTCCTGGAGCTTGGTTATTTTTCTGAAAAAGTTTAGACCCTGGGGAAGGAAGGTCAGTTTGCTGCCGATCTCCTTCAGCAATGGCTCTGTGATAGCGGTGATGGGGGAAGCTGTAAAATCCCCGGGAACGGCCCTGCGGATGTCTTTCCAGACCTGCCCGAGAAAAGGTGTGATATCAGCCTTTTCAATGGTCTTGGATGCCTGGAATGCTTTTTCAAGCGATAAATTAATCTCATTCCTGATATCGTCAATACCTAACTTTAAAGCAGTTCCTTCTTCTTCAAGTTTGCTGATATAGATCTCCAGGGGGTCAGGATGTTTCTCAATGATCTTGTACAGGATCGGCTGGGTAAACCGGGGTTCATCACTTTCGTTATGACCGTATTTGCGGTAGCCCAGGAGGTCGATAAATACATCCTTGTGAAAATGGTTTCGGAATTCCATGGCCAGCCTTACTGTATAAACAACGGCTTCTACATCGTCGGCATTCACATGGAATACCGGTGACTGTATGGTTTTGGCCACGTCGGTGCAATATACGCTCGACCTGCCGTCGAGGTAATTGGTAGTGAAGCCTATCTGGTTATTGGTGACCAGGTGGATGGTGCCGCCGGTCTTGTAGGCTTCAAGGTCGGCCATCTGGGTCGTTTCATATACAATGCCCTGGCCCGATATAGATGCATCACCATGTATCAGAACAGGCACAACTTTGGAGTTGTCGCCGGAATAATGACGGTCGATACGGCCGCGTGAAAGCCCTTCAACAATTGGATCCACGGCTTCGAGGTGAGAGGGATTAGGGCAGAGAGTGAGGTTGATCTCACCGCTTTCTCCTTCAACAACCGTTGTAGAATAGCCCAGGTGATACTTGACATCTCCCAGCAATTCATCATCACTGTATTCTTTGCCTTCAAATTCCGAGAAGATCTGCTCAAAGGGTTTGTTCATGATGTTACCGAGAACGTTCAGCCTTCCCCTGTGGGCCATTCCAAGTATGAATTCTTTAACGCCAAGTCCGGCCCCTTTCATGATCACGGCAGCCAGGGCCGGGATCAGTGATTCGACGCCTTCAAGCGAAAAACTTTTTTGCCCCGGAAATTTTTTGTGGATGAATTTCTCCATCAGAACCGCCTGGGCAAGTTTCCTGAGAATATATCCTTTTTCTTCAATTGAAAATACCGGGGTATTCTTCACAGGTTCCATTTTGGAAATGAACCATTCGACTACCTCAGGTCTGCGGATATAATAATATTCAATCCCGATGGATTCACAATAGGTTTGCTGAAGATGGGCGATGATGTCACTGAGTTTTGCATTGCCAAGCCCGAGCTCTTTCCCTGCCTGGAAATGTTTTACAAGGTCCTCTTTGCCAAGTCCGAAATTCTCAATGTCAAGGGTAGGGGAGTATTTACGCCGGGTCCTCACCGGGTTTGTCTTGGTAAACAGATGTCCCCTTTGCCGGTATGCAATAATAAGGTTCATGACCTTGAATTCATTGGGATATAAAAATGCCTCCCCTTCTTCGGCTTTGTAATTTTTTTGGCAGAATTCAAAGCCTTCAAAGAACTTCCGCCATGATTCATCAATTGATGCAGGGTCTTTGCGGTATTTCTCAATGAGTTCCTCCATCACGGCATTGTCCAGAGTATTGAGATATGAAAATTGATCCATACGTTTGCTAAACTAGATATTCAGGCAAAGATAATTAAATAGCGAAATAGCGAAGTAGCGAAGTAGCGAGATAGCGAAGTGGAGAAATCAGGTCAACATTCAATGTTCAATATTCGATATTCGAAGTTCCCTACTTCTTCTGCTCTTTCTGAAAATTGGCCAGTCCTCCGTCCATCCATTTTATGAATTCATCCACGTTAAGGTTGTAGGCACGGGGCGGGGCAAGCAGGTTTCCGGAAGTATCCAGCAGGACGTAGTACGGCTGGGAGTTGATATTATACCTTGAGATCTGCAGGTCGGCATAGATCTTCCCAATGGATTTTTTAACCTTGCCGTCGTACTTGCTTGTAACCCATTCATTCTCGGGGACTTCGGTTTTGTCATCCACATACAGTGCAGTAACAATAAATTTTTCACGCAACCTCTGAAGTACAGGGGGGGCAGACCAGACATTGGCTTCCATTTCGCGGCAGTTCACGCAACCATGGCCGGTGAAGTCGATGAACAGAGGTTTGTTCATTTTTTTGGCACAGTTCAGGCCCTGTTTATAATCGAAATAGCCGTCAAGGCCATGGGGGAGCTTGAGGAAGTCGCCGTACCTTGGTTTTTCGCATAAGGTGGACGGGGTGCTTCCGCCGCCTCCGCTGCCTGAGAATGTTTTGACTTCCTCGCGTATGATCCTGGTGAGGTCAAAATCGAGTGAGGTTTCAGGGGGAAGATATCCTGATAATGCTTTCAACGGAGCGCCGAACATCCCGGGGACCATGTAGATTACAAACGAAAAGGTGATGATCGCAAGCAAAAGCCTCGGCACGCTTATAAAAGGCAGATCGGAATCGTGATTGAATTTGAGTTTGCCCAGCAGGTAGAACCCCATCAGTGTGAAGGTGACGATCCACATGGCAAGATATACTTCCCTGTCGAGAATATGCCAGTGGTATGTCTGGTCGGCAATGCTAAGGAATTTGAGACCAAGGGCTATTTCAATGAAGCCCAGCACGACTTTGACCGAGTTGAGCCAGCCGCCTGATTTGGGAAGGCCTGCCAGCCAGGATGGGAAGAAAGCAAAAAGACCGAAGGGGAGGGCAAAAGCCAGTGAGAATCCAAGCATACCGACAATTGGTTTCAGGATTTCGCCGCTGGCCGACTGAACCAGGATAGCCCCTACTATAGGCCCCGTGCAGGAAAATGAAACCAGAACAAGGGTGAAGGCCATGAAAAATGCACCGGTATAACCTCCTTTATCGGCCTGGGCGTCGGCTTTGTTGACCAGCCAACTCGGCAGGGTGATCTCGAACATACCCAGGAAGGATGCGGCAAATACCATAAATATCAGGAAGAAAAAAACATTGGGGATCCAGTGTGTGCTGAGGAAGTTGGCGAAATTGGCGCCAAGTGTAACTGCAACTACCGTTCCTATGACTGTATAGATAATGACAATGGAAAGCCCGTAAACAATAGCCTGCATGCGTCCTTTCCGTTTGTTTTCACTGCCTTTCATAAAAAAAGTAACGGTCATGGGGATCATCGGGAATACGCAGGGGGTTACGATCGCGGCCAGTCCTGCCAGGAAACTGATCAGGAAGAAAAAGAGAAGGGATTTGTTTTTCTCGGTTCCAGCCGGCACTGTGCTTATCAGAGCGATTTTTGCGCTGTCCTGTTTTGTGTTGCAGCAGGATTTTACTGCAGTTGGTTTGGCCGTGTCGGCTGCGGGCTTACCTGCGGTTGCAGCAGCTGCGGCTGTATTAACCTTTTGAGCAGGATTATTGGCTGCCTCCTGAGGCTGGGCTGCGGCTCCCGGATTCCCTTTGAGAGCAAATTCAAACTCTACATCAGTGGGAGCAACGCATGAACGGTCGTTGCAGCACATGAAATAAACACTGCCTTTAATGGTAAAATCTTTTTTGCCAAGGACTTTTATTTTCTGCCTGAAGATAGCCTTGTCGGGGAAAAAGGTCAGGACCATTTTCATCTGGATGTCGTTCTCCTTTACACCTTTGGGTTCGATAACTTTACCAATGAGTTCATAATCGGGGCTCTTGGTAAAAGTGAACTCAGTGGGAACAGGTCCGTCGGGGATGACTTCCTGGGAATAAGTATGCCATCCTCTGTCGGAATTCGAAATCATCAGAAGTGTAGCTTCGCCCGGCTTTGTCTGTTCGACTTTAAAAGTCCATTTTACCGGTTCTAGGATCTGCGAGAAAGAGAGAAAAGGCATCAGGATTAATGCCAGGAGAAAAACACGGGATTTTTTCATAAACTCCGGATTCGGTTTGTTAGGGTGCAAAGGTAAAAGAAAGAAGCGAAAAGCGAAAGACGAAAAGCGAAAAGCGAAAAGCGTTCGCCTAAGACGTATTGCGAAGCAATCACGAATACCCGAAAAAAATAGAAGTTGACATGAGTGAATGAGCACACCAATGAAATAAACTATTGGTGCCAATAAATAGCGAAAATCGATGAAATCATGTGCATGTGTTTGAAAACAACAATTGGAAAGAATAAAAAGCGTTTGTGCATAAACACCTTCCATGAGAATTAATTCAATCCTTTTTGGCATTATTCTTTCATTTCTCTTTACTCATCAGGCAATCGGACAAAAAGATCTTACAGAGCGCCTTGACAAGTACATACAGGCTAAAACGAACTACTTCAACTTCAGTGGCGCTGTTCTTGTATCAAAGAACGACAGTATAATATTGCAGGAAGGCTACGGAATTGCCGACAGGGAATGGAATATTGCAAATACAGCCGATACCAAATTCCGTATTGCTTCCAATACCAAACAATTCACAGCTGTTGCCATTCTTCAATTGAAAGAACAAGGCAAATTAGGTCTGGATGATAAACTCAGCAAATATTTTTCCGGGTTTCCTTATGGAGATACGGTGACAATGCATATGCTCCTCACACATTCATCAGGAATCCAGGATTATTATGAACTTGATCAGTTCAGGAATATTCTGCCGCTTTCCATTTCAAAAGATTCAATGGTCGCCATGATGAAAAGACAACTCTTTTATTTCCTGCCGGGGAAAGATATAGGGTATAGTAATACGGGATATTTCCTGTTAGGACTTATCATAGAGAAATGCGCAGGAGTGAGCTATGAGAAGTATCTCACTGACCATATTTTCAAGGTCGCGGGAATGGGGAATACCGGGATTGACAGGTACGATACCATTCTGCGAAAACGGGCAAAAGGCTACTTGTTTTCACCGGGTGGTCCTGTAAATGCATTTGATGAGAATTACCGGCCGGGGACCTTGTTTGCTGTTGGTTCCATATATTCAACAGTTGAAGATCTGTTCAAGTTTGAAAAAGCTTTGGACGGAGATTTGATCTTAAACGTGGCATCAAAGAAAAAAATGTTCACTCAATACGGATATGCTATTGCGCGGGAGAAAAAAAATGAAGACCCGGCCAATACGTTTCCCCAGGCGATTGATCCTTACTGGTATCATGAAGGTTATGGAGTTCAGGTGGATACATTCCTGACTCATAAACGGTATTACACCCGGGGTTACACCCAGGGATTCAAATCAACTGTTTATAAATTCGCCGATGACGGGATATGCATTGTTGTTTTACAGAATAATGAAGAAGGTCCCGATGCAGTGGCTGAGCCTCTATCGGCAATGATCTTTGGTAAAGATGTGCAAATGCCATACAAACATCTACCAATTATACCAGATCCGGAATTATTTAATAAGTATGTCGGAACCTGGGTTGGAAAGATTTATGACTATGATTTGACCTTTAAAATTTTTACCCGGGACGGAAAGCTTTACCGGGGATACGAAGGACATCCCGATTTAGAGTTAATACCTGAATCAGGCAATAAATTCTTTTACAGCGATGGCCAGGACAAACAGTTTGAGTTTATTTCAAATGGCAAAGATGAGGTCAGCCAGGTATGGTTTATCAGCAGCGGTGCCAGATTCCTCTGGAATAAAATCAAATGAGCGATATCGAAAGTGTAAAAGCAAACAGGCTGCCCTTTCGGAACAGCCTGTTATGCACACTAACCAAATCAACCTTATTTATTGATCAGAACTTTGCGTATTACCTGGTTGTCGGTATTACGGAGGACGACGGTGTAGAGCCCGCTGGCGACTGAACCCAGATCAATGGGTGTTACCAGGGTTC
>JBAXBP010000161.1:0-8083 GCA_037141915.1 Bacteroidota bacterium | reverse complement strand
GCTCAAAATCAGTGCCTTTGTTTTGCCTCCGGGGAAAAGCATTTCTACTTTTTCCCGGCTGCTTACTAAACCATTCTTGCTGGTTATGGCGGCATTAGTTTGTGCATTCCCGTAATTGATAACGGTAATCAATGCGAGGATTACAATCATTAATCTTGTGTTGCATCTCATCTTCCAATAATTTGATTTCAGTGGTCGCATTTATTTGGATGTGGTTACATTTCTTACCAAACGCACGTAATTGAAAATCCTTACTGCATCGCCCTGTGGAGCCTGAGGATTGTAGTATCCGTTTCCCACATGAGTAAAAGAACTGAGGCTTCCCCCTTTAGGATCGGAACGCTGAGCTCCGGCCCCGTGAACATCAAGCCAGAATCCAAAGAAATAACCCATTGCCCTTCCGAAACATATATAGCAGGCAGATGCTCCATTTGCAGTTGATCCCTCACAAAAAGTAGTACTGCTCCAGTACCAGGGAAAATCAGCACTGCCACCTTCGTTGATAATCCCGGTGCAATTAAAAACCGGATCAATAGCTGCTGAATTGGTTGTTGCAGGGGAGCGTGTATAATCAACAATACTGTGTAATTCTTTAATATCCGGTAAACGCCAGTCGTTATGTCCGCAATAATTTGCCTGGTTCTTTGTTTGTACCCAGGCAAGAGCTGCCTCCCAGTTCATTCCGCCATGGCTGTCATTCTTTGCCCACATAAGACGTGTTGCATTATCAGTGACGGTGCTGTCTCCATTGTCTTGAAAATTATTTTTTCCGTAATTCGAATTGCCGCGAACATATAACACATAAAAATGTTTTGCCTGGCCATCCTCAGGAACAGTGTGGGTTGTAGGATATGCTTTTATTCGTCCATCCGCAAAATTATATCCGAACATGCATTCAATTCCATTCATTGTCGTGCTTACATATAATGTAGATGTTACAACCTGGGCATCGATGGGTCTTTCTCTTCCCAGGTCGCCATGTGCAAGTGAGTTAGTGTCACCGTAACCGAAACCAAAATAATCTGTATTGATATAAGGCAGGGGGGGTGATGGGGATTGTGGGTTCATATCGGTTCCGCTAGACATTACAAGTGAATAAAGCTCCTTGATGGTGGGTAGCCGCCAATCATGATGACCACCTGTATTGCAGGTTGCAACATCAGCTAATGCTTCGCTGCAGGTTATCTTATCATAGAAATTAATCACTCCATCACCATTTCTATCCTCGGTTTGCTGCCACATCAGCCCGGTGACATTATCAGTAACCGTACCATCCCCGTTGCTGGTGTAAGAAGGAACATGTCCGGGGTAATTGGAATTCTGCCCGTAATATGCCTGCCCGGGAACAGGTGTACCTATAATCCGGGAAGTATCATAAGACATTGTTTGATTTGAGCCAACAATCGGATAACCCGTGATATTTGGCAAATTATCCACCGAACCGGTACTGTCTTTTTTCGAACACCCTGCAAAAACAAGGTTCAGGAGAAATAAACCGACCAATATAACTGATAGCTTACTGATTTGATTCACTTTTGATTTCATCGCTATTTATTTATAAAATGAATTTTAAGGCAAAAGTAAAGTGCAGTAAAGCTATTAATAAATGAATTCACTATAAACGAGAAACACATCACCAAATAATCGTTTTTTGTAACTCAATGGTTTTAAGAAATTGATGCTGACGCTGGGCCGGCAGGCAACAGTGACCACCTTCTGTCGTTTTTTTGACCACTTTATCATAACCGCAATCAATACAATGAGATGGTCGGGCAGTTCCGGCGAAGGCTGGTCAACGCCGGCGTTTATTCCACATTATTGTTACATTTGGGCGATAAATGACTATGAAATGTAATCATGAAAACCGAAGGGCTGCTTAGAAGAAGCATGGTATTGCTTACAGGACTATTCATTCTCACCCTGGGCATCGCCCTGTCGGTTAAAGCAAACCTTGGCACTTCGCCTGTGTCAAGCAATCCCTATGTTTACAGCCTTGCTTTCCCTCTCACGATGGGGATGTTCACGGTGATCCTGAATATTATTTTCATTCTTTTGCAGATGGCTTTGCTGCGCAGGGACTACCAGTGGATACAACTCCTGCAGTTGCCGGTAGCCATAGTTTTCGGGGCTTTCACCGATCTGGCCCTTTATCTTGTTTCCTCGAACGTGCATATGTCAAATTACCTGCTCCAATGGCTGTTTTGCATCCTGAGCATCGCATTGGTTGCCCTGGGTGTTTATCTCCAGGTGAAGGCGAAGGTGATCTACCTTGCCGGAGAGGGTTTATGCCTGGCCATCTCCAAAACCTTTCATGTAGAATTCGGAAAGGTGAAAGTGGGGCTGGATTCCACACTGGTTGCAATCGGGGTCATCAGCTCTTTCATTTTTCTGCACGAACTCAGGGGCATACGCGAGGGAACAATAGCTGCGGCATTGCTGGTAGGTACCACGGTGAGACTCTACTGCAGGAAGCTGAAATTCCTGGATCCCTTGCTTGGCGAAAAAGAACCTGATGTAACGGTGAGAAGGATCTCATCCGCAGACCTTAAAAAGAATCTTATCATTACCATCACCCGGGAATTCGGCAGCGGCGGACATGAGATCGGTCAGCTCGTGGCTAAAGCCCTGGATATCCCTTTTTATGATAAGGAGCTGATTGACCTTTCGGCAAAGGAAGGCCATTTGTCTCCCGAATTTGTTAAAGCTCATGAACAGAAATTAAAGCATAGCCTGCTGTTCGAGCTGATCGAGCAGAATTATGCTTACGTGGAAGGGGAAAGGTCAGCGCTTGACACCCTGTTCGAGGCCCAGAGCAAGGTCATATGGGAAATAAGTGAGAAAGGTTCCTGTGTGATTGTCGGGCGTTGCGCAGATCATATCCTGCAGGAGCATCCCGGCTGTTTTACTGTATTTATTCATGCCCCAAAGGAATTCAGGCTGCAGAGGATCATTCATGAATATGGCCTCAGTCCGGGGAACGCAGTCAAAGAAATGGCAAGGATTGACAGGGAAAGGGTGAATTATTGCAGACATTACACGCAGCTGACCCGTGGCAAGATTGGAATTTATAATCTCAGCATCGACAGTTCGATTTCAGGTATTGAGAATGCTGCAAAGATGATCATTGAGGCTTTAAACAAAGGAAGATAGCTGTATCAACCCTCACCCGAAACACCTCTTCAAACAATATTCCTGATAAGACCTCGAGTGGACAGGCCAGCATCAGTGACCACCTTCTGCCAATTTTTATTGACCACTTTACCATATTAGCAATCAATAAAATCAGATGGTCAGGCCGTCCCGGCGAAGGCTGGTCAAAGCCGGCATTTCTTCCAGGTTGTACGGGATTATACAGAAAGCACAAAAGGCCGGTTTTCACCAGCCTTCTGCCAAAAATTCTTACATTTTTTCTTACATAAACCTTTTTGATTCTTTGTATATTACTGATTATCAATCTATTAATCAGTGTTATCAGTACCCGGAGCCGGAATCGAACCGGCACGAACTTGCGTTCATTGGTTTTTGAGACCAACGCGTCTACCTATTCCGCCATCCGGGCTGGTATAGTTGTAAAACGGGCTGCAAAGATAATAATTTCCGTGAACCGCGAATCGTAATCCGTGAATCGAAACCTCCTCGGGAAGTTCCGTAAATAAATAAACCGTAACTTTATGATCTCATCGCTTTTAATTGCAACGGCTTATGGTAAAACATTTACGCTTTCTTGCATTCAGCCTCATACTGGCTGTTTGCGCCGGTCCGGCAGCCCACCGGCTCTCCGCCCAGTATCCATCCGCAGTCAAAAACCCGAACACCTGGTCTATCGTGGCTTCATACAGCATCCCGGGAAAAGCTTCGGGACTGGCCTGGGACGGAACCTATATCTATTTCGGGATGTACTGGTCGAACGGGAACCAGGTGTACAAATTCGATCCTTCGAATGGGACTTACAGCCTGCAATGCACGGGAACCTTCAGCGAGTCATACGGACTTACCTATAAATCGCCCGACCTTGTCAATATCACCCAGCCTTCCAGCTCTTCACAACCTGCCCACATCAATGAGTTTACGATGGGCGGGGCACAGGTGGGAACCATAACCCTTCCCGACCATTATATGTCGGGGGTGGCTTATGATGCCGGGAATTACTGGGTTTGCACCTACTACCCTGATCCGGGAATGGTTTACCATGTCGACGGTTCGGGTGCTGTTATTTCACAGTTCGTCCCTCCGAACAACCAGCCCTGGGACATCTGCATGCAGGGAGCCGATCTCTGGATCGCCGATTATTACGGGAACATGCTGTATAAGGTCACGAATACCGGCGCCCTTATCGAAAGCCATGCATCACAGGGCGGCAAGCCGTCGGGCGTTGTTTTCGACGGTACTTATCTCTGGTACTGCGACGGTGAACTGGGCGGCAACAGCACATTGTACAAGGTCGACATGAACGGGAGCGGGACTCCGGTCATTCATGTGCCTGTCACCTCTCATGATTATGGCACCGTCACTGTCGGCAACTCCTCCACCTGGAACTGCCAGGTACAGAACACGGGATCGGCCAACCTTGTAATCAACAGCCTCAGCATCCCAGGCGGACAGCCGATTTCAACGACTTTTGTCACACCAGCCACCATCAGCCCGGGCAATTCGGTTAACATTCCTTTTACTTATGCACCGGTGACTGGCGGCCCTCTCAATACACAGGTCGGTATCAATTCAAATGACCCGATCACTCCCACAGTGAATGTGACTCTCACGGGTAACGCAGTCATTGCGGGACCGCATATCAACATTCAGACAACATCCTACAACTGGCATCAGCGCAGGAAGGGCGCATATTCCCGCTGGTACCTCCAGGTGCAGAACGACGGGGACCAGGCGCTGATCATCACGGCCCTGAACATGTCGGATTACCATTTTATTGTTGACCAGGGTGTCACCCTGCCTTTGACTATTCCTACACTTCAAACGGCCAAGATCGGCTTGTGGTATCACCCCACCGGGGCCGGCGCGGATGCAGGGACACTGGGAATTGTTTCAAATGATGCGACTCAGAACCCTTTTATTGTCAGTCTCAGCGGCACGGGGGTGGATACGCTTTACCCTATGGGGACAGAACTCTGGACTTACCTCATCAACGACGGATACGACAACAGTCCGAAATCCATACGGTCCATCCCGGATATCACTGGTGATTCCGTTGCCGATGTGATCATTGGTTCGGAGGATGACTATATCCGCTGCTTCAACGGCAATGCTTCTGTGACTGCGGATGTCATGTGGGAAACCCTTATTTATTCCGGCTCTGTTTACGAGGAAAATGCCATTGCCATTATTGATGACATCAATAACGATGGTTATAAGGATGTGATCGTAGGAACCGCCTGGGGAGACAGGTCCATAGTCGCTCTCTCGGGGAAGACCGGTCAGCAACTCTGGAAACACGACACCCATGAATACGGAGGTGGTGGCTGGGTTTACCAGGTCGATGCGAAATATGATTATAACAACGATGGCTTCCCGGATGTGCTTGCTGCTGCAGGCGATGACGGGAACAATACCGGTCCTCACAGGGTGTATTGCCTGGATGGCAAGACCGGGCAGGTCATCTGGAGCAGGTCAACCCAGGGCGCTGCATTTTCGGTTATCGGGGTTGAGGATTTCACGGGGGATGGCAAACCCGATGTGGTCGCAGGTGCCACCAATGCAAGCCAGGCAAACGGCCGGGTCTTTGGCATGGATGGTGTTGACGGATCCATCAAATGGCAGTTCAATCCTGCCGGTTCATCCACATGGGCCCTCATCCAGATTGACGATGTGACAGACGATGGCATCAAAGACATTGCTTCGGGCGACTTCGGCGGGCTTATTTATTTCGAGGATGCAGTAAGCGGGGCGCAGGTGAAAGCCCTTAATGTGGCCACTGATATCATCCTGAAGTTTGAAAGCATGGGTGATGTGAATAACGACGGACATCCTGATTTTCTTGTCGCTCACAGCGGCCCTGTGGGAATTGTTGTCGACGGCTTCAATGGCACCTTCCTTTGGCAGAAACCTCTCTCTGACCAGGCCTGGAACCTCACCAATATGGGAGACCTCAACTGGGACGGGGTGAACGACGCAGCTGTCGGCACCTTGTATAACAACAATAAAGCCTATTTCCTTAACGGGAAGAACGGCAACCAGTTTACGTCGGTCCCCCAGGCTAATCCCTGTGATGCGGTTTCATCCATACCTGATATCGTTGGAGACCTTAGCCGGGAACTGATGGTGGGAGGCCGTGACGGATCTGTATTTTGCCTTTCAGGAGGATATGACAGCTCAACGGTAGCCATCAACGAGATTAAAAACAAGGCCCTGGCTGTAAATATCTATCCTAATCCCTGCAGGGATCAGTTTAAGGTACTTTTAACCCTTTCCGGGATTACTGATGTGAAAATTTTAGTGAGCGATATTGCAGGCAGGACCATTTGTTCCAGGCTGATTTCTTTTGAAAGCGCCGGTCAGCATGAATACACGTTCAACCGGAATGATCTGAATATTGCATCTGGACTACAGGGCGTCGGCATCATTACAATTGAAACACGGCAAGGAGTGTTCCACGGGAAGGTTTTGTTCAGGGAATAAACCCAAACTCCTTCTATTTCAAACGGCTGGCATGAATTATGTCAACAATATATAACCTTGTTGCTGTGGCCCTATAAAAGAAAATATAGTTTTTTTCAAAATTTATACAACCAAGTCCTTTAGCTGCATATTACTTATGGCGGCATTGAACATAAGAATGAAAGGAACCAAGGTTGTTACCAAATTCAACCATTGAATCGACAAATTTAACTGCTGCTTCCGGTTTGTCCGTGGAGATATACTTTTCAATAAAAAGGAGTGATCTTTTTGCCTTGGCCTGCCAGATTATTTGACTTCTCTCCATAATGCAATTTCCTTCAACAATTCTTCAGTCGTAATCCCTCCTCTTTGTCTGGAAATTCTTTCTGCATGTCTTTTTCTTTCTGAAGCATTAGCCGGGCGGCCAGGTAAAATCCACTCATCATCCATTATCGGATCAATCTTTTCGTTTGTATCGGCAGGATTTGATTTAATGGAAACAACTCTGAATTTCAGTTTGTTTTTTCTGAACAACTCCAGGATTTTTTTCATCTCATCTGTAGTTTCCGTAGTAATGAGCGCCTGTGTCATACCTGATTTTTTTACAAAGATAGCGGAAAAACAAGGAATTAGGATTTGACTTTCAGTAATCATTTTAGATATTAATCCGCTATCCGGTAAAAAGTGATACAACCCGGTCCGAAAATATTTTAAAGATGCAAAATTGGAGGTCACAAATTGTGACCTCCAATTTGAACCATTTTGCGTTTTGCTTTTTAGGTGGATATGACAACTCCACGGTTGCTATGAATTAAATTACAAGCAATGCCTTGGCTATACGGATTTTTCATAATCCCTGCAGGTAAGAACTTAAAGTCCTGTTGAACCTTCCGGGGAGTACCGAAATGAAAAGTTCGGTGCGCGATAATGACCAGGCAGTTTATTTCAGGATGATCAGCTTTGCACCTGACGCTAGTTTATTGCCTGATTTTATTCCCACAAAATAGATCCCGTTTTTCAGGCTTGAAACATCGATGCTGGTTTTTCCAAAATGCACCGGCATGCTTAATAATTCTTCCCCGAGAAGATTCCGTATGCTGAGTATTTCATTTGGGTTCGGATTATTATTTAATTCCACACTAACAAAATTGGCTACCGGGTTGGGATAAATGCTGATTTGCTGCCCGGTGCCTGCTTCTGAATCATTCCCTATTCCAACAGGTATGTTGCCTGTTGGATTGCGCTTGTAGTATATTTCATAGTTCCCGTCGCGGTGGTCTTCCCAGGCAACATGCACCACGGAATCGGATAGTGCTATATGTGCTGACATTGAAGTGTCGGTGGCAAACGTCAACCGGGTGTCCGGTCCCCAGCTTAACCCGGCATCTATTGAGTTTTTATAGTATATATTATAGTTTCCATCGCGGTTGTCCTCCCATACCGCATGTACTATTGAACCAGAAGTGGCGATGGA
>JBAXBP010000160.1:0-8088 GCA_037141915.1 Bacteroidota bacterium | reverse complement strand
GGGAAAAGCGAAATAGCGAAAAGCGAAAAGCGAAATTAAAAGTAGATGGAGAAAAAGGTCCGGGTATCGAGTGTTTTTGAGAGGAACTACAATGCTACTACTAAGATTGTGGTGAACCAGGGAGGGAGCCGGTCGGGGAAGACGTATTCCATATTACAATTACTGATACTAGTCAAGGCATTCGAAGCCACGGACCAGGTGATATCCATCGTAAGAAAGAGTCTGCCGGCGCTGAGGGCAACGGCAATGCGGGATTTCTTTGATATTCTAAAGGAACATGATCTTTATGACGAGCGGAATCACAATAAGACAGAGAATACTTACAAACTGAACGGAAATCTGTTTGAATTCATGAGCCTTGACCAGCCTCAGAAGAAACGCGGGGCAAAACGGACCTATCTGTTCCTGAATGAGGCCAACGAGCTGAACCTTGAAGACTGGATCCAGCTGTCAATCCGTACCGAGAAGCAAATCTTCATCGATTACAACCCCTCGATGGATGAGCATTGGTTATACGATCAGGTGATTCCCAGGCCGGATTGTACTTATATACATTCAACCTACCTGGATAATATCATGTTACTACCCAAGGAAGTGATCAACGAGATTGAACATCTGAAAACAATAGACGAAAATTACTGGAGGATCTATGGACTTGGAGAGATAGGCCAGCTTAAGGGATTGATATTTACCAATTGGGAAACGGCAGACCTCTTCCCTACCGGCTATAAATGGATGGCCTATGGAATGGACTTCGGGTTTACCAATGATCCGACCGTGATTGTGAAAGTAGGGCTATTCGGTGGGGAAATCTGGGCAGATGAACTCCTTTACCAACGGGCACTGACAAATAAAGACATAGTAAATCATCTGGCAGAACTGAAAATAAGCCGGGGAGATGACATCATTTGCGACAACCAACCTCAAAGTATATTCGAAATCCGGCAATCAGGATTCAATGCCCGGGCAGCATATAAAGGACCTGAAAGCATACAAACCGGCATTGACATCATGAAACGGTTCCGTATCAAGGTGACTAAACGGTCGATCAACCTGATCAAGGAGCTAAAAAACTACAAGTGGAAGGAAGATGCAGCCGGGAATACAGTGAATCAGCCGGTGGATAAGTTCAATCATGCTATTGACGCTGTCAGGTATGTCTGCATGGACAGGCTACTGGGGGAAAAGAGGGTGACGAGAATTAGAAAAATGAAATAGTATTTAGGCAATATTGAAATCTACTGCACATATATTCCTAATTTGAAAAAGTGTTCCACTTTAATTTATTATCTTAGCATTTAATCTGATTTACTCCGAAGCCCGCCATTACTTATAGGCGTGACTGTAATTTGCCATTAATCAATAGAAGCACTTAGTAACAAATTAAAAAAAACTAATCGGACTAATTGCTAGAGAAAAAGACAGCGAAATTTGTTCTGAAATATAGAAGAGAAATAATACTTTGAAAAGTTGACCTACCGCTTGTCATAGATATTAAGCAAGCAATTGAAGACAATGACAATCAAAAAAACACCATATGAGTAAATTAAATTTTGATGATGAAATTACATCCGACAATGAAGAGATTATCGAGGATATAACACCTTTTGATCCCTCTGAAATTGTTGTATATTCAAGGGACTGGACGATAGAAACTATATTTAGTCAAATAAAAGGCGGCAACATTGATCTTAATCCTAAATATCAAAGGAGAAATGTATGGACTGACCATAAAAGAAGTAAACTAATAGAATCCATACTGATCGGTTATCCAGTTCCAGAAATTGTGTTGGCAGAAGATCCAAAGCAGAAAAAGTCATTTTCTGTAATTGATGGTAAGCAAAGACTACTAACCATTGCTGGTTTTATCGCTCCTGACAAATATAATTACTGGGACAAGCCGACATTAATGGATCTTTCTGTTAAAGCCAAACTGAATAAACATATTTATTCAGAACTCGAGGGAAATCCTGCCTTTTCAGATGATTTCCGACAATTTATGAATGCCTCTTTAAGATGTACAATTATCACAAACTTCAAAGAGAATGATGTACTCTATGATATTTTTTACAGATTGAACTCCGGTTCCACACCATTAGCAACTCAAGAACTAAGACAAGTTCTAAATAGGGGGGAATTTGCAAACTACTTAATTTCTACAACAAATGATTTACAGCCACTTCATAGGATAATGAGACTGGAAGAGCCTGATAAAAGACTAAGAGATATTGAGGTATTACTTCGCTGCTTTTCTATGATTCTATTTAGCAAATCATATACTGGCAATTTAAAAGCATTCTTAGACAATTCAATGGGTATAATAACGAAAGAATGGAATAAATATGAGGCTGAAATACAAAATTTATATGCAAAAATTAATAGAACCATTGAAATACTAAAAGATATTTATGGTGACTACACAATGATTGGAAGAAAATTTACGGACGGTAAACCTGAGAAGAGATTTAATAGGGTTTTGCTCGAAGTTCAATTATTTTATTTTATTCATTTAGACCCAAGTTTAAGAACAGCAGCTACAATAAAATCTTTTATGGAAAAATTCATTAAATTGTCTCAAGATGATTTTGAATTTAGAAATTCAATAGAAGCGTCGACAAAAAATATCGAGAATTATAGAATTCGTTTCACTAAATTTCAAAAACTTATTAATGAAGCTTTCGGAAGTAAAATTGACGTTAATCCATTTATATAATTAAGCATGGCTGAAATTGATAGGCTTTATTCAGACACTGAAGGCTATATAAAAAACCTAGAAATAACCTACCTTTCTAGGTATATTGCTGATAAAACGTCTTCTCCAACCGACTACAACAATGATGTAAAATCGTTTTGTATTCTATCACACGCAGCTTTTGAAGAGTATACAGAAACAATAGCTATAATTGTAATGGATAAAACTGTGGATAATTTTGTTACTCATCATAGAATTACCGAATCACTTGTTTCACTTATGCATTTTAAAGCAAACGGAGACGCATATTTATCAAAATCTGAAGATGACGACAAAATAGAGATTATTACTTCATACGACTATATAAGACTAAGACTAGCAGAAATTAAAGAAAGGTTTAGCAAAGAAGTATTCAATAATCACGGTGTATCACTAAAATATATTAAACAGCTTTTAATGCCTGTTTCAATTGATATTTCGAGCGATCCAATATTGCTAAATTCATTAAAATTATTAGCAAAAGAAAGAGGATCTTATGCACATAAATTTTTGGAAAAAGGTTCAATAAAAAAAAGTATTGCACCTGAAGATGCCAAAACAATTGTGACTGATTGTTTAAGGCTCTGTTTTGACATTAAAGAGAAAGCAAAAGTAAAAATATGAGACATATTAAAACTGTATTTAAGAATTGCAAGCAATAATCATGAATGGGATTTGATATCCGAATCTCTCTTAAAATTAATATCGGCAACCTTTATAATAATACCTTAATAATTTTTCTTAAGAGGCTGGCGATAATACTTCAACATCCGTATCCCTTCTTAAAATGCTAGAAATCTGTTCATAGGGGATAACACTTTGAACTGAATGCAAAGGTGGTCTTTGTGTAATCAATCTTAATTCATTTTTTTTTGTCGAATAGATGGATGGTTTGAAAAATGCGCTGTATTTCGCCGAAAATACCAAGATACAGTGCGCTTGAAGTTTTTGCTCGTTTTGCGAAGCAAAGCACAAAAACTGAAAGTGCACTGACCATTTTGAGGCGAAAATACGGCGCATATCTTTTCTAACAGGTGGATGTTGGCGAATTGTATTCTCTAACTTCTCGTCCGGCTAACCGGGATATTTAACATAATGTGATTATAGGACTGACACAGGGAAAAACCAATGCCGTTAAATGAAAAGGCAAACGCTGTGGGCAGGGATTTCTAAAATTAGAGGGGGTGGGCTTCAGCCCATTGCGGTTGCCGTACATTTGACGGCGTTGCTCAAAGCCGGGATAGGCCAGCAGCGGCAGTACTATAATAGCATATTATGTTAATATAGACCGGTACTCGTACTTCCAATGATTAAATTTATACACCGGGCGCGAGGAACGAGCGCTGGGTGTATACCATTTTGAAGAGTCTGAAGCAACGGCTAAGCCTGAAGGAATGACAGGTGGAGCCATGAGGAGCTTGCGACGAATAGAGCGGAACCTGGAATGACTGAAGGATTAAGCGGTTGCGGAGGGATTATTTTGCAAAATTGTACCTTCTCGTGTGGCCTTCTCAATTAGCAACCAAAAATCATCCAATGGTATGTGTGGGCAGTACTGACCCCAGGTCCATTTACCTTTTTTATTACCAATTTGTCCAATTACATAATACCCAATTCTATATTGAGAATAACCTCGTGGCCTTTTTGTAATACAACCTGGATCTTGAGAAATCATTTTCATCCGTTCTATAACAAATATCTTATTTGCAGTATCGGATTGTTTCATAAAGGTAACTGCCTCAATTAACCAATAGCGAAACCCTTTGCGGCTAATATCTTTTGTTTTAATCGGCTTACCCTTTAAGAATTGTCCTTGTTTTTTATTGATAAACTCTGATACATTCATAATCATATATTTGCAATGACTATAAAACTAGTCCGTATGATTCAAAATAACTCATACGAGGTTTAAAACTTTTTATCAAGTTATTCACAATCTGTTTTTTAGCTATATTTTTTACTAATTTTATAAACTGATTTATGTTTTATTAACATTTTTTATAAAAATAGTTTAGCATTTTCTAAACATTATGTATAAATTTGCAGAAGAATTAGAGATTGAAGGCCCAAAAGAGAAATTCTACAAACTAAGGGTCAATGGGAAATGCTTTATAGATGAATTCTGGGAAAAAATAAAGAAAGAAGGCAATTATGAAGAGGACCTGGATAAAATTCAGGTTATCATTGAAAAAATGGCCAAGGGTGAACCAATCCCTCAGAAATTATTTAAAGAACTCAAAGGAAGAAAGAAAAGCGACCCAACAAAAGATTATGAAATCAGCGTAAAAAAGATCAGGATATATTTATTCAAACGTGAGAAGTTTGGGAAGATCCTTGTTCTTGGAGCATTGAAAGATCCAAAAGGACAAAAAGCAGATATTAATCATTTAAGGCAGATAAAGATAGAATACATCAAATCTATCCAGAAATAAGTAGGAGGGCTTATGAAATCACAAGAAGAATTAATGCGCAGCCGCGGATACTGGATTGCCAATATTCAATTGGATTTATTCAAGTATGTTGACGAATATATGAGTAAAAATAATTTAAACAGAAGTCAACTTGCTGATAAACTTGGTGTTACTAAAGGATACATAAGTCAAGTTCTAAATGGAGAATTTAATCACAGAATTGCAACTTTTGTAGATCTTTCTTTGGCAATCGGCAAAGTCCCTAAGGTCGAATTTGAAGATTTAGAAGAATTAATCACAAATACCAAGGAAGGATACAATGTAAAAAGCTGGAAAGTTACCACTAACCAAAGACTCATAGAAAAATCATCTTCTCAACTTAATACAACAACTTTAAACGAAAAATATATCGTTAAAAGTGAATGGTGTCAAGCAGTTAACTATTGATTATAATCCATTGAATATGGCAACGGGACCTGTTAATTTTCAAATAATCCAATTAAAAGAATTGGGCTTAAGCTATACCGAACCAATCGAGATTATAAAGGAACAAAAAGTTGAACAAGTCGAAGTTGGGATAAATGTAAATTATAGATGGAACCTTGACAATGATATTTTCGGGGTGCAACTGGATGTTGCGTATCTTAAAAAGATCGATGAATCTCATAATATTGAACTATTAAAGTTTGCAACATATACAGAATTTAAAGTTCTTGATCTGAAACAGATTTTTAAAGTTACTAATCCTAATGACTTCCGAATGGATGAGCCATTGGAAACAACTTTTGTAAGCATTGCCATTTCATCAACCAGGGGAATGTTAGCTTCAAGAACAGCTGGTACCTTCTTTGGACAATTTATCATTCCGCTTGTGAACCCAAGTGATTTAATCCTTTCAAAAAAAATTAGTGCAGGAAAAAAGAATGAGAATCCGCAAAACGAATCAAAAAACATTCATTCTAAAAAAGGTAAAAAGACATAGAGGGAATCACACCCTAACTGATTTGGCAAGTTAATCATTCCAACATCTTTTTTACATTTTCAGTTTGTCCAAAAGTCGGCCATCAATTCAGCTTGTTTAAGCACGGTATCAATCGCTTTCTGTTGTTTATCGGGGGGATAGCCGTATTTGGAGAGAGTTCGCTTTACGAGTACCATGAGTTTTGCACGGGCGCTTTCGCGGATGGTCCAGTCGATGGTGGCATTTGATCTGACTTTTTCGGCGATTTCATGGGCTATATGCTTCAGAGTTTCGTCGCCCAGAACGGCTACTGCGCTGTCGTTTGTTTCAAGGGCATTGTAAAAGGCGACTTCATCGATTGTTAAGCCCAGCCTCTCCCCTTCCGCGTCGGATTCTTTGATTTCTTTGGCGATGTTGATCAGTTCCTGGATGATTTCTGCCGTTGAAAGCAGGTTATTCTGATAGCGTTTTATGGATGATTCAAGCATCTCGAGCAAGGCCCGGCTCTTTACCAGGTTCGTTCTGGCCCTGGTCTTGATTTCGTTATTCAGGACCTTCTTGAGAAGCTCAAGGGCAAGGTTCTGATGTTTCATGCCTTTGACTTCGAGGAGGAAATCATCGGAAAGTATCGAAATATCTGGTTTTTTAATACCGGCAGCATCAAAAATATCAATCACTTTATCAGAAGTCAAAGCCTCATCCACTATCTGCTTGATGGCAGTTTCAATCTCAATGTCTGATTTACCGGTTCCCGTTCCTTCAAATTTTACAAGCCTGGATTTGACTGCCTGAAAGAAAGCAATTTCGTCCTTTATTACCATTGCTTTCTCATGAGGAACGGATAAGGCAAATGCTTGGCTGAGGAGGGCCACTTCACGAATAAAGCGCTCTTTACCCTCCTGTAATCCGAGGATATGTTCTTCGGCCTGCAGGATAATGGATAATTTCTCCCTGGCATCAACAGTAAAGAAACGCCTATAATTGAATTTTAAACTGTTCTGATAGTAGGCCTGGGGTTCTTCCACTAAAATATCTTTTCGGGTCTGACTATCTTCGGCAAACATCTGCTGAGTCACTTCCAGTTTTTCCAGCATGGCAGTAACTGCCTGTTCCTGGCTTAAAGCAGGATCGCCTTTCCCACCGGAATCTGAATAGAAAGCCAATGCCTTCTTCAAATCAGAAGCGATGCCCAGGTAATCAACTACCAGTCCGCCCGGCTTATCCCTGAATACCCTGTTCACCCTGGCAATAGCCTGCATCAGGGTATGCCCACGCATGGGCTTATCGATATACATCGTATGCAGACAAGGCACATCAAAACCTGTAAGCCACATATCCCGAACGATGACAATCTGCAAAGGATCATTAGGATCTTTCATGCGGTCGGATAAATTCCGGCGTTGCTGTTTTGAAGTATGATGTTTAGATATGACCGGTCCGTCGGCACTGCTCGAAGTCATAACCACTTTGATCGTTCCTTTTGTAAGATCCTCATCATGCCAGGACGGACGGATTGCGACAATCTCATTGTAGAGATCCACTGCGATACGCCGGCTCATGGCAACTATAAGAGCTTTTCCCTCGAATACCGAACGCCGGGCCTCAAAATGAGTAACTATATCCTTGGCAAGATTCTTCACCCTATCCCTATTGCCGACAATGGCCTCCAATTTTGTCCATTTAGCTTTAGCCTTTTGCTTTTCGGTAATCTCATCATCCTGTTCCAGCTCCTGGTCAAACTCCTGAATAAGCCGTTTCCCCTCCTCATCCAGGTTGACCTTCGCCAAACGGCTCTCATAATAGATACGCACCGTAGCGCCATCCGCCACCGCCTGAGCAATATCATACACATCGACATACTGGCCGAATACCGCCGGCGTGTTCACATCGGTCCCTTCGATAGGAGTACCCGTAAAGCCGATATACGTCGCATTGGGCAAGGCATCGCGCATGTACTTGGCAAAACCATAGGCAATGCGCTTGCC
>JBAXBP010000159.1:0-8211 GCA_037141915.1 Bacteroidota bacterium | reverse complement strand
TAATTATGCCCGTGCCATAGGGGGTTGGAACATTTGCCAAAAACCCTGAGATTCTCTTCGTCGGAATATTCAGGACGGAACAGCCTGTGAGCTGAATTAAAATGCTCTTTTCGTGTGATATAAACCATTCTGGTTTCTTATAACCCCGGCAAAGTTACGAATTATTTTTCTTATGTTTCCTGAAGATGCCGAAACGCATTCCGCCCCAGACCCTGAACTGGGAAACGTCATAAAAGAATGATGAATTATCTGCTGCTCAGCTGGAATTTCTTTTTTCATCCGCAGAAGATGCAGGATTTGTCAGTGAAACGATTTGTATAACCTCAAATACAGTATAAACGAGGTACAGGAAAAAAAAGTTAAGCAGGAATGGTATGGCATCTTTCCGGTTTACAAATGCATAAATGATCATTACAGCCAGGTATAGAAACAGTTTAACTGCAGTGGTCAGCATGAAAACTGAAATGAAGCGGTTGATTCTTTTCTGGACGGACCTGTCCAGGAGAATATATGAGATAAGGCTGCAGGCATAGTAAAAAACAAACAGGAATGGCAGTGAAGGAGAGATCCATGCATGGGGAAGAACAAAAAAAAGCGCAAGGGAAACTATCCCGGCTGCAAAAGTCAGTAGAAGCAAGCGCCTGGCATATTTTGAAATTTCCGATCTCATGATTACTTTTTTTTAAGCAGGTCCCTGGTAACATAAAAGATTGCCAGGAATACAGAACCTACAGACAGCGTGATTGTAAATGCCGGTTTTGTTTTAAGCCATTGATCCAGTTTTAATCCTCCGAAAGCCCCGGCAAAAATGATTGCTGCCATCTGGAAAGCCATTCCCGAGTAGCGAGCATAATCAGCCAGGCTCTTTTTCGGTTCATTTTGCAGGTTCATTCGAAATTGGCTTTACAATTCCGGAACCGGGAATCTCCATTTTGCAGGTCCCTGAGAATTTTGCTCCAGGCTCAATGGCAAGCTTACCGGTGGATATATCGCCGCTGAACTTTGCAGTTTCTTTCAGGGTAAGCAACTCAGCGACTTTTACGGTTGCTTTCACTTCACCTGAGAAGTCGGCGCTCTGGCAGATGATCTCACCTTCGATCCTGCCGGTCTGTCCCACAACAATTTTGCCTTTGCATTGGATATTTCCAGTTAGTGTTCCGTCAACCCTGAAATCGCCGTTTACGCTGATGTCACCTGTAACAACCGTGCCTGGTCCCATAATATTGATGGAAGGCATTTCTGGTTCTCTGTTCTTGGTCATAGTCAATTATTTTAACGGATAATTTTTCTCAAAGAATTTCTGATACTTTCGGATGTCTTTGTTCTTGTAAAGAACCGGATAATTTGTGACGGAAATCACAAAATCACTGTAATCCCCTGATGCTTCAAGTTTTGTGAAGATATACCTGCTGTCACGTATGCTGGCTAAGTATTGCATCGCAGCGTGTGCATCGTCAAATGGACTTACGGTGATCATTTCATCAGCATTGTCAAACAACAGGCTGTTCACCTCATAACTTTCCAGTCCATGGAATTTGGTGTTAAAATCTGCGATCTTGATCTTCAGTGCATTGATGTCAACTTTACTGCTGTTCACAATCATTACATAAAAATGCACCGCCGTTGAATCAAACTTGTATATGCTTTCTGCCTGTTTTAAAATGGCGAGGGATGAGTCGGCAGGTGATTTGCCCGCCGGTGATCCAATCCCGGATGCATTTGCAATGGAATTAAGGACATCCTGGGCAAGATTTGCAACAGGGCTGGCTGGGTATTCCAGCTGTATCTTGTTCAGGGCAACCAGCATTGAATCGGCCACTTCAATTTTGCCAAGTGAAAGTGCGCGAAGGTAGTCGAAACGGGGAAGCAGCGCAGTATCACTGGTATACTTCGCATGGGCCTCTGCAGTATTACTGATCACCATATAAAACTGCTGGTTCTGGAAGGCTTTATAGGTTATCTCGTACAATTTTGATATTTCTGATTTTTTGGATGCAAGTTCCTGAAGGTAATTCGGGTTGACCATCATTTTCGCATAATCAGTTTCAGGAAAACCGGTAAGCAACTGGGTCCTGTAATAATCGGCCTTCTGATCGTTCTTCAAATCTTTGTACAAAGTATAAAGTTCATAGTACGTCTGGGCCTTACGGGGAAAATCAGGATATCTCCTGACCAGGGTTTCAAAGCAATCGACAGAATGCCCGTAATCATTCAGACCTTCAATGTATATAAAGCCTGCCTTATAATAAGCATCCATGACTTTTTTATTCGAAGCAGTAAGCTTTACTGTTGTCAGGGGAATATCCTGGCTGTAATATTTCCTGTCTTTTGGGTTGGTGGATCTCTGTTCCGGCTTTTTTATTTTCGTAGTATCCCCGCCTTCTGAGCCTGCTGCTTTGGCAGTATCTACAGGGGGCTCGGTGTTCACGTTAGCGGCTATGGCCTTATCGGTCAGGAACCAGTTGTCTTCAAATTTTCTTCTGCCCCATTTCTTGGCAAAAGCAGAAAATCCGTTTGCCATGGTGGCTGCATTATAAAAATACCAACGGCCCTGGCTTGAGACTGTGTTCATCGATTCTTCCTGGGTTGCGAACATCTGGTTTTGCTGCCTGGTCTGCTCTTGCTGCTGCTTTTTGACTTCTTCCGCAATATAAATTGAAACCAGCCTGTCGATCACTTTGTTCCTCTGGTCTTCGGGCATTGCAGCAAGTTTCTGCAGGCTGTCTTCCTTCTGTATGGTCTGCAGTTGCTTGACAAGATCGGTCAGGGTTTCAGTCTTTTTCTTGATGGCTTTAAAATTTGCAAAATCAGCAGGCAGGAACTGCATGGTGCTGTCGTAATAGGCCTGGGCCTTGGGATAATTGGGGAAAGAGAAATAAATATCGGCAAGCTGAAGGGCCGAAATTGAGCGTTGGTAGTTGTTGTTTTTACTGGTGCCTACCGATTGGGTAAGATAATCAATGGACTGGATAGTGTCTCTGTCAGTGAGGGATATCTGTGCCAGGGCGTAATAGATCTGGTCAAGGTAATCCTTGTTCTTCTCGTCTTTTAGCATCTTTTTCAGCTTTTTGACGATATAATCCCGGTCGTTTGACTTGGCGGTATAACACTGGGCCAGGTTTATTTTCGCGTTGAATTCCATCTCATAGGCAGTGGAATGCTTCAGTACCTCGGTATACATGGCTGCCGCCCTGTCGGGATCTTCCTGCTTCTGGTATATCTGCCCGAGGATGAAATAAAGCCTGGTTTTTACTTTTACTTTTAGCTTCAGCTCAAGAGCTCTGTGCAGGTAGGGCAGAGCGGCATCATAATTTTTCTGGAGAATAAAGGAATTTGCGTAGGCAAGGTTGACACCCAGTTCATATTTGGCCGGGGCTTCACCTTTGTTAATCCTGTTAAGCAACATATCGAGCATTGACTCGGCACGGTTGTAATCGCCGAGTTGTATGTTGGCCATGGCCTGCCAGTACATCCCGTCGTATTTAATGTCGTTATCGTTGTATGTTTTAATAACGAACTCAAAAGTTCGTCGGGCCATAGGGTAGTCCTTCTTGTAAAAATATGCTTTCCCGATAAGCATGTACGAATCGTCAATCCATTTACAGTATTCCTTGTGATTGAAATACATGGAATGTTTTTGTATTGTCTTTGAAGCCTTTTTGATCGCATTATCCGAAAACTGTGCTGCTTTGTTCCCTGTTTTATCCCCGAAGTTATATACCGGGATGACCAGTGAAAAGTTGTCTTTCATCTGTGCGTCATAATCCTTGATGCCCTGCCGCATCAGGTCCATGCCATTCCAGTAGACATTATAATGCGCAGTAAGGTTATGGTATGCTCTCCTTGTCCAGGTATTTTTCTTGGTAGAGCATGCGCTGAAAAAAAATATACCGGCGAGCAATAAAAAAATTCCGGCGAGGGTGTATTTCTTCGTCGAGATCAAATCCTTGGTAATTAATATAGGTATAACTGTTAAACCGCAAAATTAGTATAATTTTACGATATTTGCAGCCGTTAAGCATAGAGTTCAGGTGAAATAGGATGGCCTCGCAAAAAGGAGAAAAAAAGAAACCAAGCTGGAAGGACAGGTTAAAGTATAAGTACCGTCTGGTTTTCATGAATGATGAGACTCTCGAAGAGAGGTTCACATTCAGGCTTTCCCGCCTGAATGTGTTCATTGCCCTGGGGACGCTGACCATTCTCCTGATCTTTTTAACATCCATCCTTATAGCATTCACCCCTCTGAGGGAGTATATACCGGGCTATTCAAGCGTTGGCCTTCAGAAAAAACTCTATGAACTGAACCTGAAAACAGATTCCATAGAAAAAGCTCTTGTACGGAAGAACAGGTACTTCCAGAACCTGCGTGACGTGATAAACGGGAAAGACCTGTCGGAGAACAGGCCTGTTGACAGGGATACAGTTCATAAATACAGTGATATCCGGCTTAAAAGATCGGCTGAGGATTCTCTTTTAAGGGTCGATGTCGAGAGCAGGGCGAAGTACAATTTATATAAAGCTGAACCAGGGGAGGTCACTTCCGCAGGGAAGGGGTCGATAGGGGGTGTGCTTTTTTTCACACCTTTAAAGGGGGTGATCACCAATGGTTTTGACGCCGCAAAAGGGCATTTTGCAGTAGACATCGTTGCCAAGGAAAATGAAGCTATAAAATCAGTTCTTGACGGTACTGTTATTTTTGCCAACTGGACGCTTGAGACTGGCTATGTTGTTGCAATACAGCATTCCCAGAATATTGTCAGCATCTATAAACACAACTCGGCGATCATCGTTAAAGAAGGGGAGTACGTCAATGCAGGCGAACCTGTCGCAATCATTGGTGAGACTGGGGAGTTCACCACGGGACCCCATCTTCATTTTGAGCTCTGGTATGAGGGGAAGCCCGTTAACCCTAAAGATTATATTTCCTTTTAAATGGGAGACACTGCTTTTCTGAAAAAACGCATCGCTCTTCTGGGATCAACCGGCTCTATCGGCCGTCAGACCCTTGATGTGATCAGGTCTAACCCTGACCTTTTCGAGGTGGAGGTGCTTACCGCCCAGAATAACTGTGACATTCTTATCAGGCAGGCTTTCGAATTCAATCCCAATGTTGTTGTAATCGGAAACCCTGCCTGCTATACCAAAGTGGCGGAAGCGCTGAAGTCTTTACCGGTTAAGGTTTTCTCGGGCGAAGATTCAATTACCCAGGTGATGGAGCTCGACAGTATTGACCTGGTCGTAAGCGCACTCGTGGGATATGCCGGGTTAAGGCCTACACTCAGGGCGATAGAATACAGTAAACATATTGCCCTCGCGAATAAGGAAACACTGGTCATTGCAGGGGACCTCGTGACGAAAAAAGCAATTGAAATGAATGTCATGCTTATCCCTGTTGATTCTGAACATTCAGCAATCTTTCAATGTCTTGCAGGCGAGGATCCCCGGACCGTTGAAAAAGTATATCTCACTGCTTCAGGAGGACCTTTCAGAGGGAAGACCAGGGAATACCTTAATGAAGTCGGCAAGGAAGCCGCCCTGAAACATCCGAACTGGAAGATGGGGAATAAAATTACAATCGATTCGGCTTCAATGATGAACAAAGGTCTCGAGGTCATAGAAGCCCGTTGGCTTTTCGGCCTGCGGCCGGACCAGATCGATGTGATAATCCATCCGCAGTCAATCATTCACAGCATGGTCCAGTTCGCCGATGGGTCCATAAAGGCCCAGATGGGATTGCCCGATATGAGGCTTCCTATCCTATATGCCCTTGGATTTCCCGGGAGGCTTGAATCAGACTTCCCCAGGTTCTCTTTTATTGATTATCCCCAGCTTACTTTTGAAAAACCCGATAAAGATCTGTTCCGAAACCTTGATCTTGCATATCGTGCACTTGAAGAAGGCGGGAATATGCCCTGTGTCCTGAATGCCGCCAATGAGGCTGCCGTTTATGCCTTCCTCAACGACAGGATACGGTTCCTTGAAATGCCTGATGTGATAGAACACTGCATAAATACTGTTCCCGGCATCAAAAAGCCTTCCTATGAGGATTATGTTGAAACACACAAGGAATCGATAAGGAAAGCCGAAGAATTTATAATCAACATTCAAAATCATAAAGAAAAAAATTAATGGAAATATTTGTCAAAATCGTTCAGCTGCTCCTAAGCTTGTCAATACTTGTCATTTTTCATGAGATGGGGCATTTTATCGCCGCAAAAGTGTTCAAGACAAGGGTTGAAAAATTTTACCTCTTTTTCGATCCCTGGTTCTCACTGTTCAAAATAAAAAAAGGTGAAACTGAATACGGCGTTGGCTGGCTTCCTCTTGGAGGTTATGTGAAGATCTCCGGGATGATCGATGAATCGATGGATAAAGAGCAGATGAAACAGCCTCCCCAGCCATGGGAGTTCAGGTCAAAACCTGCCTGGCAGCGCCTTATCATCATGCTGGGAGGGGTAACTGTGAATTTGCTCCTTGCAATTGCCATTTACATTATCATGCTAATGGTCTGGGGCGAACAATACCTGCCCACTTCCGCCCTGAAGTACGGGATAGCTGTTGATTCAACAGGTTACCAGATGGGATTGAGGAACGGCGATAATATTATTTCGATTGATAATAAGGTTGTGGAAGACTTTGTAGCCATCCCCAAAACACTGGTGCTTGAAGAAGCCAAAACGATACAGGTGATACGCGACGGCCAAAAAGTCAATATCGTGATTCCTGACGGCTCCCTCAGTAAGCTTATGAAATACCAGTCAAGCGATTTTCTTTCATTCCGCATTCCCTTTGTGGTTGCCGAATTAAATGCCGGAGCCCCTGCAAGGAAAGCCGGGATACTGAAAAATGACAGGATCATAGGGATCAACGACACACTTTACCCCTTCTTCGGGGAATTCAGGAAAGCTATACAGCAATACAAAAACAAGGAAATCAGCGTGATGGTCCTCAGGGGTAACGACACTCTGAGAATGAGATTAAACGTACCCTCCACAGGCCTGATAGGGGTTTATTCGAAGCCTCCCACAGATTACCTGCAATTCAGGACGAAATCCTTCAAAGGGCTGACTGCAATCCCTGCCGGGGTCGTCAAAGCTTTTCAGGGAGTGGGAAATTATGTGAAATCGATCAAATTGCTGTTCTCACAGGAGAAAGCTTATGAATCGGTTGGAGGTTTTATTGCTATAGGCTCCATTTTCCCATCCACCTGGGACTGGCAGGCATTCTGGCACCTCACAGCATTCTTATCCATTATGCTCGCGGTACTGAATGTATTGCCTATACCGGCGCTGGACGGAGGTCATGTGATGTTCCTGCTTTACGAGATAATCTTCAGGCGCAAGCCAAGCGATAAGTTCATGGAATATGCCCAGATCGTGGGAATGGTGCTTCTTTTCGGTCTTCTGATCTTTGCGAACGGGAATGACATCATGAAACTGTTCAGGAAATAATGTGAATGTACATGGTACATGGTACATTGTCCATCAATCTGCGACTTTCTCCTTCAGTGATTTGAATCCTTCCCCAAGGATTTCCGAGGCATCTATGACTGTTAAGAATGCCTTGGGGTCTATCTGGTGGATGAATTCCTCCAGGATGATAAGCTCTCTGCGGCTAACCACTGTAAATATGACCTTGCGGTCGGCCATGTTGAACATGCCGTGGCCATCAAGTATTGTACCGCCCCTGTTCAGTTCATTGATGATAATATCCCTGATTTCCTCGTGCTTTTCGGAAATAATGAACAGGCTCTTCTCATAATTGATCCCTTCGAGAACGCCGTCGATCACTTTCCCTGTAATAAAGATCACAATCCAGGAATACAGCGGGATCTTCCAGTCCTGAAAGATAAAAAAACCGAACAGAACAATAACAGAATCAACCATGATCATCAGCTGCCCGATGGGAAGTTTGGTGTATTTGGCTATGATGGCTGCCACAATATCGCTCCCGCCGGATGTTGCTTTTGATTTGAAGATAAGCGCCAGTCCTAATCCGCAGAGAAAACCTCCGAAAATAGATGAAAGCAGGGCGTCTCCCTTGACCAGGGGCTCAATCCCCCATATAAATGTTAGGGTGTCGGTGAAAACTGCGGTAAGGGAAAAACCCAATACCGTTTTGAATCCGAACCTTGGTCCGAGGACCTTCATTCCTATGATGGTGAGAGGAATGTCAAAACACAGGGCCATTGCACCAACAGGCGTTCCCAGT
>JBAXBP010000158.1:0-8213 GCA_037141915.1 Bacteroidota bacterium | reverse complement strand
TCCTGCCCCTGGCCGGCCGCCTGTATCTCACCCGGGTTCATAAACCGTTTGAAGGCGACGTTTTCTTCCCCGCCATCAATTTTGAAGAGTGGGATCTTATTTCGCGCGAAGATTTCAGCGAAGATGAAAGTCTTGGATTCTCATACTCGTATGAGAACCTTGAGCGGAAGCAATGATAAAATCCGTACACAGAGGTACTATAGCTGCATGGCTGCTCTTTGCAATTATATTACTTTCGGCTGCCGCCGGATGTAAGAAGAACACTGCAAAAGACCTTGGCCCTGATCTTAACACAGCGGATGATATTGTGTTTACCGAAAGAGGACTGTTCCATACCTTCAACCTCCTGCTAAAAGCAAACCTTGACTCGAATATCATGCACACGGGGGTGGGAACCATCGACAAGGCACTGGTCTCATACAGCAGTTCATCAAGGAGGTTCACCTTTTTCTATCAGAATAAATATTGTGCCGACAGCGTGAGCAGGAACGGGAATATCGTAGTCAACCTGACCGGTGATTTCTTCTCATCAGGAACCGCAGCCACAGTGGTATTCCAGAATTATTCAGAGGATTCCCGCAAATTCATCGGTACTGACCATCTTTACAATTCAGGTATGATGCTGGGGGGCAACGGTGGTTACGACTCAACCATCGACAGCCTTCTTATCGTAAAGGATTCGGTTCATTTCACTCTATGGTATTCAACACTGGTTTATCATCTCCCTCCCGTACTTAAAATGCAGCCCGACAGCCTTGCTTCTTTTACCATCACAGGTTCTGGAAACGGGAGGTCTTCAAGCTCCTACGCATTTTCATTCCTTGTAGGCACACCATTGGTTAACGATATTTATTGCCAGTGGATAAGGCAGGGTGTCATGCAACTTTATGTACCCTCTGCCGATGTTACAACAGGGACCATTGAATACATGAACAGTGATAAGTGCAATAACAGGGTCACCTACAATTTTGAAGGCTCTCTGTTTGAGTGGTGGATCATCAAAAAGAAATTAAGCTACTGACGGATCTCAGGTCTTTCTCTTTTCTTTTTTTGCAGCAGGAAATAACACATTATTCAATATCAGCCGGTATCCGGGGGAGTTTGGATGCAGGTTGAGGTCGGTAGGAGGGTCGCCAACAAGATGCTGGTAGTCCTCGGGGTCGTGCCCCCCCAGGAAAGTCCAGGTTCCTTTGCCGTAATCCCCGTGAATATACCTCGCTTCGTTCAGCGACTTGTTTTCACCAAGGATAAGAACGCTTGGCCTTACGTATTTTTCGTTGAATGCAGTGGTTTGTCCCATGAATCCATGGATCAGTGTCTCATGATCCTGGCAAAGCATGGTGGGCACGGGGTCCCATTTGGCCGAGAATTCGAAAAGCGAGAAAAAGTCGTTGTTCCAGTTCAGGTTCTTTGGCCTTGTTTCGGTGACGTCTATGGATGATATTTCGTACTGATACGGGTTATGAACCAGGCTGAAGTCCTGGAAAGCAAAGCATTTCGAATAATCAATCTTCGAGTCCGCTACAGGGTCCATGGGATCGCCGTCGAACATGACATCGCAGATGTCGACACCCTCGGCCGAAAGGGCTACATCGTAACTGTCGGGTGCGGAACACATTGAAAAAAGGTAGCCTCCACCTGCAACAAAATCCCTTATTTTCTGAGCCACTGCCAGCTTCATCTGTGAAACCTTTGCATAGCCGAGTTTTTTTGCAGTTTCCTCCTGCAGCTGAACGTCTTCCTGGTACCATGGGAAATTCTTATAGGCTGCCCAGAATTTGCCATATTGCCCGGTGAAGTCTTCATGATGCATATGAAGCCAGTCGTACAGAGGCAGAAGCCCTGCAAGCACTTCCTCATCATATATAATTTTATAGGGGATTTCGGCATAGGTCAATACAAGGGTGACGGCATCGTCCCAGGGCCTTTTGTTCTTAGGGGAATATACTGCGATCTTAGGCGCTTTATGCAGCTTGATCCTTTCCATATTGACCTGGGGATCGGAAATTTCCTGTAACACTGCATCAACCTGGGCATCGGCGAGGGCCAGGTAAGTTACACCCCTGATATTGCATTCATCTTCTATAAGCTTGTTGTACTGTATGAGGAAACTTCCACCCCGGTAATTCAGAAGCCAGTCCACCTCCACCTCTTTCTGAAGAACCCAGAAGGCAACGCCATATGCTTTCAGGTGGTTCTTCTGGGATTCGTCCATAGGCAATAGCAGGTAAGCCGACCTGGCTGGGAAGCATGATAAGAGAAGAAAAGCTAAGATTATCAGCCTGTTTTTAAAACGGCATATCGGGCTGGTCATGGTCATCCATTTTCGACATGATGGTACGTGTGCGCACTGAACCATCAAACGATGTGTTGGCCGAAATAGTATTCACCGGAAGGTACTCCTTCTCTGAATCGACGAACTTGGCATACTTGGAAATGAACCTCAACGGAATATCTTTCAGTGGGCCGTTACGGTTCTTTGCAATACTCACTTCGGCAATGCCGGATGTTGACTCCCCGTGCTCATCCACATCTATCTTATAATATTCGGGACGGTAAATGAACATGACCATATCGGCATCCTGCTCGATAGAACCTGATTCACGAAGGTCTGAAAGAATAGGTTTTGCTGCTGCAGAGCGCTTCTCCGGCGCACGGCTGAGCTGCGAAAGTGCAATTACCGGAACGTCAAGTTCCTTGGCAAGGATCTTCAGGCCTCTGGAAATGCTGCTGATTTCCTGTTCCCTGTTCCCCTTGGACTCATGGCTTCCCTGCATCAGCTGAAGGTAATCCACGACGATGAGCTGTATATCGTGCCTTGCCTTGAGCCTTCGTGATTTAGCGCGCAGGTCAAAGATCGAGAGTCCTGCGGTGTCATCAAGGTAAATTGGGGCTTCAAGAAGGCTGCCAATCTTGGAATTCAGCTGGTTCCACTCATATTCTTCCATAGTCCCTTTACGGAGTTTTTCCTGGGGGATCTCGGTTTCGGATGAGATCAGGCGGGTTACCAGCGACACCGCCGACATTTCAAGCGAAAAAACCGCTACAGGTTTTTTAAAATCCACTGCAGCATTCCTGGCCATAGTCAGGGCGAACGCAGTTTTACCCATACCCGGGCGGGATGCAATAATGATCAGGTCCGATTTCTGCCATCCGGCCGTAATGCGGTCAAGCTCTGTAAACCCGGAACCGACTCCCCTGAGGGACCCTTCGTGGTCCTTGGCCGCGGTGATCTCTGCTATGGCCTGCTTGATGATAGCCTGCATATCCATATAGGTCTTTCCTATACTGCTATCGCTGATCGAAAACAAGCCGGTCTCTGCTTTGTCAAGAAGGTCGAAAACATCGCTGGAATCTTCATAAGCATCTTTGATGATGTCAGAAGATATCCTGATAAGTTCCCTCTGAATAAATTTCTGAAGTATTATCCTTGAATGGAATTCAATATTGGCGGCGGATGCAACCCTGTTGGTCAGGTTGGTGATATAATAGGCACCTCCCACGATCTCGAGTTCCCCTGTCTGCCTGAGGTCTTCGGTCACCGTGAGGATATCGACCGGCTGCTGGTTCCCGTAAAGCCTTACAATAGCTCCATAGATCTTCTGATGCTGTTCCTTGTAAAATACCTCAGGCTTCAGGATCTCAATAACCTCGGCGAGCTTGTCGTTTTCAAGCATCATCGCACCAAGCACAGCTTCTTCAAGGTCGACGGCCTGGGGTGGGACTTTCCCATGTTCAAAAAACATATTGGGAACGGGCGATGTATTGCTTTTCCTTCGCAATCCCCTTGGTTCGTCCTTGTTTACCTTTCCATCTGCCATACTTCAATTCAGGTTGCCCCTCGTTATTTGAACCGCCAAAAATACTATGAAACATAAAGCTGTCGGCTATTCCCGTGATAATTAGTTTTCAACAATCACAAAGCAAAGAATAAGCCTATATGCCCCCAGGCATGCCACCACTTATGGCTGAATTCAGGGCTCAGGACTACCTGCTGCAGTTCAATCCCAAGAGCTCCGCAGGTCACAGTAAAACCAAACGATGACTGGGTTGCCAGGTTGGAAATGGAGGAGGCTGGTATTGTATAGGGGCTGTTGTGGTTGACCATTCCTCCCTCGAGGGTAGCATCATAAGCTACAAACCGGGCACCTCCTCCAATCGTGAAATAATACTGGGTTATCCTTTTCCCGGCAGCTTTGAGATCACGCTTTTTCTGTACACCCAGGTCGGAGAAAAAATCGTTGAACCAGCCTATCCTCATGCTGGCCCCTCCCGAGAAATTATCGTATAAGGTTCCGAGCACGCCATCCGCAGTAAGTATCAGTTGAAGATGTTTTGTATTGATGATCCCTTTCTCGAGAGTAACCCGGTAGCTGATCACCGCATCGGTGCTGACCTGGTTTTCCCAGCCCAGTGGTTCATTGTTGTAAGGCACATATTTATGAAAGAGATACTGTACTGCTTCTCCCAGCGACTGCTTTCCTATCACTCCCAGGTCAAGTTCGGAAGTTTGCCTGAAGTGATGCATCTCATCATTGGTAACTTTGAAACTCCCGAAATACAGGTAAGCGGCGTATGGCCTGTCACCGTGTAAAATGCCGTCGACCTTGGTGGTGGAGGGGGTGTACAGGTTCTGAACAACCGAGAGCCCGTAATGATTTTTTGCCTTACCCCAGTATGGAAGCAGGATATGCTTTACAGGGTTGTCGCTGATGGCAGGAGCAACATATTCAATGCGTAATCCGTTGGTGTAAAACTGGTCGGTATAATCAAAAATGTCGTTGTCGAAGCCGATCTTCAGAAGCCTGTCACGGCTAAGGGTAATCGCTGAACAAAAAAGCGTGTCGCCTCCCTTCTGCCAGAGGAGATCCTTGTTCAAGGGCTCAGAAAGGTCCATTTCAATGCCTGAAGCCCTGAGTTTTTCAATATTGCTTATATTTACCGAATCGGCATTGTAACGGGTCACTATGACTGCAATCACCGGCTCAACATGATTCTTTTTTCTTTTTTTATTATTGACTGCTGACTTCTTTTTACCCTCGTCCACCATGGTTTTTACAGTTGCAGGAGGGAGCACTTTATTCTGCGCTTTCCGCCTGTCCGGAGAACAGGAAAAAAGAAAAATTAGAAAAACGGTGATTGTAAAAAGCCTCATCAAGGCTGCAAAGTTAGCTATTTCAATGCTTTGTTTTGTAACTGCTTACATAGCCGGTCACCTGCTTTTCGAAATGCTCTTTGTCCTTGCCGTGAAAATCAATACTGATGGGAATGTAGAATACCGGCAGATGCCTAAGCCGGGCGGAAAGCTCGGTTGTTCTGAGCCTCATGGCATCTTTTTCGGTTGTTATTATAACTTTCTTCTGGGTGGGTATGTTGTTGAACCTGGTTTCAATGTCTTCAATATCCTTAGGGGTGAAAGCATGATGGTCCCTGTACCTCATCAGGATGACATCTGAACAAAGCCGTTCAATATGTTCCTGCAGGGAACTGTGATCGGCAATACCTGTCAGCAGGAGCACGCTTACGAGTTTTACAGGAAAAGGCAAGGGTTCGGTAAGGGGAACGGGTTCTCCGTGAGAGATATAAGAAAAGTAAACCATCTGATGCTTACTGGGTGCAAGGTCGTCGAAAATCCTTCTTCTTGAGATAGGGGAAAATATTTTAGGGGTCTTGGTGACTATGATGATGTCGGCTCTTTTTGCTCCTTTACGGAATTCTCTTAAGGTTCCCGAGGGAATAACATGGTCCTCGGAATAAAGCCTGCTCTGGGAAGTAAGAAGTATTGAAAGCCCCGGCCTGACGTACCTGTTCTGGAAAGCATCATCAAGCAGGATCACGTCAAGTTCTTTGAATTTCTCCAGGAGGTTGGTTATCCCCCTCCTGCGATTCTCATCCACAGCTACCCTGATATTGTCGAATTTCCGGATCAGTTGAAGGGGCTCATCACCAATATGGTTGACATTCGATTTTATCGAACCTATGATAAAGCCTTTTGTGTCACGGCCATACCCCCGGCTCAGGGTTGCAACGAAAGAGGAAGGTGACAGGAGTCGGATAAGATATTCAATATGAGGAGTCTTGCCGGTGCCTCCCATCGACAGGTTTCCAACTGAAATAACAGCTTTGCTAAACCTGGCCGATGGCAATATCCCCAGGTCAAACAACAAGTTTCTGAGCTGCATCACGAAGCCGTAAAGCAGGGAAAAAGGATATAATATGTATTGGAATAACTGCATAATTTTCAATGCCGAAAATTAAGAAAAAAAACGTAATTCTATGGAGACGAAAAAATTATTGAATAACCTCTTTGAGAATATACTTAAGGTTTTTAAGTAATTCGGAAATCCCGTTCTCCAGTTTGCTTGTCTTGACAAGGAAATCAGATGCTCCGGCATCGAGCAGTTTCATGGCCAGAACAGGATCGGCAAGGGATGAAAAATAGACCACCCTGACTTCGGGGTAGGTGTCAATGATCTTTCTGAGGAAGTCAAACCCCGTGTAATTCCCGATATCGTAATCGGTGATGATCACATCGGGCACTGTATTCTTCTCAAGCCTGTACAGGCACTCCTGCCCGTTGGGGAAAGTTGAAACCTGGCCTATCTTGTTGATATCCAAATGATATTTGATCAGGCTATTATGGATTGGATTCCTGTCAACGATAAAAATTCTGGATGTTCGCATGCTTGGCCGGCCAGGGTATTTAGAAGGTTCAAATATTGAAAATATTGAAGATGTTTATCCGCCATGAAGCGAAAACTTTTAAACAACTTACTAACACGGAACCCTGCATAAATCATTGGATTTCTTAATTTTGAGCTTTAAAACAAATGCCATGCGTTTAAAAGAGCTTATTGGCTTCCTTGAGAGCTTTGCACCGCTTGCGTTCCAGGAGGATTATGATAATTCAGGACTTCTGTTCGGCGAACCGGAACAGGAGATCACCGCAGCCCTGATCTGCCTTGACCTTACATCTGCCGTGATTGATGAGGCGATGAACAGAGGCTGCAATCTCATCATCTCGCATCATCCATTTATTTTCAGGGGGCTTAAGAAAATCCAACCCGGGAAAACAGAGTCAGATTTGCTTGTAAGGATCATAAGGCAGGATATCGCGGTATATGCCATTCACACAAACCTTGATAATGCTAAAGACGGGTTGAACGATTTTTTATGCAGGAAACTGGGCCTGTCTCGTCGCAGGATACTGAGTGAAAAAAACGGGATGCTTTCAAAACTGGTGACTTTTTGCCCCCTTGACCTCGCTGGCAGGGTCAGGCAGGCATTGTTTGACGCAGGCGCCGGGGTTATTGGCAAATATGATCTTTGCAGTTACAACGTTAACGGGCAGGGGAGTTTCAGGGCGTCTGATGATGCCAACCCCTATGTGGGAGAAAAAAACTCCATCCATTTTGAAGATGAGACAAGGATTGAGGTCATCTTCCCTAACCACATCAAAACCAGGCTTGTTCAGGCTCTACTTGGCTCGCATCCCTATGAAGAGGTTGCATACGACATTTACCCTTTATCGAATCCCTCTTCATTTTGCGGTGCAGGAATGATAGGCGAGCTTGATGTTCCCCTGAAGGCAGAAGATTTTCTGGAATCGGTTAAAAAGAAGCTGAAAATCAGGATGATCCGGCACTCAGTTCATGAGAAGAATAAAATAAGCCGTGTTGCAGTCTGTAGCGGATCAGGTTCATTTCTTCTAAATGAAGCTGTAATGGCCGGGGCGGACGCCTTTCTCACGGCCGATGTCAAATACCACGATTTCTTCGATGCTTCCGGCCGTATCCTCCTGGCGGATATAGGGCATTATGAAAGTGAGCAATGGATAAAAGACCTTCTTACTGGGAAATTGATTGAAAAATTTCCTACCTTTGCAGTCCTTTCTTCAGGATTGAATACCAACCCTGTTAATTATTTATAACGTTTGATATGGCAAAGACAAAAGGAGAACCTATAGCAACTTCAAAACCTTCGAAGATGGTAAAGAAGCCGGCCGTAAAGGAAACACCCGCACCAAAGGAACCCGAAAAGAAAGAAACCAAAAAGAAGGCAGCTCCTGCAAAGGAAGAAAAACCCGCCCCCAAAGCGCAGCCGAAACAAAAGCCCGAAAGCGGTGATGATAAAGCTGAGGTTTCTATTGAAAAGAGACTTATCGCTTTATACAGCCTGCAGCAGGTTGATTCACAGGTAGACAAGATAAGGAT
>JBAXBP010000157.1:0-8248 GCA_037141915.1 Bacteroidota bacterium | reverse complement strand
AGCAGGAACCCGGAAATAAAAATAAGGCGCAATGTTAAATTCCGCATAGGGTTAGAATTAGTAGACATTTACAATAATTAACTTATACTGTTTTAAGTGACAATAGTTGCAGTTGTATGGTTGCCTGAAATTAATATTTTTTCAGATTCTACAAAAATAAAACTTATTTTCAATTTTTCATCGCTTTCCCATACAACCCTAACAAATAAATTTTGTCTGTTTACATGATAATCCATGCAATTTTGATTTTAATTAAATCCTTGTAATTTTGCAAGGCGAAGATTTTCCCTATGAAAAAGAACCTCCTGATCCTGGCCGCACTGTTATTTTGTACAGTGTTTGCTTCAACTTCCTGCAAAAAAAATACCACTTCTACACCTTGCGATGGCATTGGGAGTGTGTGTTTCGAGAATAAAAGAGATTCACTCCTGGTAATAACAATCGTGCAGCTTCACACTACAATTAATCTCAAACATGATGAGATACAATGCCAAAATTTCTCTGGTGGTTCAACCTATACGGTAAAATATTCGGGCCCTGCCTATACAGGAAACCTGAAAGATACCACCATGCTGGTTCAGAATTGCGATAACAAGCTGGTAATCATTTACCCACCAGTTAAAAAGTAGGCTTATTCCTCGAATTTAACCTTGGTCAGGTAGAATATAAATCTTTTATTGTTGCTCTCAAGGGCAACATTTTTTATTTCCTGGAACCCATAGCAAAGAAAATACTGGTCGTACCAGGGCGTAATACCGCTCCTGGTCTCAGCCACCAGTTTGTCATCAGGATATCTGGATTCCAGTTTGCTGAATTCAAGGTTGCCGGTAACCTCTTCATTCCTGATGATCTTTGAACCAATCTTGCCAACGGCGGAATAGGCTAACAGGAATTTATCACCAAGTCTGTGGGTAACTACTTTTGGGCTAAGGTCGGCAGCTACAAGATCCCTGATCTCCAATGCATTATCCCAAAGCATCTGGCCTTCCTGATTATATGAAGTGACCATAGCCCCTGTAAACCTGTACCCATCGAATACCGAATAGGAATTCGTGAATGGCCGTCCGTAAAAATCAAAATCTGTAAAATTTTCAACATGGTACTGATGGTAAAATACCTCCGTAACCAGCATGAAATTTCCATCTTTTTCAATCGGTTCATCATTGGAAACACTGAAGTCTACCGAATACTCCCCAATGTTTTTATTTTTCTTCAATGCCTTTTTCTTCAGATCCATAAGATCTTTGGTGCTCAGGAAGGCATTGATGTTCTTAAGTTCCAAAAAATTATAAAAATTCAGATTTTTCTGGACACCTGAAGTGATCAGGCTTGTAAAGATCCCTGTCGATTCATCCTGTTCCTTGTTTTTTTGCGACGAACCCCCTTTAAGCCGGTACGTTCCAATCACCAGGTCATCCCCTCTACCGTTCGGCACCGCCCTGAATCCTGTAAACTCCCTGTCGTCGTTGATAGTGCTGAGCTTAACAGCCAGCCTCACTTTGCCTGTGGTATCGAAGACCTCGTACCAATGCTCAGCTTCCTTCTTGCTGATCATTTTAGTTACTATGGCTTTCAGACCTGAAGTAACGGAATCTGTTTTAAACCACTGGAACAATGACGGGACTTGCTGATCGACCAGGAACCCTTTGGTGTGATTAGATTTCAGGTCAAGAATCTCAACCGCCGCCTGCCCGCTTTTCTGGTTTAGCGCCAGGAATGCATTCCGACCAGCGACCTGGAAAAAAACAGGCTCGGTGTTAGCCGGTACTCTTGAGAGGTTAGGGATGAAACTCCCATGGCTGAGGGCAATCCTTATGATCTCCAAAGGCTGATCCTCGCTTTTCTGCTTCCCTTTATAGACGAAAACAAGGCAGAGCGTATCCCTGGTAATGAGGCTGAACCTGTAATCAAGGTCAGTCAGCAGAGGAAAACTTTTTACCCAGACCTGCTTTAAATCCTTGTTATACCACGAAAAATACCACTTAACATGAAGGGCATCTGCATTTTCAACACTTTTAAAGAAGATCATCGCCCCTGCAGTTCCGCAGGCCATGGCCCTGTATGATTCCTGGTCTGTCTTTGATGGGATCTCGATTCTCGCAGCCTCGGTTTCTTTGCCTTCATTTATTTGCTGGGCCTCAAGTACTACAGGAGAAAAAATCAGTGAGAGTGCAAAAAGGATCAGGTTTCTCATCGGAGAAGGTTTACCCCGCAAAAATAACGAAAAAGCTTCCTCACTTTAAAACCAATTTAGCAATCCCTAATATGTTCTTTTGTTTATCACGGAGGATGGCTACGCAGATACCATCCCGGCAGTTGTTCAGCTGCAAGTCGGCCCCAGTCCCGCTGAAGCTTTGTTCCCATATCATCCGGCCATCCATAGAAAACAAAATCAGGATCTTATCTCCAAAATTAGGGCAATGAACCTTGATCCGTTTTCCGGGAAGGCAGATGAAACTCACAGCCTGGCTGGCGCTTTTTTCCCCTGCAGTCTCATCTATTCCAACTCCTGCCTGGTATGCAGTCCAGAATATATTGTCAATGCATACCTGGCCCGAGTTAAGACTGTCGGCCTGCCTGAATTCGATGATAAAATCGCCCTGCTGGTTCACTGCAATGCTGTCTGACGAATACACGTTGGCAGTATCGGAGCTCCCTCCCGCACTGACCACATTTTTCACCGATATCCCGTTTACCAGGAGCTCGAGGCTCACTGCGGTGGAAAAAGCCTGGCGGTATGAGAAGATAAGCTTACGACAGCCATTGCTGATAGTTCCCGAAACTATTTTTGCCATGGGGTTCCTTCTTTTTCCAAGGCAGGGCGTGGGTGATTCGATAAATTTATCACCCCTGCACTGGGTATAATTCCAGGTAGAGCCGTCGTTTCCCGTAAAGCTGCCGCTGGTGTAACTTCCTGTCGCTGCAGGGAAGTTCTGAAAGGTCTCAAAACCCTGTCCCATCAAAGGGGAAACTGATACCAGGACAGAGCAGACCAGGATGCATGATTTTTTCATAAAATTGTATTTGATCCGCTCCTTAATCCGGCGAAGCCGTAAAAGTGATATCCTGGATAAAAAAAAAGGTGCCCTTTTGGGGCACCCTTTTTCAAAATTATCAGTTTGGAATTTATTTGTCCTTGACTTCTTCAAAGTCAACATCTGTCACTTCGTCATTGCTTTGACCTTTCTGGCTTCCGCCCTGTTCAGGGCCAGGCTGCTGGCCAGGCTGGGGACCTTGCTGGGCGCCCTGGGTATTCTTGTACATCTCTTCGCTCGCAACCTGCCAGATGGAATTCAGGTTTGCAAGGGCGCTGTCAATTGCAGCCACATCCCTGTTCTTGTGAGCGGTTTTCAGAGCTTCGAGTGCAGTTTCTATGCCGCCTTTCTTGTCGGCAGGGATTTTATCTCCAAACTCTTTGAGCTGTTTTTCAGTCTGGAAGATCATAGTGTCGGCCTGATTGATCTTGTCGATCTCTTCCTTCATCTTTTTATCGGTGTCGGCATTGCGCTGGGCTTCTTCTTTCATCTTCCTGATATCTTCGTCGGAAAGGCCGGAAGATGCTTCGATCCTGATCTGCTGTGACTTGCCTGTTGCTTTGTCTTTGGCCGTAACATGCAGGATACCGTTTGCGTCTATGTCAAAAATGACCTCAACCTGGGGAATTCCCCGTGGAGCGGGCGGAATTCCGTCAAGATGGAACCTGCCAATGCTCTTGTTTTGGGTGGCCATGGGGCGTTCGCCCTGGAGCACATGTATCTCCACTGAAGTCTGGCTGTCGGCTGCCGTTGAAAACACCTCAGATTTCTTTGTAGGAATTGTGGTGTTTGATTCGATAAGTTTTGTCAGGACACCACCAAGAGTTTCGATACCCAGTGAGAGCGGGGTTATGTCGAGCAGGAGAACATCCTTCACCTCACCGGTAAGCACACCTCCCTGGATGGCTGCACCAACGGCAACCACTTCATCAGGATTTACTCCTTTTGAAGGTTCTTTCCCGAAGAAATCTTTTACGATCTTCTGGATTGCAGGGATTCTGGTGGATCCTCCAACAAGAATTACCTCGTCAACATCCGAAGCTTTCATTCCAGCATCCTTCAGCGCCTGCTGGCAGGGAGGAATTGTAGATTGCATAAGGTGGTCGACAAGTTGTTCGAATTTCGACCTTGAAAGTTTTTTAACAAGATGCTTGGGAACTCCGTCAACCGGCATGATATAGGGCAGGTTGATCTCTGTTTCAGCCGAACTTGAAAGTTCGATCTTGGCTTTTTCTGCAGCTTCTTTCAGACGCTGTAAAGCCATTGGGTCTCTGCGGAGGTCGATGCCCTCATCTTTAAGGAATTCGTCGGCCAGCCAGTCGATCACAACCTGGTCAAAATCATCTCCGCCAAGATGGGTGTTACCGTTGGTAGATTTTACTTCAAACACCCCGTCACCAAGTTCAAGGATGGAGATGTCAAAAGTTCCGCCTCCAAGGTCATACACGGCGACCTTTATGTCCTTGTGCTTTTTGTCAAGGCCGTAAGCAAGAGCAGCAGCAGTAGGTTCGTTGATGATACGTTTAACCGTAAGGCCTGCTATTTCACCTGCTTCCTTTGTTGCCTGCCTCTGGGAGTCACTGAAATAGGCAGGAACTGTAATTACAGCTTCCTTTATTTCCTGACCCAGGTAGTCTTCGGCGGTTTTCTTCATCTTCTGAAGAACCATTGCCGATATCTCCTGGGGCGTATATAATTTCCCGTTGATATCCACCCTTGGGGTGTTATTTTCGCCCTTCACAACTTTATAAGGCACGCGTTTTGTTTCAACCTGCACCTGGTCAAAGGTTTCACCCATAAACCGTTTTATCGAGAACACCGTGTTCGTCGGGTTGGTAATAGCCTGACGTTTGGCAGGATCACCTACTTTTCTTTCCCCGTTTTCGGTAAATGCTACGATAGAAGGGGTTGTTCTTCTTCCTTCGCTGTTCGCAATAACAACAGGTTCGTTACCTTCCATCACTGCAACGCAGGAGTTTGTAGTTCCAAGATCAATTCCAATTATTTTTCCCATAATGATTATCTCCTTTTATTGTATATTTTGAGAAGTATGTCACAATAGTCAATCATTGTGCCAAATAGAAAAACTCTGACAAAAGATGACAAAAAGACAGAAATGGAATAATGAGAATTAAAATCCCAGGTTTTTAGTATACTGGTTGGTTTTGATCTCGTCGAGGGTGAATGTGCTGAAGAGAAGGGAGTCCACGGATTTCACGGTACGTGCCGAGAACAGGCCGATCCCGTTAACGATATCGGTGAAGGGGGGCCTTTCCTGGATGATTGTCATTGAGGGTTCTGTAACATCCATATAAGTGCTCAAATCTTCAGATCCGACAGTAAACATGAAATCGCAGGTCCTGAGAGCACGTGTAACAACCTGCCCGTTGACAGTGTCATTTTTAAGCTGGGAGCCGATGAAACTGTAGAATCCATCGCCGTTGATGAAATAGTCCATCGTTTGACCGCCTTTCGCATTAAGCGACTTGAGGTTGGAAAGGGCAAGCCAGTCCAGGGCTTTAAAAACTGATTGACTGGGATCCCCGTTCGGAGTTTCGAGATAATGTATCCTTATGTTAACCTGGTAACGCACACCTCCCTTGGCCGAGGTCCATTTAACTTCTGTCATTTTTCCAGACTGGAAGTTTGCACGCTGAACACTCATGGGTATTGAAACATCAAGGTCTCCGATCATGGTTGCACTGCCTTCGACGGTTTTCTTGATTGTTCCGTCTTTATTTATAACATTTATGACCAGATGATATGTCAGTTCGGGAAGCAGTTTGGCAGAAGTGACATAAACCCGTTGATTAGGGAAATAGAAAATGCCGCTGTCCTTGTTCTGGATCAGTGTATCATGAAAAGCAATGGTGCGAAGCAGGATAGTATTATTATATTCCTGCATGTAAACCTGGAGGGAATCGTAATTACTCGAATCGGAAATTGCTGCGAACTGCAGTGCGTCACCCGGTCCAAGAAACGCCTTGGTGATCTTCACATAATGAACTGACTCGGTTTGATCCAGAAGGCCGAATACCACACTAACATCTTTCCAATCCGCGTTAACATTCAGAGTTTTTTTGCAGGAAGCCAGAGAGAAAAGGGTAATTGCAAGAAGAAGCAGAGAGGAGTATTTTTTCATTTGGCAAGAGAAATATCGATAGTTCTGCAAAGATAATTAAAGTGAATTACATATTTGTAATTAACGACGAAGTGATAAACAAATTTTATTGTAATACCTTTGTATTCAAATTCTGAGCTTATGTCGGCAGCTTATTCTTTTCGTAATGTCACAAAAGTGACGACCCATGTGTTACAGGAAATGAAAGTCAAGGGAGAGAAAATTGCCATGCTTACGGCATATGATTTCTCTTTTGCCAAGATACTCGAGAGTACAGGTATCGATATTATCCTTGTGGGGGATTCGGCTTCCAATGTGATGGCAGGCTACACTTCCACCCTGCCGATCACCCTGAACGAAATGATTTATCATGCCTCATCGGTTGTAAGGGCGGTAAAACGCGCACTCGTCGTTGTTGATCTGCCTTTCGGGACATACCAGGGCAACTCCAAGGAAGCTTTGAATTCGGCTATAAGGATCATGAAGGAAAGCGGGGCAGATGCGGTAAAAATGGAAGGCGGTAAAGAGATTATTGAATCGGTTGACAGGATTTTATCGGCAGGCATCCCGGTGATGGGGCATCTTGGCCTAACTCCTCAGTCGATCCATAAATTCGGCACTTACGTGGTTCGTGCCACGAACGAATCTGAAGCCACGAAGCTGGTTGAAGACGCTCATCTTCTTGAAAATGCAGGTTGTTTTGCTATAGTTCTTGAGAAGATCCCGGCCAAACTCGGGGGAAGGGTCACCTCTGAACTTAAAATTCCCCTTATCGGTATAGGTGCAGGGTCCGAAGTTGACGGACAGGTTCTTGTTCTGCATGACATGCTGGGCATCACCATGGAATTTTCGCCAAGGTTCCTGAGGCGTTATCATAACCTTTCGGAAGAAATCAAAGGAGCTGTAGACTCATACATAAACGATATAAAAACGCTCAATTTCCCTAATGAACGTGAGCAGTATTGAGAGCCGCATCCTTTATGAGGACAACCATATTCTTGTTGTCAACAAACTTCCTTCGGAGATAGTACAGGGGGATAAAACAGGCGATCAGCCCCTGAGCGAAATTTTAAAATCGTACATAAAAATAAAATACAATAAACCCGGTGAAGTGTTCCTGGGGGTTGTGCACCGTATCGACAGGCCGGTAAGCGGAGCTGTCATTTTTGCACGAACTTCAAAATCACTCAGCCGTTTGAATGAGCTCCTCAAAGAAGGTAAAATAAATAAAACCTACTGGGCTGTTGTAAAGAATATGCCCCCGAAAGAAAGCGACAGGCTTGTAAACCACTTGAGAAGAGACGAGGCCAGGAATAAATCGTTTGTGGAACCTGCAGGCAGCAGCAGGACGCAACTTGCCGAACTTATTTACAAGGTGATAGGGAAAAGTAAAGATTACTACCTGCTTGAGGTCAATCTTCTTACGGGAAGACATCACCAGATAAGGGCGCAGCTTTCACACCTGGGCTGCCCTATCCGTGGTGATCTGAAGTATGGTTATGCAAGGTCAAATACCGATGGTTCAATCCATCTTCATGCAAGGACCATATTCTTCACCCACCCGGTAAAACAGGCCCCTCTTCTGATCACGGCTCCTCCCCCTGACGATAACTTATGGAATCATTTCGCGGAACTAATATAATTTTTTCAGCAGCGTGAACCCAACCAAATACTCACCTGACACCACGCTTACCCTGCAAAGCCTTATCAGGCCTGTACCACGCTATGAGATCTCTCCGTTCAAAGAGCATTATCTGAAAGTAACAACATTAAGCAGTCCTCACCGTTCAAATTATCCTTCCGACTGGATCGTTCTTTCTTTTCTCGGCTGCTTTATTATCCTTGCATGGGTACAATTTTTCTATTTTAAACGAATGAGGCAAATCTTGTATGCACCTCTTTCTCAACGCTTCCTGAACTTATTGACCAAAGAAGGCAACCTCTTCAAAGAGCGTATTTCCATTGCACTTACCCTTGTTTACCTGTTTTCGTATAGCCTGTTTCTCAGCCTGATTATTAAAGAATATGCCCCCCTTCAACTGGACAGGTTCGGCGACACCCGGGTGTTTGCTTTATGTGCTGTCGCAACAAG
>JBAXBP010000156.1:0-8300 GCA_037141915.1 Bacteroidota bacterium | reverse complement strand
TTCTCCCGGCTCTGAATGTAATTGCTCATTACAAAAGGGACTGATTAGTTACAAAAAAATCAATTCGCAACAGGTTTTTTCTCCCCCTGGCAGGGGAATTTTCTCCCCCTGATTGATAGTCGTTAAAAAATTAATCAGCTAAAAAACAGGAGGTTGTAATTTTAATGTTGCCATCCGGACTGGCATCCGGTGATTTTAAGGAAATTCATTTTTACCGTGAAATCAACAAAATCAGGCTTCAATTCTGATCAGATCATGCTTTTTTCTGTTAGGATTTTGATAAGTTCCACAGTCGTTTTTGCATTGAAATTCTTTCTCAGAATACTGAGAATTTTTTCAATGTTTTTTACCTTGATGACTCCTGAGGTTGTATAATTTTGCCTGTTTAGGTTCAGGCAACATGAGTCTTTGAAGATAATTGATTTAACTTTTCAATTGTATCTTTGACTTTTTCTTTAATAAATTTCAATCGTTTATCTATTGGAATATTTTTTAAATCTTCAAACAAAGATTCCTTCCATTCCCAAACTTCTATCTGTGATTTTGATATATTAATTTTCATAATCGACTAATTCTAAGGGTGTAATAATTCTAAGATCATGCCTATAACCTAATTCAAGATTAATTATTCGGATCTTATTTTCTTTATTGATATTTGCTAAATGTTTATAGTTCCAACTGACAAGATAATCTATCTCCTTTATTACACTGATAGCAATATGATAGGCATCTGCCATTTTCTTTTCAGGAATAATCTTTTCTTCTAAATATTTATTGGCTAATTCTTGTATTTCTATTTCCTCTGATTCTGAGTAGTCCAGAATATCTATAGGATAATCTGTAAACACTTTCAATAGCATTTCTTTTCTACGAACATCTTTTGTTTCTTCAATTTCAGCAATTACTACCGGGGAAATGAAAGTCCTGTAAATGGATAATTTTAAAAAATTTTCAAACAAATCTCTTGTGATTTCCATTTTTTCCGGAGCATCATCAGCGAATAAAAAGTTAGGTACAGAGGTATCTAAATATATTTTTAATCGTTTATCCATAAATTCCGTTTGTGCAAATTTACCATTAATAATTATTCCCGGTAAGGAATTAAAATTGCAAATAAAATTTCAGGGGGTCAATCTTTCACACACCTCACTGCAAACGCGTTCGAGCGGTTCGAGTAGTAATCGGAGACCGAGAAATTCTGCAGATTCATCCCATGGGATAAAGCTTTGATGGTACCATAAGGACTTGAAGTCCAATAGAGGGTCGCAAACCCCTGGAGCTTCCAGCTGATGTTGCTGTAGACAATGCCGCTTTCTTTGGCTCTGAAGCCATTAAAGATTGAGTCCTGCAGGGGTTTCCCGGCTAATGCTTGTTCTTGGTAAAAGGTGAACAGGGCAATCCATTCGTTTTGGGTGGGTACATGCCATCCCGCTGGGCAAAGTCCCTGGGCGCCGGGGGTATTGGTATATGCCATCAGTTCATCCCATTGATACAGTCCTCCGTAAAGACTGCAATTTGCTGCATTATCGGAATAACAGTATTTTTCATTCATACAGTTATCGGTCTGTTCTGTTGCTCCCTGAATGGATGATCCGTAATTGAGGTTCTTCTGCATCCAGCATTGGGTTCCAAGAGGAATAGTGGGATAGATTTTGTTATCCCGGATATCGGTAAGGTTTTGCCCACAGTTGAATGAAGGAACGGCCTGCACGATGATATTCCTGCTCATCAAAACGCTGCAGGAATACATATTGGTGTAGGAATATGTGATGGTCTTTGTTCCTGTTCCTGCCAGTGATGGAGTGAATATGCCGGTGGATGAGTTAACCCCTGGGCCCGAGTAGGTCCCGTTTAGAGGTACACCACCCTTGAGTTGGTATGCAGCTGCATTCACTGTGGTGATACTGTCAAAGCATAGAGGAAAGGATACTAATGGAACCGGCAGGCTACTCATTACGATTTTGCTGGAGGAGGCCGGGTTATTGGTCACGCAGGAAAGATTGGAAGTGAGGATACAACGCACGCTGTCACCAACCTGGGGGGCGTAGGAATAATTTGGAGAATTGCTTCCCTGGTTAGTCCCGTTAACTTTCCACTGGTATACCGGGGCTGTACCTCCATTGACCGGTGTTGCATTATAGTTGACAGTTGTGCCCGGGCAGAAGGGATTAGGATTTGCAGTGATGGAAATTCCAGCAGGAAGAGCATTATTAACAATCATTGTCACCGTATTACTTGTTGCGGGATTGTTCTGGGTACAGGGCAGATTTGAAGTAAGAGTGCAGCTTACCTGATCTCCGTTGGAAGGATTATAAGTGTAGGTTTGAATATTGGTCCCTGCATTGGTCCCGTTCACTTTCCATTGGTATAGGGGTAATGTTCCTTCATTAGCAGGTGTTGCTGTAAACGTTACTGAGCTTCCGGAACAGAAAGGATTTGCTGAAGCAGCAATGGATATGCTTACGGTAAGATTCGGATTGACTGTCATGGTAAGGCTGTTACTGGTAGCCGGATTTCCTGTGGGACAAACCGCATTTGAGGTAAGAACACAAATAACAATATCACCATTGGCAGGAATATAAGAATAGGTTGTGCTGTTGATCCCGGCATTAGTACCGTTGACTTTCCACTGGTATAGAGGGGATGTTCCTTCGTTTATCGGATATGCTGTGAAGACCACTGTTGCCCCAGCGCAGACAGGGTTTGCTGTTGGTAAAACAGTAATGCTCACCGGCAAATTGGGATTAACAGTCATGACCACGGCGTTTGAAGTGGCAGGGTTCCCGCTTGCACAGGGAGCATTTGATGTAAGAATGCAAAGAACAATGTCACCATTTACTGGAACATATCCATAAGCCGGATTGTTTGTCCCAGCATTGATTCCATTGACCTTCCATTGATAAACCGGGGCGCTGCCTTCATTGACGGGCGCTGCAGTGAAAGTAATATTGGTCCCGGCACAGACCGGGTTCTGAGAAGGAGAGATTGTAACACTCACCGTGACATTGGTGTTTTCGGCCATGGTGATCGTGTTTGAAGTGGCCGGATTTCCTGTGGGGCAGGGAATACTTGAATTCAGAATACAGGAAACAATATCACCATTAGCAGGGACATATGAATACGCAGGGTTATTGGTTCCAACGTTGACCCCGTTCACTTTCCATTGATACTGTGGAGAAGTTCCTTCATTGGCAGGGGTGGCTGTAAAAGTAATCGTGGCCCCCTGGCAATAAGGATTCGATGATGCGCCGATTGAAACACTGACCGGAAGGAAGGGAGTTACGACCATGGTTATGGTATTGGAAGTATCCGGGTTGTTCATGATACAAGGGGTGATGGAGGAAGTCAAGATGCATCTGATAATATCATTGTTTGCAGGTGCATAGGTATAATTATCTGCGTTCATGCCAGCATTAACCCCATTAACTTGCCATTGAAAGCTTGGATTGCCTCCGCCATTCAAAGGAGTTGCCGTATAAGTAACCAGGGTTCCTTCACAAACATTAGTTGAAGTACTGCCTATTGTAACATTCACCGGCGGACTTGAAGTGACCAGGACATGATAATCGGTGGGAGTCATCGCCTCGCATCCGCTGGTATCGGTATAATTCACATAAATATGCTGGGTGCCGGTTGCAATCCAGTTCACCGTTACCGTGTTGGTCGTTCCTCCCGAAGTGATCACTCCACCTGGAGAAACACTCCACAGGTAATTGGATTTACCGGAAGCTGTCTGATACACCTTTCCGGGGCCGGCACAGGTATTAGCCAGTCCCGTTATGACAGGAACCGGCCTCTGGTGAACCGTTACAAACAGGTAACCTGAATCAGCCCGGTTTCCGCATTTATTCAAACCCGTTACCCACATCCATCCTGAAACGGCAGACGAGCTGACATCCACAGTGATACTGGTTGTTCCTGCCCCACTGGTCAGGCTGAAGCCTGATGGTAAAGTCCAGCTATAATTCACGGCATGGGCAAGAAGTGGAATGGAATAAATCAGGCCGATTGAAGATTTACAAACATTTACCGGGCCTGCAATGGGACCGGCAGTATCCAAAGGCCAGCAATCGAGAAACTTGACGATCATGACATCCCAGATTCCCCCGCCAAAAACTTCCTGCCATGCTCCCGCACTGGCTATATTATCTGATGATTGTGTACATCCGATCGCATATATCGTATCATCCTTAATATAATTGCAGTTACTAAAGCCGTCTCTGACACTGCCTCCATAATAGGTAGCCCATTGACGTTGTCCGGCGGCATTAAATTTTACAAGAATTCCATCATCCCAACCACCTAATACCGGTTGATATGAACCAGGCGTTGAAATATGATCGGATGACCAGCTATTACCTGCTATGAATATGTTATGATTAAATCCTATCGAACAGCCGTTAAAACCATCAATATCCATACCACCATAATAGGTTCCCCATAGCCTCAGACCTGAGCTATCGAATTTTATTATAAATGCATCCCAATCTCCTCCTCCATATACAGGTTGATAGCAACCGGGGCTTGATATTCCGTTAAGAGATTGCGTATCGCCCAGTAAATATACACTTCCTGCGTTATCAGCCGTACATTGACGTCCCCAATCTTGATTTGATCCCCCGTAGTATGTCGCCCAAATCCGTTGGCCTCCGGTAGTGAATTTAACAAAAAACGCATCCTCGCTACCTCCTCCATATGTTGTTTGAAATGCTCCGGGACTTGCAATATTTGTGTGTGATAATGTCCCACCTGTAAAGTACACATTTCCTGAACTATCTGTCGTACAGGCATAAGCCCCATCATCCAATTCTCCACCATAATAAGTACCCCATAGCCGCATCCCGTTGCTGTCAAATTTTGCAAGAAATGCATCTGCGCCTGCATACCGATTGGGTTGATAGGATCCTGGAGTTGCAATACCTGTATCAGAAGTAGATTGTCCCGTTAGAAAAACATTCCTGGAGTTATCGACACAAGCATATCCCACTTTATCATCAAACGCTCCACCATAATAAGTTCCCCAGAGCCGGTCGCCTGCTTTGTTGAACTTTTCAATATAACAATCATAACCACCTCCGCCATATACCTGCTGATGAGATCCGGGAGTGGCAATTCCGGAAGTTGAGTTAGTACAGCCCGAAACATAAATATTACCACTATTATCGGCCGCACAAGACATTACTTGTTCATCTCCTGTTCCTCCGAAATAAGTTCCCCATACTCTTTGTCCGGAAGCATTGAATTCAGCCAGGAAGCCATCATAGCCTCCTGCCAATGTATCCTGGTATGCTCCGGCGCTGGCAATATTATTTATTGAGTTGGTCACTCCTGAAATAAACACGTTCCCTTCTGAAACTGTCGACCACCATGCCGCGTCCCAACCAGAACCGCCATAATAGGTTCCCCAAAGCCTTATTGCGGTGGGATCAATGACCAGCATTGATTGTTTCGGAATGGGTGTGTCAACTGAAAAACCATAAATTTCATCTGTTATTTTCCTAAACTCTGCCTTGATTTCAACTCTTGAATTATTATCCATGTAATAGCTTTCAGGGATCAATTCTTCAACATCCCCGAATCTTGTTCCGAATTTCAATGTATCCCGGATCAATGAAACATGCTCCGGCCCTTCAATTTTCAACCGGATATCCTTAATATGTCCATCAGGATGGATGATAAAATTGTACTTGTAACCATGAACATTATCTGTTAAAAAGTCCAGATCAATCCCATGGTAAATGTTTTTGTATGTGAGTTGATGGTATTGCCTAACATTCTTAATCCCCTCATAGGATGCAAGTGCCGTAAAATAATTTAAGTATTCCGGCAATGGATCTGAAGGAATAACTACAGATTCTGGATTAGTCCCAACCAGAGAAATGTCTATCCTGTGGAATTGATATACCGGGATCAGGGAATCTGATTGATATACACGACTATTTGTTGGCTGCTCCCGCGAAATCAAGTGATTTGGATTCAGCTTGTATTCAACCGAATAAACATCATAGCTGAATCCTGTTTTTCGCAATTGAACATTCAGTCCCGGATTATTTAGCAAATACAACACCTCCGGATTCGGCTTGTAATGCTGATCAAGAATCTGGCCCTTGTTTTCGATAAAGCCATGATCCGATCCCGAAAGGGCATAAACATCCTCTACCTGGTTAAAACAGATAAAAAGCATGAGGAAACCGCATAAAATGTTTATCCTCATAATTTTTGGACATCATGGGCCATCATGAGGTTGCCTGATACAACAGAAAGTTAAAATATAACTGTATTGATCGTTGTGCTTATTCTTGCAGAAAAAAAATGAAAAAAGGAAAGCATAAAATTATGAGAAAATTCCTTATAATTCTATTCTTTCTTCAATGAGAATAATTATTTATCCTCCTTAATAGCCCAAAAGTAATCAAAAATAAAAATATTCGGTTGAAGAGGAAACTCACCAAAGTAAAACCTCTTCAGGATAACGGTTATGGACAAATTTTAATATAGCATGTAGCGGATGATTGACCATGTGGGCAAGTACAACAAGGGGTAGTGTTTATATTAGTACATACTGGTGATGCCTTTGAGATAACAGTTACCTTAACACACGGAGCATCGGTAGAGATTTGATAAGGACCATAACTTCTGGTACCCCAAGTAATTTGCACATCAAACGATTGCGGATTTGTTATTGAACCAATACAACCATCAGTTGCTGATTCAACATGAAAGAATAAATCGCAAGGATTAGTAGAATTATAATCAGTACAAGAATCTGCAGCATCAGTAGGTACAATGTATAGATTCCAGGTCGTGAGAGGAGAAAGCGGTAATGGTAAGAGATTATCTGTTTTTGTTTTATCTCCTTGTTTTTTTTCAGGATAACCGGCAAAGGCAGGGACTACCATCCCCATGACAATAATTGTCATTAGAATGTAAAATACATTGGTTTTCATACGTCATAAGGTTTTTGGTTAATAAAACGGAAAATTATATTTGTTATCGATTCGACCAATTAGGCATGTTGTCTGATCGGCTTTATTACTGCTTTGTTACCTATTGTCGAGATTAATTACATAGGCTTACCTTCTTTCTTTTAATAGACTAATCAGGAATCATGGCTTTAAGTTTTGATCATGTTTGCCGGGATTCCCTTCAGTTTCTAACAGTCTGGGTTTGTCTGAATTTTTCTTTTCTCCCAACAAATCAATCCATACCGAAACCTCCACCGGAATACTTGTAGTTACCGTTGTACCCCATTCCCTGTCGTCAATTTCAACCGAAAGGGTTTCACCGCAGTTGACATAATATGGTCCAAGTACGTCCTGGTGGTCAAGACTGTAAATATATACCTCGGCAACGCAGGGAATTGAATCGGGCTTGGAGGAAGTATTGATATGAACATTGATTTTTCGCCTGGCCTTGCAGTTTGCCGGAATATTCTCTTGGAATAAGGCTGAGGTTTCAACCAGGACATTGTAGGAGGGAATCGGGTAGATCCTCACATTTTCTCCCGCAAGAGAACTACAGAGGATACAGAACAATAAACTTAAGGTAAAATACATCGTTTTCATACCTCTGAATTTTATTGATGTTTACATGCTATAAAATAATATAAAAAAAAATCAATTCGCAACAGGATATTTCTCCCCCGGTCAGGGGGGATTTCTCCCCTTGATCGAGGGCTTTAAAAAATTAATCAGCTAAAAAACAGGAAATTAAAGTTTTAACTCTGCCATCCGGACTGGCATCCGGTGATTTTAAGAGAACCTGAGTATTACTTTGAAGGCAATAAAAACAGACCCAAATACCTATCAAATCATGGACTTGTCGTCAAGGATTTTGATAAGTTCTAATTTTTGACACACCTCACCGCAAAGGCATTTGATCTGTTCGAGTAGTAATCTGAAACCGAGAAATTCTGCAGGTTCATCCCATGTGACAGGGCTTTGATCATGCCATAGGAATTTGAAGTCCAATAGATGGTTGCGAATCCCTGGAACTTCCAGCTGATGTTGCTGTAAACAATACCGTTTTCTTTGGCTCTGAAACCATTAAAGATTGAGTCCTGAAGTGGTTTGCCTGCCAATGCTTGTTCCTGGTAAAAGGTGAACAGAGCATTCCATTCAACCCTTGTGGGTACATGCCATCCTGGCGGACAAAGTCCCTGGACTCCGGGTGTATTGGTATATGCCATAAGTTCATCCCACTGATACAACCCTCCGTAAAGACTGCAATTTGCTGTATTGTCGTTATAGCAGTATTTTTCATTCGTACAATTATCGGTCTGTTCTGTTGTTCCCTGAATG
>JBAXBP010000155.1:0-8347 GCA_037141915.1 Bacteroidota bacterium | reverse complement strand
AGGTTCAGAGGGTATGATCTCAGCCCGTGTCTTAAGGCACCCCTATTGGAAAGTCAGTGGCAAATATACAAAATGGTTTACCATTTTGTATATTTGCCACTGTGAAAAAGGTATTAATAATCAACGGTCCCAATCTCAACCTTCTGGGAAAAAGGGAGAATTCGGTATACGGCGATCAGAAGTTTGAAGATTACCTTGAAGCCCTGAAAAAGCTGTTTCCCGAAACAGGCATCAGCTATTTCCAGAGCAATATCGAAGGTGAACTTATAGATGCCATTCAGAAAGCCGACGGGCACTGCGATGGTGTGGTGCTTAATGCCGGTGGTTACACCCATACTTCGGTTGCAATAGGGGATGCAGTTCGCGCGATTTCAGTGCCGGTGATAGAGGTGCATATTTCCAATGTATTCTCCAGGGAAGCATTCAGGCATGTATCCTATATTGCGCCTGCTGCCAGCGGACTGATCGCAGGCTTCGGGCTTGACTCATACCGGCTTGCTATAGAAAGCCTGATGATAAGTTAGTCTTTGAATTTTGCAGGTTTGAGCTGGGAAAATTTCCGCTTCCTGAGAATGAAATAATCAAATACCAGGCTTCCTTTGTATATATTCCTTACCGAGCCCTGTGTTATCGACTGGCGTTTCTGCCTGGTTTTTGAAAGCGTGCTGTAAAAACTGAAATGTGCTCTTGCAACAGCCCAGAAGTCCTTGAAGCCCGCCTGGATGAGAAATTTCATGGCGGCGATCCCGTCGAGCAGCAGCCTTACAGCAAACACCCTGACGAGCCAGGAATCCGGTAAGTTTTTATAAAGCAGGATGAAGTTATTCCTGAAATTCAGGTAGGTTTTTCTCCATGAGATCTTCGGCAGGGTTCCCCCCCCGATATGAAACACTGTCGATTCGGGGCAATACATGATCTTATATCCTGCATTGTTCATTCTCCAGCAAAAGTCTATCTCTTCCATATGGGCGAAGAAGTCCTCATCAAAACCGCCAAGTTCGTGGTAAAGCTTTGATTTCACGAACAAACATGCTCCCGACGCCCAGAATATCTCGTAGATATCGTCGTACTGCCCGTGGTCTTCTTCGATATGCAGGAACATTCTCCCGCGGCAGAAAGGATAGCCGTATTTATCGATGAAGCCGCCTGCGGCTCCGGCATATTCGAATTTCTTGGGTTCAAAATAGGAACGGATCTTGGGCTGGCAGGCTCCGATCATAGGGTCCTTCTCCATGAGCTCTATTACAGGCCTGACCCAGTTCTCTGTGACTTCAATAACGGAATTCAGCAGAACGTAATATTCAGCATCGACCTGTTTCAGTGCGAGATTATACCCCCTCGCAAATCCACCGTTATCAGGATTAAGAATTATCCTGATCTGAGGGAAATTGGTTTTCAGGAATTCAACAGAATCGTCGGTAGATGCATTGTCGGCAACAATGACACCAGTATCTGCATCAATATTTTGTATCAATGCAGGAAGGAACCTCTGAAGAAAATTCTTTCCGTTCCAGTTAAGTATAACGACTGCTATCCGCACTTGTTTGTTGAAAGATCAGGCCAATTGAACGGCTCAAAAGTAAGAATAAATCCTCAGAGAAGGAAAGAAAGACAGGCTTATCAGGATTCTGTCAGAGGTTGGTTGTAGGCAATGTCCAGGAATCTTCCGAATAATCGCCCCATACGTTAACGGTCTGGGTTTCGCTGATGTCAACAGGCATGGTCAGTTTGTTCCTGAGGAACACTTTCCACTGAGGATCATACTGCTCGCCGATAGCGTCGGAATGAAGGAGGAGGAAATCCGCAGTCACCATATCAGGTGAATAGAACACAAATTTCCTGTTCCGCTGACTGTTGTTCAGGGTATAATACTGCCAGATCTCATAGGGGTAAGAGTTGGGTTCGGTATAATGCCCTTCCCTTGCGTTGGGAGGCCCGTATTCAAGAAATACCCTTCCGCGGTCGGTTTCATAACCTTTCTTGATAGTGGTCGCAAAATGCTCCTGGGCTATCTTCACCTGGATATTGTAGGCAGTCCAGGCTTTCTCAGGCTCCGCAGAGCTTCTCTGGGACCAGAAACTGTAGAAAAACTTCTGCTTGGTCTGGAGATCGGTCTTTGTAAGCTGATGGCGGATGAAGTCTTTTTCGTATCCGGTCGCTATAGGGTAAAGGCTCCTGATATATTCATTAAGGGTGTCCACCTTCATGATTTTTTCCGAAAAACTCCCTTTAATATCGGTTGAAGCGATCTGGGTAACAGAATAGGTTGCATTCGGGTTGGTTCTCTGGAAGAACACTTTTTTCGAAAGTATCACTTCGTTATTTGCATTTCTTGCTTCGATCACCAGGTTGTAATTGCCTGTTGCAAGGTCCTTTATATTGACATCGGCCAGGGCAACATTCACGGCTTTGGGGATTTCCTTATGTGCTTTTGCGAACTCGTTCAGTTTAATATTATTTTCAAAATATTCGATGTGATAGGTGAGGAGGAACATCTGCCCCTGGGGTATGACTTTGTCAAGGCCGTACAGTTCAGCATAAAAACCGAGTTTTGCATCCCCTTCATTGTAAAAATTATACATATTGGGAACGAGGTTGTACCCGCTCTTAGATAAGGCTGTGGGGGTTTCGACCTTGGTATAGCTCTTTATCATTTCAACACCCGACATTGAAGGTTTGTCGGCAGGGAAATCAACGCCAATCATCTGGGTGTATGGCATCGGTTCGGCTTTTTTGTTTTTATCAGATAACTGGATCTCGAACTTGTAAGTGCCGTTGGCGATCATGAACCTCTGCTGGTCAATGAACTGGAAGTTCAGGTTTGAGGTATCAGGGAGCTCGTTGCTGTTCAGTTCATATTTTTTAAACGCTTTGATATCATCCTTATCCTTGAAGGTCATTAATACATTGACAGTGGCTTTGAATTTGCCATTGCTCTGTTTTACCCATTTCACGCTGTTCCCTGCAATGCTAAGGTAGGTCTCGACATAAGGACCTTCAGGAGAATTGAATGTTGCATAAGTGAGGTAAGCCCACAGGTTTTTTGCTGAAGCTGAGGCCGATGCCCCTCCGAAAATAAGGGAGGCTAAGATCAGAAAGCATAATGACTTTTTCATAATATATGGTTTATGAATTGTATTAACGGGCAAAAACGATTTTTGTGTTATTTCAGTGTAATTAATATATGCAAATATATTGAAAGATGGCTGAATTTGCAAGTAAATTCGCTGAATGCGCCGTATTGAAAGCCAAGAGCCCTGATGCAGGATGTGAGCCTGGTGCTTGCCGGTTCGGAAAAATGTATTAATTTTGCCCCCGGAGAGATGGCAGAGTGGTCGATTGCGGCGGTCTTGAAAACCGTTGAGGTGCAAGCCTCCGGGGGTTCGAATCCCTCTCTCTCCGCAGCCCTACTCCATATTCGATTGTATATCAATCGAATATGGAGTTTTTAATTTATTGACATACTGGAAGAAACGCCGGCTTTGGTGAGGTTTGGCTGGAACGACTTGACCATCTCATTTAATTGATTGCTAATATTGTAATGTGGTCAATAGAAATCGGCAGAAGGTGGTCACTGACGGCGGCCTGTCCCCCACCAGGCTTTTCCTGAATAACAAAGATGAATGCAACAAAGATACAATATTTAATTTGTATTTAGTATAAATAAAAATAACCATCAGCTCTGTTATAGGCATTTATATATTCATTAAAGGAAAAACTCCTTTCCATACTTTCCTTCCTAACCCGCTGAGCTTGCCGTTGGGAATTGGAATGCAGAACAATATACGTTATTGGGTTTCGTACCTTTACCCCCTGTTTCTTCAACCCGAATGCTGAAAAAAGTTTCCATATTATCTTTTACCCTTATGTTCGCCTTTGCCTTGTTTTCACAGGTGAAAGCACAAAAGTCAATCAATTCAGCCCCTGAAAAAGCACTTCCGGCTGTCGACAGGCAGGCGCTGGTTGACTATGCAAAACAATATCTCGGCACACCTTACCGGAAATCCGGCATGGATCCTAAAAAAGGCTTTGATTGCTCGGGGTATGTAAAATTTGTATTCAGCCATTTCATGATAACACTCCCACGCAGTTCCAGGGAATATAAAACATTGGGAAAAGCTTTAAAACCAGAGGAGTTCAGGCTTGGCGACGTGCTTGTTTTTTATGGCTATAAAGACAACACACACATTGGTCACCTTGGTATCATCTGCGAGGCGAACGGCATGAAATCCAGGTTCATTCATGCTTCATCAGGAAAGGCGATGGGTGTTACCATCAGCAACCTCGGGTCACAGGGATATAAGAAAAGGTTTTACAAATGCATTGATGTGATCCAACAGTAACAGTCCATTACTATCATTCACTTACCAGCAACTCGGCAAGAAGATCATCTTTTTCGTAAATATCCTCGTAAAAGTTGAGTTCTCCCCTGGGATCAACCCAGGCGGTAAGGTAAGCTATATATACAGGGATCTTGTTTTTTAACGAATAGGATGACTCTTTTCCCGCCTGCATGGCAGCGTCGATTTTCGCCGGGGTCCAGCTGGGGTCATTCCTGAGTATCTCGATTGCAAAATCCCTGGGCTTCCCCACACGTATGCAGCCGTGGCTGAATGCCCTGCTTTCCTTTTCAAAAAGGCTTTTGGCCGGTGTGTCATGCATATAAATATCATTGGAGTTAGGGAAGATGAACTTGACAAGCCCCAGTGAATTGTTCTTTCCCGGCTTCTGGCGCACCTGCCCGTTGTTCCATTCCATATTGTGAGATGCCAGGTAATTTTTATTCTTTTTCATTCCTGGCCGGACTTCCTTATCGATGATGCTTTTTGGCAGGTTCCAGTACGGGCTGAATACGATATAGCTCAGCATCCCTGTGAAAATCACCGTCTTTGTTGTGTTCTTGCCAACCACCACCGGGGATTCAAATATACTTTTCCCCCCACGGATCATGTTAAGACGGTAGGAGGGAATATTAACCACGATATACTCTCTGGCTTTTGCAAATTCGGGTGAGATCCATCGGCATCGTTCCATGTTTACGATGATCTGTTTGATGCGCTCTCCAACCGTTACATTCATTGACCTGATTATTTCAGGTCCTATATACACGTCCTGGATCTTCCCGTTATGAACCTGGTACGCAGTTACAGCAATAAGCAGTTCGGAATCATATTTGTTGCTCTTGCTGTTGTGTTTCAGCTCCCCTGTTATAAAAAGCCTGTCTCTAACCTGGCCTATGGCTGTTGCCGAGTCGCCGGGTTTATAAGATTTGTTCCCCCTGTCGAGGTCTATGGGTTTCCATCCTCCCTTTTTCTCAATTTCACGGTACTTTTGCAGGGCGTCTCTCAGCTTGTAATACTGGCTGAATAAAACGCTATCGTCGCGGTTGATAAGTGTCGGGTCGGATATAACAGAATCCAGTAAAGCGTTATAAGAGACCTGTTTGCGGGGAAGAAGCCAGCCCAGGGCAGTGGTCGTGGAATCATCCAGCCCTTTATAAACATTACCTGCATAGAAAAGGTAGAGATTGGTCAGCATCAGCTCGGTTTCTATCGGCGAAAGGGTGTTTTCCACTTCATTATCGAACACATCGTCAATTTTTTCATCATAGGGAAACCTTGATGAAACCCCCTCTGCTTCAAGGTCTTTAACTTTGACATACAGTGTCTGGCCAAACTCCACAACCCCATGCTTGTCAAACCAGATCTGGTTGAACCCGTGCTGCCTGTAAACTATTAAAACATTATCCTTGTATTTATCCAGTTTTGGAAAGTTACGGTAAAAAGTGATCAGCAGGTTGCTGTCAAAAGGCAAATGACTATGGTGGTTAATAGCACCGTGCAGCTCGATGTCGCTGCCTTTTGCTGATTTCCTTTTCCAGGAAGACCTGCAGGAGTTGCCTGCAAATACGAGGCAAAATCCAATGGCAATCAGTGGTATGTATATCTTTCTCACTACAGCAAAGTTCTTCAAAATTTCGGTAACTGCAAATGTAAACCACAATGCCGTCCACATTGAAAATTATTCTTTCAATCCTCTGAAAACACAGTAATTTTGCGCGAGGTAATGAAGATTATTCCTTCAAAAACCCAGTGCATAATACAATGTGCCTATTTTTTGAAATTATATAGCGTTGATAATTAGCAATTTGAAAGATAAACCCGGTTTTTTCTCACTTCGTCGCAACCTCACCAGCCTTTACCTTGTCAAGGTCGCCAAATGGATGAACCTTGTCATGCCTATTATTGTCCTGTTTTACAAATCGAACGGGATGAGCATGCAGGACATTTTCACCCTCCAGGCCGTATATTCCTTCACCCTGATGGTCCTTGAAATTCCCACCGGGTATTTTGCCGATACAGCCGGCCGCCGTACAAGCATCCTCCTGGGGGCGGTCTTTGGTTTCGGGGGTTACCTCATTTACAGCATGTCTTCGGGGTTCTGGCAATTCGCACTAGCCGAAACCATACTCGGCACAGGCATGAGCCTGGTCTCAGGAGCAGATTCAGCCATGTTGTATGATTCCCTGATGTCGGTCGGAAAATCAGGGAAGTACACCCGTTACGAAGGCAGGATCTCCTCTATAGGCAATTTCGCCGAAGCTGCAGCCGGTATCATTGGCGGTCTTCTGGCAGTATCATCCCTCAGGACCCCATATTATTTCCAGGCAGGCGTAGCCTTTATTGCAATTCCGGCAGCCCTGTTCCTGAGAGAGCCTCCGGTACACGGTAATATACGCAAACCAGCTATAAGAGATGTAGTTAAAATTGTAAGGAAAGTACTTCACGGCGACAGGAAACTAACCTGGAACACTATCTTTTCTGCGGTAACAGGCGCATCAACGCTCACGATGGCATGGTTTGCGCAGCCATACTTCCACCGTATCGGGCTGCCGGTTTCAGTCTATGGTATTGCCTGGGCTGTTCTAAACCTGAGCGTGGGGCTGACTGCGATCACAGCCTGGAAAATCGAAGCCAGGCTTGGTCCGCCGCGCACCGTCGCCATGTTTACACTTCTTCTCTGCCTTTCGTACGTGGCGCTTGCATTTACAAACTCCATTGCAGGCTTGTCCTTCCTTTTGATATTTTACCTCGGCAGGGGGGTGGCCACCGTAACGCTGAGGAATTATATCAATGTTATTACGACTTCGGATGTACGAGCTACCGTACTTTCGGTCCGAAATTTTATCATCCGGCTGATGTTTGTACTGACCGGGCCTCTCTTCGGATGGATTACCGACCATTACAGCCTGCAGGCTGCCATGTTGTCGGCCGGAATTATCTTCGGAAGCCTAGGAAGCATAAGTATGATCTTTTTCATCAGGTACAGAACGTATACAATGGAATAAATCTGTTTAGTTATAGCAGTTTTAATTTTCTTTCTATTTTTGCCAAGGCATGTAAGCTTTATGGACGACAACAGTAATAAGAAAGTAATACAGGCAGTGTTCAGCTTTCTTGAAGCTTTCCACGGTAAGGAGGATAAAAAAGCTGTATCAGCACTGATCCTGGAAATGATAGATTCAATGATGCCTCCTCTTAATGAGGCAGGGCCCGGCAGTGATGATGAAACCCATACCCAGTGGACCCGCCTCGACCATGGGCTTCGTTCACCAATGAACGGTATCCTGGGATTTACGAATATTCTCCTCGAAGAATGCAATGATCCCGAAGCAAAATGGAAACTTGAGCAAATCCGCGATTCGGCCCAGAAAATGATGCAGATACTCCTCGACAACAGGATTTACGGTTATTCCAACCAGGGTTCAGCGGACCAGGCTCAAACAGTTCCTCAGTCAGCGCAGAGAGAAAGTTTACCACTCAAACTACAAGAACTCCCCTCAAAAAAGACCAGACTTCCTAAAAGAAAATTGCCCAGAATACTGATCGTGGAGGATAATACCGTCAACAGCAACCTGCTGATGCTGCATTTAAAGAAGCGCTGCCATCTTTTCTTTTCAGTGTCGGGTAAGGCCGCCATTGAAGTCACGAGGAATGAAAAGATCGATGCCGTGTTCATGGATATAAACCTTGGAGAAGGCATGGACGGCACCCAGGCCATGCATGAGATCAGGAAGCAGACCGGCAATGAAAATCTGCCGGTAGTAGCCGTTACAGGGTTTGCCGGGAGGGAAGACAGGGAAATGTTTCTAAATGCCGGATTTAATGATTTTATCCCCAAACCCTTTCAGCGCCAGGAAGTCATTGACGTTCTTGAGAAAATATTTCCGAAGGAAGACTGAGACTTCCTCGCAAATAACCCGGAATTTTTTCTATTTTTGCGCCCTCATTTAACCGGAGAGATGCCAGAGCGGTCGAATGGGGCGGTCTCGAAAACCGTTGACCCT
>JBAXBP010000154.1:0-8377 GCA_037141915.1 Bacteroidota bacterium | reverse complement strand
TAAGTGGTATCGTTTTCAAAAGGAAGGTGGTACCGTTTTCAATTAATAGATACAACCAGGATCTTCAATGTGATCCTCCGTATAGCCATTTGTTAACATTTGATGTTTTTTTACATGATATTACAATAAACCAAGATTATAGTCTGAGTAACAATTGGACTACCTTCGGAGTTAAATGGAATAAAGATACAATAGTCTGGTATGTTAATAATGTTCCAGTATATACTATGCTAATGCATACTACTGGTCATGACTATCCACCGCCAATTTGGCCCTTTAGTCCAAGATTCAATACGGCAGGAGAATCTTGGGCAAATATGGAAGACCCAGGGTTGATGAAGATCGACTATATAAGAATATATAAGAAGGCTGGTTATAATGCTTGTCCAATTCGTACTTTTTATCATACAAAATCTGAAAGTACAGACCCAAACTTTGATACAATCGTTTATATCAATCAGCCATACATTTGTCAAACGGCAAATACATCTGAAACTTCCAACAGAATTATCAGCGCTCATTATTACCCCGAAGCGGTGTACAGTTGGTCTTCTCCGGGATACCCTACTTCACAAGATCCTCCTGTATTTATCTTCTCACAGTCCTGCCTGCCATATGAAAATCCACAAACACCCGATAAGTTCAAATATTGGTTAAATCCAAATAATACCCAAATAGTTTCGAGTAAAGTTTATCCTGTTTGGTTACATGTTACTTACCCGTGGGGATATACAGAAAATTCATTAATTAACATATTAGTTGGATCACCAGAATCCGGTGGATCTTTTTTGGCTCACCGAATCTCATATACCTGTTATTTTGAGATTACTAACCCTGCAAAACAAAGTACTCAAGGGAGTGACTATAGCCTTGATGGCGGGAATTCATGGAATCCTTGTGTTCTTAAAACTATTTCCGGAATGAATTACTGGTGTTTTGGATTTTTTAACCCGGATACGCAGGTTTCCTTTTCTTATAGAGAATACAATGATTGCGGTAATTCACCAGTCACTAATGAAACCCTGACGATGCCTCCTCAGCCTAATCCTTGTGGGTGGTAACCGATGAATAGCATCGCATAAGAATATAATTATCTGCCAAAATATTGGGGTGCCAGAGAATGTATTATCTGTAAATCTTCCATCTTACCAGATAGAATTTGCCTGTTCCAATTCCTCTTTTAACAATTCCAATGTTTTTTGCACAATAAGTGCTGTCTTTAGAAATTTCTAAATTATAAAACGTCAAATTACCTACACGTAAAGAATCTATTATTGGACCACCTTCTGAGTTAAATAGCATCCATCCGTAATACCAGTGTGCATCCCATGGATGAAAATTTCTCATTAATATACTTCCTTCAATGCAATCATAATACAGATTTCCCGAAAGAAAACTTCTATAATTCATGATAAAATAATCAACTGTATAACAATAACTAAGATACCAGGGTTGAACCTCACAACCAGTTTGAACTGACTGCAAAACCACACTATCATAGATATTGAGTGAATCGTTTTTATAAATCCAATAAGAGTTTGGGAGGAAGAAAAAACCATACATTGCATTTGCAATCTCCACGTGACTACAATTTGAAGGAGCAGTGTCACATGGGTTCTGTTGAGGTTGTTCTTTCTTTTTACAGGAGAAGAGGGAAAGAAGAATAAATAGGAAAACGATATATCTGTTCATAATAACAATATTTTACTATGATATAATTTCTTATCAATTTTGATAATCAATTGTAGTTTTACAAAAAGAAATATTTTATATCTCACTGTAAAATTAATTCTTTTTTTCAGTTATGTCAAGGGAAATAATTTGTAAGGATGGTCTTTTTTACTAAATTATTTATTTGTTGGTTTACCACCTGAACTGTCATTTTGATCTCCTCTTGAAAACATAATTACATAATAAAGGTGATGATTAACAGGGGATAGCTTATAGTATTCTGGATATTAAAGTTTGGTGAGCACATTACGTAAATAATAGGCAATTAAACATGGTTTAATAAATTATGGTATTTTTAGGTAGCTCAGTTTTACCAAAATTCAATAAGATCCATTATTTGAATTGATAAAAATATGTTCACAAGTGCGTTCCCACAACCAAAGGGGATGCAAATCAAGGAAAAATGGCCAGTAAGTGGAATACAGAGATGGAATAGAATCCCATACTCCTGCAAAATAATATGGATTAGACTGTTCAATATGTTCCATGTAAACATCATTTAAAAAATGTAAAATCTTTTTACATTTCATAGACCTAATAACGTAATTTTTGAACCGGGCCTTTCGGAATATCAAAAAATCAAACGCAAATGGTTTTTTAATATTTAGCGTCTTAGGGAATAAATTAGGCTTCTTTTCATGTCCTTTATTTTTTTTCTTCATGCCATTAATATAGCGGCATGATTAAAGGGTATATCCGGCTTTCAGGTGTGTTGGATCAGATGGATCAAATCGGGGATGATGGCAAACCATCTCTTTTTCAAATGAAGTTTGTCAAGGCAGACCGCACACGTGGCACAGGGGGTGATATCCTGGAGATTATTAATGGCCGAAAGTGTGTTGGTTTGAATAAACAGGGTAGTCCGGTATTTGACCTTCGTACAAAGAATTTATCATCCGATTCGAGAATTAAGAAAGATCCTCACCATTGGATCAATGCCACTCGAAATATTTTACTTGAAAACGGGAAAATTCGAAAAGTTCATATCCGGTTGATCATTGAGTTTAATAACCAGAAAGTCTGTTATTGATGAAACAAGGGATTATCATGCAAAATGAGGTTGCATTTATGCCTGGAAGTAAGGCTATTGTGACCAATAAAGCAAATGGTGATGCAGTAACGACCCAGGTCGTCGTTCCTCAGGATTATGCTTCAACGGATTATTCACCTTGGGGGGATGATAATCTGTTCCCTCAGAATGTTTTGAAGGACCTTGAACTCAATTCCATAGCCCTTCGTGCCCTGGATAAACGCAAAACAGTCCACTTTGGCCGAGGGATCATTGCTTATCGTGAACAACTTAATCTGACTACCGGTATCCCGGATCGGATTCCGGTGGAAGATCCCGACGTGGTTGAATTCTTCCGGATAAACCGGCTGAATCTTCAATGGATTGACCTTATCGGAAGCCTCGAAACCTTTGCAAACGGATGGATTGAGTTCATCCTCAATAAAGGCAAAGACACTATTAATAAGGTGTTTATCAAAGACCCGGCCTACTGCCGACTGGGGAGGATGGTAGAACCGTCGTTTCGTATTCAGAAGTTGTATTATTCGGCTCAGTGGGAATTAAACCCTTCAAAGAATCCCGGGATTCTGGCAGAAATCCCGATGTTCGATCCAGCGGCCTATGATGGAACCAAATATAAGGACCCGAATTTTGCCTATCCGGTCTTTTACCGGTCATTCAATAAATCGTATTACCACCTTGCCGTATGGAACGGGATCCGCTCAGGCGGTTGGATGGATATCGCCAATAAGGTACCTAAACTCAAGCAGGCTATCATGGCCAACCAAATGGTCATCAAGTACCATATTGAGGTGCCTGATGATTATTTCATCCAGCGCTATCCATCACCGGATTTTACCAAGGAGCATCGAGAAGCTAAAAAGAAACAGTTACTCGAGGAGATGGATGCCTTCCTAAGTGATGTGGAGAACAGCGGTAAATCGTTCGCAACCTTCACATTTTATAACAAGTTCAAAAATGAATATGTCTCCGGTTGGAAGATCAATGTGATTGACAATAAGCTCAAGGACGATGCTTATTTACCGGATAGCCAGGCTGCAAACTCTGAAATTCTCTTTGCAATAGGAGTGGACCCCTGCCTGATAGGGGCCGGGATCCCGGGCGGTGCCCTGGGTGCAGGAAGCGGAAGCGATAAGCGTGAAGCCTTTTGGATGCTCAACGCTGAAATGGGCGTTTATCGCCAGATTTCATTGGAACCCCTCTATTTCATCCGTGATTTCAATAAGTGGGATCCGCTGATCAAGTTTGATTATGTAACAGTGGATACATCCCAAACCCAGGACCAGCATCCCACAAAAACCACAAAACGAATCGATCAAAACCAAGCATGATGAAACTGATTCAGACCATTGACCAGGTTAAAGCCTATAGTTCGATCCTCAATGCTTCAGTAGCATTGGATCTGATCAAACCCTATCTTACAGATAGTGATGTGCTATTCATCAGGCCGGCAATCGGAAAAGAATTCCTTTCAGTGCTGGCTACAAAACTTGATTCCACGGAAGATTTGTGGAAACAGGCGCTTGACCTGACACGCAAACCGCTTGTTCTGTATGGATTATATCTTGCCATTGATGAAATCGGGGTGAGTTTGTCCGGTCAGGGTGTTCAGATTTCTTCTTCGCCGACCAATACGCCGGCACCGCAGTATAAGGTGATGAATTCAAAGCAAAACCTTATGTCGCGCGCCAATGCCGCTCTGGATGATCTTCTTGAATTCCTTGAAACCAATAAAACCACGTTTACTTCCTTCAAGCCTTCTGATCCCAGCTTGTTTATCCGCAATGCAGCTGAATTCTCCAAAACCATTGATATCCGTGGATCCAGAAGGGTATTCCTTGCCCTGGTCCCTGTAATCCGGTCCATTGAAACCAAGTATATCAGACCCATACTCAGTGATGGCCTGTTTGCCAAACTTAAAAGCGCATTGCAGGGATCTTCTGATCTGTCAGAAGATTATAAATCCCTGATGGAATTGATCAAGCCTGCACTGGCACACTTGGCCATGGCAAGAAGCCTGGACGAAATTTCAATTGATGTTCTCGATTGGGGTGTTTTCTCCAATGCCGAAAGCACCTTCACCAACATCATGACCAAGCAAACGGCAAATCGTGAACGAATCCTCTCCATGCAGCAGGCAAACCAGACAGATGGCGACAGCGAATTACAATCCCTTCAATTGTACCTGGATCGAAAGGCAACAGAAGAGAAGTATCCGGACTATTTTAAATCGGCATTGTATAGCGGAAAGGATTCTCCTGGGTCTATAAATCAGTATTCTAATAATGGTAAAAGCCTGTTTTTCGCATGACAGAAACAACGATAGTCAGTGAGATAAGCAACGTGGTTGGTATTATTACTGCACCCGTGGCTTTGTTTTTCGTGGTCCGACTGGTTAATAAAATTGACCGCCTTGCAAAAGAGATCAGAGAAATCGCCCTGTATAATGCCAAAACCGGAGTGCATTGCATAGATGTGCATAAGGAAATTGCAGATCATTTGGTATTGCATGACGGGCAGATTAAGGAATCAAGTGAAGCAGTCGCTGATCATGAAGGAAGAATTGTTGCAATTGAAACCCAAATAAGTAAACCATGAAAGAACGAGTATTCAAGAATTGGAGAACGTCATTGCTTGGCGTTGGCCTGATCATCGGAGCACTTGCAGCCGTATTTGTCGGCAGGGCAACTTTAACCGAAGCCGCCCTGGTTCTGCCGGTGGCATTTACCTTGATTTTCATCAAGGATCCTTCCAAATACGTTGAAAAATGAAGAAGATCATTGTTTTTCTCATCCTGTCAGCCCTCGTGGTTTCCTGTATGACCGAGAAACAGGCCCGAAGTAAGTATCCATGCACCGGATCGGTTTCCTTCAAGGTCCACAGGGATACTACCTATGTTCCATGTGTGGTTGAAAACAAGATTCCGCCCGATAGCGCATGGCTTAAGGCGCTTGTTCAATGTGATAGCAATGGAAAGGCTTATATCAAGGAGATTCAGCAGATGAAAAACGGCAAAAATACCACTGCGTTTGTGCATATCGACAAGGGAAATATCCTTGTTGCCGGTGCAAAGGTGGATTCCTTTGCCGTATATACTTCTTATAAGAAGCAGTATATCCATGAAACTGATCAGCAGGTGATCACGCTTGTGCCGGTCCAGGTGAAATATGTGCCCAAGGCCACTGAGTTTTTTGCCTGGTCAGGCGGAGTATTTTGGTTGATTCTGTTATTAATCGTAGGGATCAAGCTTTTCACCTTAATAAAAAAAGTATGGCCGATATAAATCTGTATTTCCCGAAAGTCATCACCTACGAAGGCGGTTTTGTAAATGACCCTTCAGATCATGGCCATGAAACAAACATGGGCATCACCTTATCCACCTGGAAAAGCATGGGGTATGACAAAAACAATGATGGGGTGATTGATGGGCAGGATATCAAGCTACTGACTAGGGATGATGTTCTGATGGTCCTTAGACGTGGCTTTTGGGATAAGTGGCAGGCTGATCTTATCAATAACCAATCCATTGCCGAGCAATTGGTGGATTGGACCTGGTCGAGTGGGAAATGGGGAATTATATGGCCGCAAAGGCTTTTGGGTATTAAAGCCGATGGCATTGTGGGAAATTATACCCTTGCATCCGTGAATTCAGCTTCACCCGCCGAATTTCATGCAAAGGTGCATAATGCAAGGGTATTGTTCACACAGGAAATATGCCGCCGTGATCCATCACAGGAAAAGTTTCTTGGGGGATGGCTGAATCGGATCCATTCATTCAAATTCCGGCAATGAATATCGTTCAAATTGATTCCGTAAGCTGCAAGCTTCCTTCCGCCTGGAATGAATTGACCAAAAAGCAGCTGATTTTTGTATCGAAATTGTTTAGCAAAAGCTTAACAATTGTCGATTTTGAGGTTCAGGCCTTGTATGAATTCCTTTCCATTAAGAATAGTCTGTTTTTCAAGATTCATCCGGAAGACGCGTATTTCCTTTGCCAGACTTTTGATTTTCTGATCAAGGATGTTAACCTGACAAGGAATGTAATGCCGGTACTTTGGCACCGATTTCATAAGTACTACGGACCCAGCGATAATATGCTGCAATGCACTTTCGGCGAATTCACCAGGGCGCACAGCCATCTGGAACAGTACTTAAAAACCAAAGATGAAAAGGTTTTAAGTGAAATCGTTGCAATCCTGTACAGACCGAAAAAGACCGCTTGGTGGATAAGAAAACATTTCGCCAGTACCAAGGATCCCCGCAGAAAGCTTCATGATCTTTCTCTAAAGAACCGTACGGCCTCCTTTAAAACACTTGATCCGGTGATCAAGTATGGTGTATTTCTATTCTTTACAGGCGTTTTAAATTCCCTGCCGGAGCAATTTCCCAATGTTTTCCGTAAGCGTGAAAATTCGGAAGAAAACAAACATGGTTGGGTGCCCCTGGTCATTTCCCTGGCCGATGGTAAGACCGATGATGAAAGCCTTGATCGTGTATTGAATTCAAACCTGTATAATGTATTCTTCGGCCTCGAGCAGAAAGCCACGGAATATTTCAAATTCATAGCAGAAACCAAACGCCATGAGTAAATTCAATGTCGCTGAATATCTGCAGTATTTCAAAAGTACTGCCTCCTTGCACCCATCCATAAAAGGCTTTTATACCATGGATATTAATGAAGTCCTGGGCGATCTTCGCCAGGGAATGCAGTATCCGGCGCTTATCTTGAATTCAGTAAACGGCTTTCTTTCGGAAAACCTTTCAGCGGACAATACTCAGAATCTTATAAAGGCCGGATTCATGGTCATTGATCATGCTGATTCAGTTGATGATTTCACTCGTGAAATGCAGATCCTTGGTGATACGTTTGAGTGGTCCATGCAGATTCTGTCCAAACTTAAGAATGATGCCGCTTGCGGGGAGTTCATCCGCAAATTCGATGTAAACAGCATTAAATTTGAAATGCTTGGTCCTGTCTTTGACAATGACTTCGGATTCATGTTCACGTTTGATCTTCGGTTCTTTACCGGCGACTTATCCTATAACCCTGATCTTTGGCTTAAAGAGCCTAAGGAGACCATGGCAGGCTTCCAGGGATAACTACTGCTGTCCTTTATTTTCTTTTTCCGCGGAAGTTACTTTACATCATGGATAATGTAACAGGTTCCAACCTTCCGAATTCATCCTCAACAATGGTTCAGGATGAACGTCAAATTGCCGATGCCTGGGCCAAGATTACGATCAAACGATGGCAGAAGAAGATCCAGGGTTTGAAAATCGGCGAAAGCGGAGAACTTACCAGAAGTTTCCTGTTTGATGTTGTCGCATCCGCTCGCGGTGATGTTCTTAAGATCGATTTCGCCTTTAAGTATTATGGCAAGTTTGTGGATATGGGTGTGGGCAAAGGGGTGAAGATCGGCCAGGTGAAGCAGAACCAGGATTCACGCAAATTGGAAGGTAAAATTCTTGGAAATCGCAGAAGGCCGAAGAAATGGTATTCAAGAACCTTTGCCGCAGAAGCCATGAAATTGGGCGAGATCATGGCAAAGGAGTTTGGCCGTAGGGGCACCGTAGTCATTTCTGAGAATATTAATGACCGATCAATAAAGTAAGTAT
>JBAXBP010000153.1:0-8440 GCA_037141915.1 Bacteroidota bacterium | reverse complement strand
GGCAAACTGATCATCGATCTCACGATAGGCAATCCCGAGAAACGCTCTCTGTATCTTACCATATTTCATGAAATCTTCAACCACCTTTTTCACGATGTTCACGGGGATGGCGAAGGAATACCCGGTATAATAACCAGTACCTGATGCGATTGCTGCATTTATCCCTATCAGCTCGCCCCTGGTGTTAACCAGTGCGCCACCGCTGTTCCCGGGGTTGATTGCAGCATCGGTCTGGATGAACGACTCAACCGCGCCCTTGGACCCAAGAATGTTGATATCCCTTGCCTTTGCGCTGACAATCCCTGCAGTGACAGTGGAGGTGAGGTTGAAAGGGTTACCCACGGCAAGCACCCACTCCCCTATTTTAACATCATCACTGTTCCCTAATATGAGGTAAGGAAGATCCTTTTCATCAATATGGATTACTGCGATGTCGGTGCTGGGGTCAGTTCCGACCACGCTGGCTTTATACACCCTTTTATCGTTTAGTGTAACTGTTACATTAACTGCATCCTGCACCACATGGTTATTCGTCACAATATACCCGTCGGCTGTAACGATAACTCCGGACCCCATGGCGCTGTATGGATTAACATACTCATGCCTTCCGGGATTGCCGAAATTGAAAAACTGGAAGAAATCGTCGTACACCAGGCTCTTTTGCTGAAAATCGGACTTTATATGGACAACCGCATGAACCGAAATGGATGCAGCCGTTTCAAAATCGGGAAGGTTACCAGGGCCTGAAGGGCTATACAGTGCGACCTGTCGGGCCGGTATCCCTTCGGGTTTTGAATAGGGAACAGTGCTTTTCCTTTCAATTGCCTTGTAGAGCCCCAGAGATACTGCTCCACCCATGACTGCGATCAAAAAAATTCCAAGGTATTTTTTCATGGCTTAAAAAATTAAGAAATAGCGAAATGGCGAAAAGCGAAAAGCGAAATCGTGTTCGGCGAAGCCGTAATGAGCACGCAAATGAAATAAGCAATTGGTGCGAATAAATAGTAAAATCCTGGAATACATGTCATCTTATATTTCGCTTTTCGCTTTTTGTATTAGATAACGCCCCACTGAATGCCATATTTTTTTCCTGTCGTTAAAAACTGTTAATGAATATGTTAAAGAATTGTTAAAGCTTTCTTTTTCGCTATCATATCACCTTTTAGACTATCCCGGATTAAGTAGGGAACCTTTATAATTATTCAACGAAATCCTGTATAGATTTCAGTCAGTTACATACAACAAAAACCGTGCGAAACATGAATGTTTTATATTTAATTTTCACCTTATTAAGTCTAAATAATTCATTTACTGAACGAAATGATTCGGAATTTTTCTGCAGGCGGATGACTTCTCCCGAGGAACCCGGGGCAGGTTCGTCAGGCATAAGCCAATCTGTCAGGGTAGTCTTCTGGAACGTGGAAAACCTTTACGACACATACGATGACACTACTAAGCTTGATAATGAGTTTACCCCGGGGGGAATCATGCGGTGGACCTATAAACGATTCCGTCTCAAACTCGATCATGTAGCAAAAACCCTGCTCGCTGCAGGCCAATGGGATGCTCCCGGCATCATAGGCTTATGTGAAGTCGAAAACCGGTTTGTCATGAACAAGCTTATTTACGACAGCCCCCTTAAATCGTTCGGGTACAGGATGATACATCATGAATCCCCTGACCTGAGGGGAATCGATGTAGCCTTATTATACAGGACCAGTGTATTCCGGGTAATCAATTCAAGGCCATACAGCATATCATTCCCGTTCGACACCTCGGCCCGAACCAGGGAGATCCTCCTGGTAAAGGGACAAGTACTTGGCCGTGATACACTCAACCTGCTTATTAACCACTGGCCATCGCGGAGAGGAGGATATGCAGCGTCCCAGCCCAGGAGGGATTTTGTGGCAACCGTTCTCAGGAAAATCATTGATTCGCTTCTCGCTGCCAACAAGCACACAGGTATACTGGTGATGGGTGATTTCAACGACGAGCCGACATCAGCAAGCATTATCAATATTCTTCACGCAGTTTCCCCTGATTCCTTAAAGTGCGGGCCCTGCCTGGTGAACCTGATGTATCCGCTATGCGGGAAGCAGGGCTCTCACCGCTACAAAGGCATCTGGAGCCTTCTTGACCAGTTCATGATAAGCGGGAACATGATTGGAACTCCGCGACATTTAAAGTATTTACCGGGATCGGTAAAAATCTTCACAGAAGGGTTCCTTTTGAAGGAAGACAAGAAATATTTCGGCAGCAAACCCTTCAGGACCTATAACGGGTTCAGGTACGAAGGCGGATTTTCGGACCATCTCCCGGTATGCCTTGACCTGGGCTACTAATGAATCGTGAACCGTGAATCGTGAATCGTGAACCGTGAACCGTGAATCGTGAACCGTGAACCGTGAACCGTGAATCGTGATTGGTGATGTATCACGCCCACACGCCGTTGATCCTGGTACTGCAAAATCCGCAGTTACCGTTCTTGATATTATTGGAAGTCACAGTAAATCCCCTGCGCTCCACAACCATTTTTTTACATTTGGGGCAGTAGGTATTCTCGTAATCCGTGCCGGGGACATTTCCTATGTATACATAGCTGATCCCTGCCTTGCGGGCGATATCCCGGGCCTGCTCCAGGGTGGATAAAGGAGTATAGGGAATGCTTGTAAGCTTGTATAAAGGGAAGAACCTGCTGAAGTGAAGCGGATTATCGGCAAAGCCGCTCGAGACAAGCCATTCGCACATCTCTTTGATCATCTCCATTTTATCGGTCCAGTTGGGGACGATAAGGTTTGTGATCTCCAGCCATACACCTTCTTCCTTCAGTATTTTAAGGGTCCTTTGGATGGGTTCCAGGCTGCCCCCGTTCAGTTTCGCATAAATATCCTCCCTGAACGACTTCAGATTGATATTTGCCGCATCTATGTATTTTGCCAGTTCCCGCAAGGGTTTTTCGTTGATATAGCCATTGCTGATGAGAAGGTTTTTGATCCCCCTGGCCCTTGCAAGTTTTGCGGTGTCGTATGTATAATCGTAAAACGACAATGGTTCCGAGTACGTATATGCAATGGTTTTGCATCCGCTCGAAGCAGCTTCCTGCACCACCTGGGCCGGGAACATTTCCACGTTATTGGTGGTCCTGGGGCTGACCTGCGATATCTCCCAGTTCTGGCAGTTAAGGCAGGCGAGGGTGCAGCCCGCAGCTGCAATGGAAAAACTCTCGGCCGATGGCAGGTAGTGGAACAGGGGTTTTTTCTCTATGGGATCAATATGCACGCTGCAGGGGTTGCCATATGCAATAGAATAAATCTTTTCCCCGTAAGCAACATGGTTGTGGCAAAGTCCCTCCTGCCCTTCCTTAAGGGTGCATTGGTTTGGGCAAAGCTGGCATTTGACACCTTTGGGAGTATTGACATAATACAGCGACTCCTTGCTGTATTTACCGGGCCCGGCCGGGGTAGAAGGCATACCTGCATTCATATCGGTAAGATTTTTAGCAAGGCTGCGGAACGGCCTTATGCCTGCCGCTGCAATACCCAGCGTGGCAATACCCAGGCGGAGGAACTGCCGCTTGCTGAACCGCTGACCACCTTCGGTTTTCACACTATAAAGATACAAAATTCCTGCGCTTTATATACAGGGCTGCGGCCCCTGCAGTATTCAGCAATGCCAGTACATAACCCGTGTTCATCAGTCCCAGCAGGGGGAAAAGGATTACCGGGACTATGAAAGCCCCAAGGGCTGAGCCGAAAAGGTCGGCCGAGTAATTCTTTGACACCGCCAGGGCTTTATTCCGTTGCGATAAACGGAAGGCAAAGGAATACTCCATTCCAACCATGAATGCAAGAACAACAGTAACAGCTGAAACTTTTGCCGGGAACACCCATAAAGGCAGCGCCATCCGGCTTGCCATGATCAGGGCCAGGGGGATAAGCACCGAAAGCGCTGCAAGGCTTAGCTGTATAGCCAGGTAACTTCTGAAGGGATCTTTTCCTGACCACCTTGCCCCTGCAAGGCTTCCCATGGACAGGCCCAGCATGAACAGCATTATGATAAAGCCTGTCAGCTGGAATACATACCCGCAATAGACCTGCAGGGAAAGAAGGATCAGTATCTGCAATGCACCTGCAGTGAACCCGCCGGTGAACAGGCCCGTATTGACAGGGGTAAGGTTGAACAGTGCGACCAGGAACACCAGGAGTAACAATATCATGGCGGTAATGTAATGACGGTTGAAATAACTCATCCAGTAGTTCATCTGGGCAAAGAACATAAGTGGCCTGAAGTCATTGTTGATGCCTGCTACAGGCGAGATGCTGGCGTTCATGTAGGCTGAGCGTTCCTTCATCTGCGACGTATTCAGGTAATATTTATTCACGTAGGATGTGGGAATCCCTTTCCTTTCTATCAATATTGGAATATCAAGGCTCAGCTCAGAATCGGAGGCTATGAAATAGGTTTTCCCTCCCGGCACAAGCAATACATTTTTGAATGATTCCTTCAGGGTTCTGTAAAGGATTGAATTAAGCCCTCCCCCTGCATGGCTTATATAATCGCTGGTAGTGGGCAGGGAATACGAGACGATGCCATCCGGCGACAGCCGTGATTTTAATTCAGTTAAAAATTCAGAAGTGTAAAGGCGGTTCAGCTGCAGGCTTGACGGAGGGGGCAGAAGGATTAGAACAACATCATATACTGCGGATGAGTTTTTCACGAACCTCCTGGCATCCCCGGCATGCAGGAATACAGCTTTCTTTTCAAATTCTTTGAGAGATCCTTCGCTGAACCTGAGCAGGGCCGGGTTTAACTCCACGTAATCCACCCTCAGCGGATGATATTTCAGGATCTCAGCTATAGCCCCTGATAAGCCTCCCGATACTATCAGTACATTCTTAGGGGCGGAATGCTGAACCATGGCATAATGGACGTTTTCCTCGTTATTGATATTGTCGCCCGAAGAAAACATCAGCAGTCCGTTCTCATAAAAATTCAGCTGGGACGCGTTGGCGGTGATGACCAGCTGACCATAAGGGGTTTCCCTGTTTTCAATGACCGATTGACCGGGATACATTGAATGATATCCAATTCTCCTGGCGTCTGCAGTGAAAAGAGCAAATAATATCAGGCCGGAGACAAAAACAGTAAGCAGGGGGACCATCCTGTTCTGGAAACTGAAGGAAAAAAACACGACCGTGGCGAGGTATAGTCCGCTCATCAGCAGGAGGCTCAGCCAGGCCGGCAACAACCAAAGCAGGATGAAATTGACTACCGCTCCTGCGACCATGCTTCCCGAGGCTTCCAGGGAATATGCGTTGCCGGCGTGTCTCAGTAAGGCGCTGAGTGAGGAAAACAGGAAGCCGTTGATAAGGCAGAAAGGCAACTGCACAAGGAATGCCGCATAGATCACGTCATTCAGCCCTGCGATAGTCCCGGCAGGTAAAACCAGCGCCCGGTAAAGATCAAGCTTGATCATCATCAGCACAGGCAGGGCCGAAAGCAACAGCATCAGGAACAGGATAAACCTGAACTTGCGCCTGACCCCGCTGAAGTACCTCCCCAGCCAGGCACCGGCACCGGTAAGAAGCATCCATACCGAAAGCATTATGCCCAGGATCAGCTCATTTCCATAGAAAACGATATAGCTCTCGCGGAGAAGGTAGATCTGGGTGGAGATCGAGAGAAAACCCAGACCGAACAGAGCCGAACGGATTGCATTTTTTCTCATGTTTTCGTATCTTTACCTGGATTTTTTTCAAAGTTAGCAAACAATGTGCAGTATTATCAGATTCATGTTGATTATGGCACTTACATTCTCTTTTCCCGGAAAATCCTCACCCCAGGACAGTCAGAAAACCGACCGGAAGCCTGCTGCAGCGGGCAGGTTCTATCCTGCAAGCCAGGATTCCCTCAATGCCCAGCTGACCGGGCTGTTTCGTAATGCCAAACCTCGCACTGCCAGAAACCTGCAGGCTGTCATCCTCCCTCATGCGGGGTACGTATTCTCAGGCGGGGTGGCTGCCAGCGGGATCAACCAGGTTGACCCCGACAAGGTGTACGACAATATTTTTATCATTGGCTCAAGCCACCAGGCTTCCTTCATGGGGGCTTCAATTTACAACAAGGGTGATTACCTCACACCTCTCGGGAAAGTTGCTGTAAACGTGCAGCTGGCTAACGAACTGATCAAAGCCAACCCTGTGTTCAGCTATGTGTACGATGCGGATCTCAACGAGCATTGCCTTGAAGTGGAAGTTCCTTTCCTTCAGTACCATATGAAGAAACCTTTCAGGATAGTTCCCATTGTGATCGGCAGCCAGAGCAACCTTACCTGTAAACGCATCGCAGAAGCCCTTAAACCGTATTTCAACGACAGGAACCTCTTTGTGGTAAGCAGTGATTTTTCACATTATCCACAGTATATCGATGCCAGAACCGCCGATAAAGCCACCTGCGATGCTATCCTGATGAACAACCCTGAAGCATTGCTGAAAGCGCTTGGGGATAACGAAAAGAAAAACATCCCGAACCTGGTGACCAGCCTATGCGGATGGACTTCGGTCCTCACCCTGCTTTACATGACTTCGGGAGATGCCTCTATTACATATACACCCGTCCAGTATATGAATTCGGGAGACTCAAAATACGGCGATCATACCCAGTGCGTGGGATACTGGTCTGTCGCAATAAGCCGCAATGCTGGAGGCGCAGCAAAACCTTCATCAGCCTTCAGCTTTACAAAAGAGGAAGAGAAAACCCTCCTTGCGATAGCAAGGAACACCATCACAGTTTATATCAGCCAGCATAAAACCCCCGGGGTGGATGATAAGAATTTCAGCCCCGGCCTGAAGCTGCATGCAGGGGCTTTTGTCACATTGAAAGAGAAAGGCGAACTCCGCGGCTGCATCGGGAGGTTCACTGCCGACATCCCCTTATGGCAGGTTGTTCAGCAGATGGCTGTTTCATCGGCCACCCAGGATTCACGTTTCACGCCGGTAACGGCCCGGGAGGTCGATAAACTTGAGATTGAGATCTCTGTTCTTTCACCTATGAAAAGGATTTACTCTGCGGATGAGATCGTCCTTGGAAAACACGGGATCTACATTAAAAAAGGATATTATTCGGGGACTTTCCTTCCCCAGGTTGCAACCGAGACAGGATGGAGCAGGGAGGAATTCCTGGGCCATTGTGCCCGCGATAAGGCCGGCCTTAGCTGGGACGGCTGGAAGGATGCGGAGCTTTATACCTATGAGGCTTGCGTGTTCGGGGAATGAAGCGTGAGGGTAGTGATGGCCGTGATGGTTGTTGACAATCGTGACAGTTGTGATGGTCTTGGCGGTCGTGAGTAATGTATTTTGTGTCTGACCTTAGAAATTCTTCAGCAATGAAAACATATCAGGCAATTCTTCTCTGGTTGATCTTCCTGTTGCCTTCGGTGGCCAGGTCCCAGGATTACCAGAACATTTGCAGCCCGGGGATAACATATTATTCCAGGGATGGCTATGGCTGGCTTTTTGCATTCCGCAGCGATACCGTAATTTCAAGGGGAAATTACGACAGCCTGTTTGTTGCTTTTCCTGAAGTTATGGACACAACAAGTTATACAGGCAGCGCATGTTTTGATTCCGTTCATGGTACTGTCTTGGGAAATATAGTTTACAAAAGACATGACGGCAGGTTTTTCTTTTTTAACAGGCGACACGATACTATCGCGATCAATACCCAGGCAGCTTTGTACGACACCTGGAGATTTTGCAACCTGGATACCGGCAGTTATATACTGGCGAAGGTCACAGCCATAAATACAGAAACTGTTTTCGGGAAAGCGGATCTTGTTAAAACAATATCTCTTCAGGCCAGGGACAAAAACGGGAACAATATACCATCAGTATTCAACCAGCAGGTTTTCAAACTCAGCCGGAATTACGGACTGACAAAGATATTAGACCTGTATTCCGTTCCGTTTGACACGGTATCATATACCCTTGTCGGGAAAACGAAGCCCGAACTCGGGATAGGGGACCTTACAATGGACAAGGTATTCAACTTTGATGCAGGGGATGAATTTCATTACAAATATTTAGAGCTTGGAGGAGACTGGACAGAGACATATTCCATAAAACGCATCCTGCAAAAGACCGCAAACCCTGGCAATACCATTGATTACCTGGTTAATGTGTGCTCAATTACCAGGTCGGCTCCGCATTTTGGCGACACTTTGAAAAAAAACGATACGCTCATTGAGCATTATGATTTTAATCTGACGCAAAAGGATTCTGCCTTTTATTACCTTCCTTTCCAGTTCGTCCCACACGGTGCAAGCGCCGATATTTTCGTCCAGAATGCAGGAGATATCGGATGGGGCAGCAACAGGGAAAGGCTTCATGACAGGAATGCCGTAAACAGAAGCAAGGATCCCGCATGCTGGGGAAACGACAAC
>JBAXBP010000152.1:0-8505 GCA_037141915.1 Bacteroidota bacterium | reverse complement strand
ATTCTTTCATTCAGGCAGAAAATCGATAACCTTGATACTTACTTTGATCATTCGTGTGGCTAAGGTAATAAAAGATGAGCTGTCTCCAATGATGCCCGCAAAGGATTATGAGCTGCAAATTCCCTGAATTGTTAATTTTACGCCCAAATTGAATTTGATGTTGCTCTCCCGTTGGATCTGCCTTGCACTGCTTGTATTTCTTTTCGGAACTCCTTCTGTTTCACAAAACAGTTTCCTGTATCATTCAAAGAGCGTCAACAGCCGTCTTCCTTACTCGGGACAGTTCAGGCATGTTGCCAACTACAGGGACGACATCATCGAAGAACTGGCGAAGGATCTGTTGCGCCCCCCGAAATATGTCAATATCACTGTCGGCTTCACTGAGGAGATCAGGCTTCAGAACGAAAAACCTTTAGTATATCTTGCGGATGTAAGATTGTCGGATTTCAGGCTTTCAGGATACCTGCAGTACCGTTCCTTTCCTATGGATGATGTGCTGAACCCTTCGGGATTCAGGTTTACTCTCAGGTTATCTTCAAAACTTGATACCACTGCATTCTCCTCAAGGGAATTTGACGGGAAATTCCCCGAAAGGGGAGGGGCTCTCGGTTTCAGGGCCCCCTCACTGCAAATGGATACAGCTGTTGACACAGTGATCGCAGGTAATTTTTCTTTTATTTATAAGGATGAGGACTGGCAGAGGTTCTATGCCCGAAAGGAGATGATAGACGACTATTATGCTTCGGCTGCGCTGATAGACAGCCTGGGAGCAGAGGCCAAAGGCTGGGCTATGACAGACCAGGCCCTGATCCCGTTCAACTATATCCGGCTGGCGGAACTGGTAAGGGTTGTAAACCTTATAAACAGCCGTGATTTCACTGATAAAATCGTTACATCAGGCCATGATCCGAAACAGCTGGCATCAAGGAACCTGGCACTGTACAAGCTTTCAAGGACCTGCCAGTTCAATCTTGCCGAAACACTGGACAAATCGGGGGTCCTGAATGGATTTCGATCTGCCGACAGCCTTTGCGGTTTCTTTGTTGACCGCCTGATGAGGTACATCCGCTTAAGTTCGCTTATGGACAATATTCACGGGAAGATTTACAAAGATTACCTTTCATCTTATTATTCACAGCATGTTTTCGAAAATGATACCGTTTTCATCAGGTCAGTGCTGATACGTATGTTTCCTGATGCCCGGCCTGATACACTTCTTCAGTATGTTTCCTCATGTATGATGAAGGCATACCGGGCTAAAGCCGCTGACCTGATTGGGGAGAAAAGATTCTCGGATGCGGTACTGCTGATGGAAAACGCCCGCAGCATGGCAGCAGTCAATCCATACCTTAAGGACCATAACGGATGGGAAAGCATGATGTCGGAAGCTGTCAACGGCATTTATAATTCCTATGCGGGAATAGCATCAAGCAGCCTGGAGAGGGGAAATACGGGTTTTGCCATGGAATACCTTCAGAAAGCTGAAGAATACAGGGGGAAATACCCTGCCTTTATCAACTCCGATTCCATATACCGAAGAGTTTACAGGGATATCTTTATCGGGAAACTCGATCTCTGCGACAGCCTCCTTGCCGGACATAATTATACCGATGCCCTTGCCTGTCTTAACAGCTGTGAATCGGCCTATAACAGGAGAATCCTGGAGATACTGGCTCCCGACATCTCGGGGAAAAAGGAAATTGCAAAGCGGGGGATCATAGCCTCTCTGGCAGGCAGGTGCAGGAAGGCTTTGAAACAAGACCTGCCCGACAGCGCCCTCATGTATTTCGACCATGCCTCGGCTGTTGCTGCCGGGCTTACAATGAACCCTCGTAATGTTGCCGGGCTCGATTCCCTGGCCCCTGTCATTGCTGTCGTCAGGGTAAAAAAGATAAACAACCTGGCCCTGGCATATTATCGTCACCGGCAGTTTTCAAGGGCTATACTCCAGTTCGGGGAAGCCCTGAAAATTTCTTCCGCCTATGCCATCCCGCCCGACCCTCTTGCCGATTCTGTTTTACGGCAGTCGTACAAGCAATGGCTTCTTGATAAGATAGCCGTGGAACAGAAACTAATATGGAGCAATAAGCCTGATTCCGCCCTCGGGTTTGTAAAAATGACAGTTGAGACTGCCAGGATGCAGGGCCTGGCCGATGATCATGACATCCTTAAGGCATTGGATTCCTATCGTTTAAAAATAAGCCTGCATGCCTGCGAAATGCTTGAAGACAGCCTGGGGCTCCTGAACATCAGGGCAGGACGTTGTTTCGCAAATAAAAACTTCAGCCGCGGGGCTGCCATACTTGGATATTCGGTCCGACTGGCTGGAATGACGCCTGGCTGCAGCCCCGTAATCAAACCCATGCAGGATTCGCTTCGAAAATACAGTGAGGCGGCAGGATACCAGCTTAATCTGGATGAGGCAGATAAAGATATGATCGCCGGCGAATATGAAGAGGGAATGCGTAAACTGGTGTTCAATGAGAAGTATTATTCACAGAAACGAATTGATCATTTCGGCATCCCACTGACATCGGTTTATGATTATGTAATATCACATGCCAACCCTTTCATCACATCAGTGGCACTTGAGTATTATCTTAACAACTCAGACCCCGCTGAAGCGTTGCGTTACCTTTTGCTTCTTCATGAACAGGGATTGCCTGACGACAGGAGCCGTACCTGGCAAGAGAAACTTGCGGCAGCCCTGGCTGCAAGGGATAAACGTATTTTCGGCGGTACAGACCCAAAGGATGTCCTCAGGCGTTATTCAGGTGCCATTTCCTGGATGGCCCGGTTCAATGAAGTGTATTTAAAGGAGTGGGCTAAATGAAAAATTCAAAATGCGATTGTAAATTTGAAACTGTTTGAAAAATAAAAACCTTGTCATGAAACGGAACCTTTTACTGATCAGTAATTCAACCAATGCCGGGGAAGAATACCTCGGATGGCCGACACCCTACATTGCCGCATTTCTTAAAAAATTCTCAGTCAGATCGGTGCTGTTTATCCCATACGCCGGGGTTAACCTCAACTCTCAAAGCATTCAAAAATCGTATGAAGTTTACGAAGAAAGGGTGAAAAGTGTTTTTGCAGGCTTCGGAACAGAACTTGTTTCAATACATCATGCCGATGACTTTCACAGGGCTGTCAGGCATGCCGAATGCATTGTAGTTGGAGGCGGCAATACGTTTCACCTGGTCAAAATGATGCATGAGACGGGTATCATGCATCTGATCCGCGATCAGGTGAGGCTGGGGATTCCCTATGTGGGCTGGAGCGCGGGCGCGAATACTGCCTGTCCTACAATGAAGACCACTAATGATATGCCCATTGCAGAACCATCATCATTCAGCTGCCTTGACCTTATCCCCTTCCAGATCAACCCTCATTACCTGGATGCAAATCCTTCGGGTCATGCAGGCGAAACAAGGGAACAAAGGATCCTTGAATTCCTCGCTGTCAACAGGGATATAAGAGTAGTCGGGTTGCGCGAATGCTGCCTTTTCTGGATAGAAGGGGATTCTGTGGAATTAAAAGGGAACAAACCATTGAGGGTATTCTCTTTCGGAAAGGATGCTGTTGAATATAAGGAAGGGGACCCGCTGGACTTTCTTTTGAACAGTTAGAACAGAATCGAGTCAGCCTATTGCCTATTGCCTAACAATCCTTGCCCATCCGTTTTCACCGTCCCTGCCAAAGGCTTTAAGAAAGTAAACGCCCGGGAGGATGTTTCCCGGCTTTATCACCGTACGGCGTGAATTTATTCCGTCCATATTAAACACCATACGCCCGGTGATGTCAAAAAGCTCAATCTTCCTGATCTCAGTGATTCCTTCAATGGTGAACCGATCAGTAATGGGGTTAGGGTATACCAATGCGATAAAATTCCCATGCTCGGCAATCCCCACATTGCCTACCGGGGTTTTTGTGATCACCCTTACAGGATGTCCAACTGCCGAATCCCCGCTGTCGGCCCTGGGAATGACTTCGAACACCAGCCATTTGTGAATACTGAGTGTGTCAACCGTGTAAGTGATATGGGTTGCCGTATCGATTATGGTTAAATTGATCCCCAGGGAATCAGCGCTGCGGTACCATTGATAGGTGCTCCCCTTTTCATTAAAACCATTGATGTCTTCGTAGGTATAACTGCCCGAAAGAACCGACTTGAAAACATACATGCCCTGTATTTTCACGTTATAGGCAACAGGGTCTGTTGGTACATTCGGGTTCCAGTCGTTATACCACGAAGTGTCGATGTTTCGTCCCGTAACCGTGTCGTGAAGCACGTAGGTTCTGAAAGGTTGGCCCTGCATTTCGGAAGTTTCCCAGCTGCTGTTTATCCTGTATTTAAAGGTGATGGGGTTCTTCTGGTAAAAAGCGGTGTCAATCAGAATTGTCGCATTGTATATGCTGTCCTTGTCATTGTCGTATAGGATGTCGTAGGCCCCGTTACCGTCGAACGAGCCCGCAACATCAACATGGTCATACTGCCTGCTGAAATGACCTGCCCTGGTCATATATTTCATGTTGCAGTAAAAAGTCATAGGGATTTTCGAAGGATTATAATCGTTATACCATTTAAGACAGTGGATCACACTGTCGGGAGCAAGCAGGAAGCGGTAAGGCTTTCCACGAAGCTCCATCCTGCTGGTATCGCCGTTGATCCTGAATTTAAAGGCTGCAACAGTCCCCGGCTCTATATTGTACATGATCTGGTATACATACCCTGTTCCAATCCTGGTCAGATGAGGCGAGCCCTGGTAATTATTCATATTGCCTTCGAGGTCGATAAAGTCAGTATTCGGATTAAAATTGCCCTGCTGGACAATATAACTCATATCTACCTGGAACCAGGTGTAATTAAGGTAGTCGTTATTCCACCAGCAGGTATAATAATTTATTCCCTGGCCGATCTTAACCTGGCGGTCAACAGTTTCGGTTATCGAATTATTGATCCTGAACCTGAAATGATAAACAAACCCCGAATCAATTCCCCCGGGCACTACCAGGCTGAATAGGTTATTTCCTGAAGGGACCAGCTGCAGGTCACCTATGGATGCTGTATCGAACACAGCATAAACATGGTCCAGGGCAGGGTCGAAGATACCGCTCCTTACAGCTTTGGTCATATTGACTTCCACTGAAAGAACAAATACGGTGTCGGTGGCTGCAACTGACTTTTCAGAAGTTAATATAGCCAGGATCAGGATCAGGGCTGTGCAGAGAGTTTGAATGGATCTTTTCATTTAAAGTAAAGCGGATTGCGTTGCAAAGATAGAAAATAAACGCATGCAGGCGGGTTTTAGTCTGTCAGCTGCCCCGAAGTGTTATTGGACAATGAATTTACCTCCTGTAAGGCCAGCGGGCGTCATCAGTTTATAGAAATACATGCCGGGAGCAGGGGTGTATTCAGGGTTCCATTTCAAGGTGTTTACACCCTGGGGAAGGTTCCCTTCAATGACGGTTCCTGCAAGCCTTCCGCTGAAGTCGTAGACAAACAGCTTTACCTCGGTCGGCCGGTCAAGCAATAGTTCAAAGTTCACGGGCCCGGCAGAGGGATTCGGGTAAACAGTCATGCGTAAATCCTGTGCAGCCTGCCGGCCGGGATTTTCGATACCTGTGAATACTGGCTTTGGCAGCCTCACCGTGGTATACAGCCTGTATTCGCCCGGGGTGAATGCCAGGGGGGCAGCCACATCGGAAACACTTAGCGAGTCCCCGCTGTAGAATTCATACCAGGTTCCTGTTTTTGTAAAGTTAGGAACGACATTCTGGGAGATGACATTAAAATTCCCCAGGATCACTGCATCCATCGTAGCATCGGTGAGAGTGATCCTCTTGGTGTAAGCTGCGGCATTCATGGTGAAAGTGCTGGTCCTGAATGCAGGTAATGTCTGTTTAAGCCCGATCAGCGAGTGGTAAACGTTGTAAAGATATTTTCTTCCCCACTGTGAAAAGTAATCCCAGCGGATCGGCTTAGGATCAAGGCGTGAAGATGAAGTCCCGGAGGGGTAATTGATCGAATAGTCATAGCCCAGCTCGCCGAACTGCCAGATCATTTTAGGACCGGGGATTCCAAGGAAAAAGTTTGCGCACAATGCTCCCCTCTGCAGGGCTGTTGCTGTATCCCTGGGGTTGTAAGGGGGCTTGCTGCTGTTTCCAGAACTGTAGTCGTTATACATCTGGCGTTCTTCGTCATGACTTTCCATATACCATACCAGGCCAGGCTGCGACCATCCACGGTTAATATATGAACCCCAGGACAGGTCGGCAGTAAATCCGCCGGAGGCGCTATTATAAGAAGAATTACCATTTCCCCAAAGCATCATGCCTGCATTGGCAAGCACTTTTTCTTCGCTGTTGTCGGCGAAATGTTCAAGGATGACATAAGCATCCGGATTCACGCTATGGATGGTGTCGGCAAAGGTATTCAGGATGTTGATCCTGTCCTGGTCGTACTGCCCCCAGAGAGCCATGTTGTTCGGATAAGAATTGACCTGGGTGAAGCCTTTCGACATATCGAAGCGGTACCCGTCGGCATGGTATTCACGCAGCCAGTATTTTAAAAGGCGGGACATGTACGACTTTGTGTCGGGGCTGTCGTGGTTGAAGTCGTAACCCACGTTATATGGATGTTTCGGGATGGGGTTGAACCAGGGGCTGCCGGCAGCGGGGCGCTGGTTCTGAGAATCCCAGTAAAGCTGCACAAGAGGTGATGACCCGAAATGATGGTTGCAGACAATATCAAGGATTACTGCAATCCCTTTGGCATGCGCGGCTTCCACGAACTGTTTCAGGGTGTTCTTCGGGCCGTAATATTTGTCTACCGCAAATGAATAATCAGGGTTGTAACCCCAGCTGATGTTGCCTTCAAATTCCATTACCGGCATGAGCTCGATGGCGTTAATACCCAGGTTTTTCAGATAGTTCAGGGTGTCAATCAGCGAAAGGAAAGTGTGCTGGTTCGTAAAATCCCTGATCAGGAGTTCATAGATCACAAGATCGGTAACAGCAGGAGGGGTGAAAGATGAAGAAGCCCACGGATACGGGGCCTGCCCGGTCTGAAGAACACTGGCAATCCCGCTTGTCTTACTGCCGGGGTAACTGATAAGGTCAGGATAGGTTGAAGGATCTATAAACTGATCGTTGGGATCACTCACTTTGTCGCAGTAGGGATCGCCTATCTTTAAACTGCCGTCAACGAGGTACTGGAATATATATTCCCTTCGGGGGATGAGGTTGTGTACCGATACCCAGAACGTACTCCCGTCGGGCGTTTTATTCATGTAATGAAGTGAATCGAGACCCCAGTCGTTGAAATCGCCTGTTGCAAAGCAGGAGGTCTTTCCGGGGGCATTAAGGCATAGGGTCACCGAGGTGGAATCAGGGTAATTGATGCCGTATTGAACCCCTGCCGGAAGTGATGCTGTTGCCGGCAGCGGGATCACCGTATAACAAAAAGAATCTGCCACTGCCGCAGTGTCGTTCCTGGCAAGTATCCTTACCCATTGTTTGACCCAGTTATGACCAAAATTATTCGCAAGCAATGTATCGGTAATGATATGACTGGCAACAGTTTTAATGAGTGTGCCGTTAAGATAAATTTTCATGGTATCGGCCAAAGGGCTTGTCGCGTTCACTGCGATGGTATCGAGGGCCTTCAGATAAAGGTTTTTATTCTGGGGCAGGTTGATCTTGACGCTTGTAATGGTAGGATAAACATTGGCGAAAATGTCACCCCCATTGGCTTCCTTCCCGGTTTTTGACCCGTCGGAGTTCCTGAAAACAAAAGCCAGTTTCTGGATGATTTCACCATCAGGCACACCGTAAAAAGCCCTTATGCTCGGCAATAATTTAATACTGTAAAGATTGTTTCCCAGCGGGGTCATGAGGGCTTTGGGAATATTCTGGTTCCAGGCTGCGAGAACATACTTCCAGTCGGAACCCGAGGTGCTTAAGTTGGTGATGACCCCGGTATGTGCATAAATTGGAGGGCTGGCATTAAGCAGGCCTGCGCTGCCTTTGCTTGCGTCGAAAATAACCGTACATGAATCCAGGTCGGTCGGATAAACGGGCACGGTAACTATTGTCTGGGCTGAAAGGGTGCTGCAGACGAGGAATAGTTGCAGAAATAAAGCAGGTAAAATGTAGTGCTTTTTCATGAGTTTGGTTTAATATATGCAAAGGTAATAAAAGGATGGTGAACAAATGATCGCATGTGAACACGAAGGTCAGGGGGGTATTATTTCTTGACTTTTTATTTATCATTAAATCAATGGTTTGTGTTTTTGGTAAAAAAAAAGCAAAAAAAAATTGCTTGCTGTATGCATTTTTTTACTATCTCTGCATACCAAAACTTAACAGTAAATTAACATTAAATTAACCAAGTGTATATGTGAAGAATCATCATCAAATGAAAAGATTAAATACAATCAACGGAAAATTAACAATTTAAAATTAACTCTATGAAGAAACGTGTACTTTGGTTGCGTTATCTGA
>JBAXBP010000151.1:0-8515 GCA_037141915.1 Bacteroidota bacterium | reverse complement strand
TAGGTTAAGATCCTGCCCGAATTATAAAGCATGCTGCCTGCAAGACGCGTTCTCCATCCGGTCTGCCTTAACGGCAGCGCCAGGGCTATTGGGCCGCACATCCCGGCACAATGCAGGCTCCCAAGGAGTCCTATTAACAATGCCTGAAGGTATACTATCATTCTACATATATTTCTTTCTCGAAATAAAAGGACTTGTCGTTCATTGTCCAGTCGAGCTTGATAATATACTTGCCTTTATGCAGGCTTGCCGATGGGATATGCTGGAGTAATGCTGTATCAAATGCCAGGGGGACGACAAAGTCAAGCTTCCTGTCGGATGGCCGGTAAAGAAAAACCGATCCCTTAACTACCTTGCCTTTCATATCCGAGGGGTATCTTATGTCAAGCCACCCTTTCTCAAACTGAAAGCCAGGTGCTTCTTTTAGGGCAGCGGTATTTCTCATCTTTTGAATCACATCTTCATACTTAAGACCCCTGGCGTAATAATCGCTCTCGACAAGAGAATTGTCCTGCCTGTTTGCAAAAATGAGAAATGCTGCACAGGCCGACATGAAAAGAATAATGAATATAAAAATCCCGGTACCCCAGTTGAATTTCATCTCTTTTATTTTTCAGGTCCAAAAAAAGTTGCGTTTGTCTCATCCAACTCCTTACCCCCGCTGAATATTCCAACCTTCAGTTCAAGCTTGCCATTCGGAATGTCACTCTTATCAAGGATAATGAAGAACACCGCCTCCCCCACTGTCTGCTTTTTAATAACAGGCTCTTTACCGATGATCTTTACTTCGCCCCGGCCGGAGACAAGTTTTATCTGTACAGGTAAATCATTTATGGTCTTATTCACTATTTTAATATCATAAAGGTTGGCTATCTTCCCCTCACCCATATCCTGGAAAAGCGTCCCCGGAGATCTCATCACTGTGGCTTCTACAGGATTCCTGCCAACAAGGAAATAACCGAAAACCGCAAGAAGAGCTATCAACACTGTTGTATAGCCCGCCGAACGAACAGTAAATTTCCAGGGCTTGCCTTCAGCTATCATTTTCTCGGATGAATAACATATGAGGCCGGGTCTGAACCCCGCCGACTTCATCATCTCGTTGCATGCATCAATACAACAGGCACAGTTGATGCATTCGAGCTGTGTGCCATTCCTGATATCGATCCCGGTAGGGCATACATGAACACATTGACGGCAATCGATGCAATCCCCTTTTTGACTTTCCTTACGGTTTTCCGATTTCCTGTATAAACTCCGCTCTTCTCCCCTTTTGTAATCATAAGAGATCACTACTGTGGATGGATCGAGCAATACCCCTTGCAGCCTGCCGTATGGGCAGACAATAGTGCAGACCTGCTCGCGGAACCATGAGAAAATGAAATAGAATACAAAAGAGAACACGGCCATTATGATAAGACCGGCGATATGTTCCGAAGGCTTATCGGTAATCAGCCTGAACCAGGCGTCAGAGCTTATGATGTAAACCAGGAATAGATTCCCTATGACGAAAGAGATCACATAAAAAATGATGTGTTTAAGGCTCCTTTTAAAGATCTTGATTCCGTTCCAATCCATTGCATCCAGCTGCTTCTGTTTCTGAAAGTCCCCCTCAATCCAGTACTCAACCCTCCTGAAGATCACTTCCAGGAATATTGTCTGCGGACAAGCCCACCCGCACCAGATCCTGCCGTATGTTGCAGTAAACAGGATGATAAACACTATCATGGCGATCATGGCAATGAAGAAGAGGTTAAAATCCTGGGGCCAGAACTGGGAACCGAAAATCACGAATTTCCTGTTGAGGAAATCAAACAGAAGGAACTGCTCTCCCTTCACCTTGACAAATGGAGCAATAAAAAAGAAGGCCAGGAGGATGAGCCCAACAATATTCCTCCAGGTGGTTAAAATACCTTTGGGCTTCTTTGCAAAAACCCAAAGGCGTTTACCGCTTTCATCGATGGTATAAAGCCTGTCGCGAAAGCTTTGCTGAGTATCATTCGGTTTCATATCATTTACAGGGGTCGCCCTGCGGTGCTTTGGGATCAGGAGGGTTAGTCCCCTTAAGGGTCATTGTAAAACTTGCAACCTGCAGGATCTGATCTTTGGTAAGCTGGGTTTTCCAGGATATCATGCCCTTTTCAGGAACACCGTTCGCAATCACAGTCACAACATCGTAATACCTGCATCCATGAATGGAAAAGTTATCGGTTAGGTTAGGCCCTACTAGACCCTGCCCCTGGGCTTTGTGGCAAACCACGCAATTCTTGTCAAAAATTGCCTTGCCTGCTTCAAGTGCCGGCTGGTCCGTCAAAGGAGCTATAAGTGTATCAAAAGCCATTGCCTGCGCAACAGGAGCAAGAGAGGCAGCAGCAGCCATTTCCTTGTTGTATTCCTCCTCCTGATGAGGAGCAACCTTGATCACATCAAATACGAACAAATAAATCACCGCATAGACAATAGTGATGATAAATAACCACAACCACCATTTTGGCAGGCGGTTGTCCAGCTCCCTGATATTATCATAATCATGCCCCGACAGCAGTTTATCACCGGTCAGTTCATCTTTTTCAACTGGATTTTTATCATTGATTTCCATGGTAATATTTTTAAATCTTAAACATCATTTGAATCTTTTGTATCATCCTCGAACGGCATACGGCTGAAATCCGACAATTCTTCATTCTTCATTGAAAATGCGTGCAATGCGACCGCAGCAAAGAAGACAAAGAAGATAACAGTTGAGATAAGGCCGTAATAATTGATGCCGTTTACCGACTGAAAAATCTCGCTGAACATGGCTGTTGCTATTTAACAGTTGATCCGGCGACAGCAGCGGCAGGCAAGCCTGCCGAGTGAATATCAACACCAAGTCTCTGAAGGTATGCGATCAGGGCTATGACCTCCTTGTTCGGGGCACAGTCGATTCCCTGGGTCTTAAGGTCTGCAGATATTGATGATGCCTGTTTCATAAGGTCGTCATTGGCAATCTGATCAAAACCTTCCGGATAAGGAACACCGAGCATCTGCATCACCCTGATCTTCCTGGGTGTTGTACTGATATCCAGGTCATCGGCGATCAGCCATTTGTAAACAGGCATTATGGACTGCGCATTGAGTTTCTGGGGATTCAACATATGATTGTAATGCCATGAATTCGGCTTGTATTGCTTTCCGTTCACAACACCTTCCCTCGACAGATCCGGCCCGTTGCGTTTGGAACCCCACTGGAAAGGATGGTCATAAACATATTCGCCTGCTTTGGCATACTGGCCATAACGTTCGGTTTCGGAGCGGAAAGGCCTCACCTGCTGGGAATGGCATGTATAACAGCCTTCCCTCACGTAAATGTCACGGCCCTGAAGTTCCAGAGGTGTATAGGGTTTTACGCTTGCAATGGTCGGGATGTTGGTTTTTATAAGGTACAACGGTACTATCTCTATGATCCCCCCGATGAGAATAGCGATAAGAGCAATTATAGTGAACTGTATGGGCCTGCGCTCGAGCCAGCGGTGAGCTCCTTCGCCTGCTGCACGTTTTCCTGAAATGGATTCCATGGCGGGTGCCGACGCGGCTTCGTCTGCGAGGAAATCACCCTGGCGAACGGTCATAATAAGGTTATATACACCAAGCACAACACCTCCGATATATAATGCGCCCCCGATGGCCCTTGCTGCATACATGGGCCTCAGCTGGGTAACGGTTTCAAGGAAATTGGGATATTTCAGGAAGCCTTCAGGAGTGAATTCTTTCCACATCAGGAACTGGGTGATTGCCCCCCAGTAAAGAGGTACTGCATAAAAAACTATACCCAGGGTTCCAATCCAGAAATGCGTGTTGGCAAGCTTTTTCGAATACAGGTTTGTCCTGAATATCCTCGGGAGCAGCCAGTAAAGAACTGCAAAGGTCATAAAACCGTTCCACCCAAGCGCCCCTATATGTGCATGGCCTACTGTCCAGTCAGTGAAATGGGATATTGCATTCACTGTCTTGGTCGACATCATCGGGCCTTCGAAAGTGGACATTCCATAAGCGGTCACTGCAACCACCATGAATTTAAGAACCGGGTCCTCACGCACCTTATCCCATGCGCCACGGAGTGTCAGAAGTCCGTTCACCATACCGCCCCAGGAAGGAGCTATGAGCATCACCGAGAACACAACACCAAGTGACTGCGTCCAGTTAGGAAGAGCTGAATAAATTAGATGGTGGGGGCCTGCCCAGATATACAGGAAGATCAGGGCCCAGAAATGTACGATCGACAATCGGTAGGAATAAACCGGCCGGTTTGCAGCCTTGGGCAGGTAATAATACATCAGTCCAAGGAAAGGCGTTGTAAGGAAAAAGGCAACCGCATTATGCCCGTACCACCACTGAACCAGTGCATCCTGCACTCCGGCATATACAATGTATGATTTGAAAAATGTCACCGGGATCTCAATGCTGTTTGCAACATGAAGCACTGCAACGGTAACGAAAGTGGCAAGATAAAACCAGATGGCAACATAAATATGCCTTGTACGGCGCTTAATGATGGTGCCTATCATGTTCCAGCCGAAAACAATCCAGATCACGGCGACCAGGATGTCGATGGGCCATTCAAGTTCGGCGTACTCCTTCCCCGTGGTGAAGCCGAAAGCAAATGTGAGGGCAGCAGCAACAATGATCAACTGCCATCCCCAGAAATGGATCTTACTGAGAATGTCGCTAAACATCCGGGCTTTGCATAAGCGCTGCAGGGAATAATAAATCCCGCAAAACATGCCGTTTCCGACGAATGCAAAGATTACCGCATTCGTGTGGATCGGCCTGATCCTGCCAAAAGTAGTATATGGTATACCGAAGGTCAGCTGAGGCCATATGAACTGTAAAGCCAGTAAAAGGCCTACTACCATGCCGATGACACCCCAGAAAAGAGTGGCATAGGCGAACAACTTGACAGATTTGTTGTCGTAGTAAAATTTTTGATTTTCCATGTTTATATTTTCTTGGTTGGACTTGCGCTTGGAGTGGCATCCGCTGCCTTGGAGTCAGATTCTTCGGGCCGCTCATCATCAAATAATATCCTTACTGATGAACCATAAGGATCATCATACTGCCCTGTCCTTACCGACCAGAAAAAAGCGGCAAGGCCGACAAGGGCAACCATCAGACTGAAACCAACAAGAATAAGGATGACGTTCACGAGAAAAAAATCTGTGAGAAACAAATTTAAGAACATCGTGATCAGAATTCCAAGATTAAAATACTGAAATACTGTAAACATCTAATATTTATATTCAGACTGAATAATCCTTATTTAAGCCTTCACGCCCTGCAGCAAGATATATTGCAATGGTAATGAGAGAGATAACGGACACGGAGCTGAGTGGCATCAATATAGCAGAAACAATGGGTGTAAGGTTGCCGGTGACCGCAAAACTCAAACCAATGAGGTTATAAAAGAATGAAAACATCATGCTCATGATGACAATCCTGCGGCTGTTTTTGCTAAGCCTGAGAAAGCTGTCAAGTTTCCTGAATTGCCTTGATTCAAGAATGGCATCGCAGGAAGGTGAAAAATGGTATACATCATCTGCAATTGATATCCCGCAGTCGCTCTCATGCAGGGCGCCGGCATCGTTCAGCCCATCCCCTATCATCATCACCCTTTTCCCTTCAGCCTTCAGTTTCCTCACATAATTAAGTTTTTCCAGCGGGCTCTGGTTAAAGTTCAGGTGTTCCCTCGAAGGGAAGAATCCAATAAGAGCCTGAAATTCCGCATCATTATCCCCCGAAAGCAGGTGCAGCTCATATTTCCGGCCAAGGGAATTGAGTACATCCTTCATCCCTTCCCTGTACTTGTGTTTTAATATAATGTATCCTGATGGCTTTCCGTCTACTGAAACATACAAGCTCCCTGCAGCTCCGACCGCAGTCCTGCTGCCGAGTACGAATTCATCCGAGCCCAGCCTGAAGAGATGGCCGCCCGCAGTTCCTTCAATTCCTTTCGAAGGATACTCAGCAAAACCCGAAACCGGCATCGTGTTCATGCCCGGAAGTGTCTGGTAAACAGCCAGGCTGATCGGATGGGTCGAATGCCTTGCCACTGACCTGATAAGGGCCAGGTAATTTTCCGGGAGATCGAGGTGATCAAGATTTGCTTCAAGGTCATGGTTTTTGGTCAAAGTGCCTGTCTTATCAAGAACGATAGTATCGATGCGGGAAAGAGCCTCGACAACCGAGCTGCGTTTGATGTAGAATCCGTTCCTGCCGAATACCCTCATTGCCCCGCCAAAGGAAAACGGCAGGGTCATAGCCAGCGCACAGGGACAGGCGACTATCAGGATTGAAGTGACCACCAGGGCAGCCTGGGAAGGGTTAATAAACCACCAGATGATCCCTGTGACAAGCGCGAGAAGCAGTATAATGGCAGTAAAATACCGACCGATCACATCGATGAGCGATTCCCATTTGTTAGGCCCTGATTCAGCTCCCTGTTCCTGGTTCCAGATCTCGGTCAGCCTGCTCTGGGTGACTTCTTTTTCTACCAAAACCTCAATGGCAGGGCCGGCCTGCTTGCCCCCTGCATAAATTCTCTGCCCCTCAGTTTTTTTCACAGGCTCTGATTCTCCGCTTACGAAGCTGTAATCGATCGAGCCCTCTCCTTTGATTAGTATGGAATCAGCCGGTATAAGCTCGTTATTTCTTATAAGAATCCTCATCCCTGTCCTGAGGTTCTTCAGGGGAAGTATACTTTCTTCGCCTGAGTCAGAAACCAGGGTGACGGCAACCGGGAAATAAGAACGGTAGTCCCTTTCAAATGACAGCGCCTGGTAAGTCAACCCCTGGTACCATTTCCCTATCAGGAGGAAAAACAGCAGCCCTGCAAGTGAATCCATGAAGCCCGGTCCTGTACCGGAAATGATCTCATAGGCTGAGCGGAAGAAAAGGGCCATTATCCCGATTGCTATCGGCAGATCAATACTGATAAACCGCCTTTTCAAGCCCCTGTAGGCTGAAATAAAAAATCCCGATCCCGAATAAAATGCAACCGGGATCCCAAGAATGATGTTCAGGATACCGAAATTCTGCCGGATGAATTGTTCAACGGAATCATCCACCGCCAGGTAAGAAGGGAAACTGAACAGCATGATATTCCCGAAACAAAACCCTGCAACCCCAAGCCTGTAGTACAATCCACGGTTTACGCTCTTATTACGGCTCTTATCCATAGACTCAAGTGAAATGTATGGGGCATAATTAACCGAAGCCAGCAGTTCTACAAGACCTCTCAGCGTGATCTCAGATTCACGGAAAGTGAAGGTGGCTTCCTTTTTGGTAAAATGTACGACTGACCTCATTATTCCCGGTTGAAGCCTGTGAAGATTTTCAAGAAGCCATATACATGAACTGCAGTGAATGTTAGGGATGAAAAACTTAACCCTTGACACACCGTTATCTGAGAAATCAAGTATCTCTTTTTTAATTTCTTCATTATCAAGAAAATCATAGCGTTTACCCGCCTCCCCGGTACTGTTTTTAACGCCCGGGTATTCACTTAGCTTATAATACTCGCCCGAATTGCTCCTGCTGAGGATCTCATATACCATCTGGCAACCCTGGCAGCAGAATGGCTTCTCTTCAAACTTTATCGTTACCGATACACAGTCCTCTCCGCAATGAAAGCACCTGTTATGAACTTCATGTTCTGTCATCGGGCAAAAATAATCAAAGTCGTCAATGTTACCATCAGAAGCCTCATTCATTTGCAATCTCATCATTCTCCGATTGCCGTGACAGTCTGATCAAAATTCACAACCCTGACTTCGTTTTCTTTAGTACCTTTGCTAGGTTATAAACCTTATTCATCATGAAAAAACTTTTCCTTATTGCCCTCCTGCTTTTTGTATTCGGGAAACCCTCGATAATGTTATCCCAGAACGTCAGGATGGATACTGCCGATTATCCTTACTGGGTAAGCATGATGCAGGATCCCAGCCAGAATTTTTTCAAGACCCAGAGGGCCTTCTACACTTACTGGAAGGATCGCCCTATCACCAAAGGATGCGGATGGAAAGTTTTCAAGCGCTGGGAGTACATGATGCAAAGCCGTATCAATCCCGATGGTTCACTTCCCGCCCCTGATGCCACGATGAATGCATATGCTGCTTACAAGGCGACCAAAACCCCGCAGAAGTCCCAGGTCGGGAATTGGATTTCACTTGGCCCTTCGGTGATCCCATCACCCGGTCCAGCAGGGTATGAAGGCCTGGGCAGAATAAATAATATCGGGTATCATCCTACTGATCCCAATACCTTTTACATAGGAGCTCCCTCGGGTGGCTTCTGGTACACAACCGACGGCGGCGTGAACTGGGCAACTTCAACAGACACCCTTCCAACCCTTGGCGTTTCGGCCATAGTCGTGGATTACTCCAATCCCGGCACAATCTTCATAGGGACCGGTGACAGGGATGCCGGTGATGCTCCCGGCATGGGCGTTTATAAAAGTACTGATGCGGGCCTAACCTGG
>JBAXBP010000150.1:0-8515 GCA_037141915.1 Bacteroidota bacterium | reverse complement strand
TCCATCTAACCAGCTGTAATACGGGTAAGTTGGTCATCGATCCCTAAAATTGATTAAGTTTATAACCCAAGGGATACACCTGCAAAAACCGTATTGGTATTCGCGTGCATGATGGCTGGTATGAATTGGGTGTCTCCTGTATGCTGGTTCAGCCTGTAACCCATAGAAGCACGCAGGTTCGTGGTGATCTGGTAACTTCCGCTGAGTTCAAGAGTTGTCTGGTTGAAAGTAAGGTTTTGGGCCAGCGGATAGGTCACAAAGTCATCCTTCATATAAATATACCCGCCTCTTTGGGCCAGGTCATAGGACACAGCAATTTTAAGGCCTTTCAACGGACGGTAATTCAGGCAAAAATAGATCTCCCAACTGTCCCCTCTCAGGTAATTCCCAAAGTTGTAACCATTGTTGGCATATACATGGGCCGGGATGTATTCGTCGTAAGTCCCGGGGCGGGTGCTCAGGTATTCGGCGGTCAGTGATAGGTTTTTTACCGGAAGGTCATACAAACTGAACCCTATCTTCCAGCTAAGCAGGTTATGCTGGTTTGTTTTGAAGAACCGGGCAATCTGCAACTCGTCTATCCAGAGGCCAAGGTAAAGGTTCAGATGCTTGATGTTACGGGAACTTATATCCACAAACAAATGACCATCATCATTTGTATTAATTGAACCATAGTATCCAGCAGTACTTCGGTACATCTGGTCCACCGATTTATACAGGTTGAAAGGCATCAGGTAACCCACCCTGAACACATCGCTCCAAAAGATTGAATTTCCGATTAAAACATCCAGCCCTTTCCAGGGAGTGATTGTGAAAAAGTTCGCCGAAAAATACTTCTTACGATAATTTATTTCTTCGGAACCTGCCGAGAAGCTTGAACGGCTGCTGTCAACTACATTCGATTGCAGAAATCCGGTTATACTGTAGAATTCTATCCATTTAGCCGGCTTCAAGTGTAATTGTATATACGGAAATGACGGTGCATGTCCGCTCATGATGTTCGTTCCATGTACAGCGTTTCCCCAGATTGGCCTGTCCTTATACAACCCGAAATCCCCCCACTTCCATCCCACACTGATCCCACCCCTCAATTCGGTATTATACACCGAACCATCCCCCATGTAATTCCATGATTTCCCCTCTTCCAGCGTGAGCATCACCGGGTTCACCAAAGGCTCACTTTGATGAACATGCTTCACATTGACATAATAGCCAATATGCTTCGTCAAATACCCATAGACCTCTCCCCCACCCGAAACCTCCAGGAAATTTCCGTTCTCATTCACCATAAACCGTGTTCCAAGCCAGGGACTGATGCTGAGTTTGAAAGGGCCTGTGTTTAATCTGAAGGAGATGGGGTTCAAATTGAAAGATGCGGGATGCAGGATGCGGGATGCAGAATCCTTTAGCTTGTCTCCATATCCATTAATCCCTCCCAACGGCATCCTGAATCCTGCAGCCTGGATCCTGGTAGTATCACTTTTTTTTGTTCTTGGCGCCGCAACTAACCCATTTATCAGGTTTTTATCAAGCCCGTTTTCAAAAGAATAGTCCTTCAAGTAAAACTTCACCTCCTCCAGCTGCCTCCTATTCAATTTTTGCCCATTTTCAAGCGCCTGGTTAAGCTTATTCGCAATATATACCCTCGAATACGGCTTTACCACCGAATTGATCGTAATCACCTTTAAAGCCGCTAATTCATCAAGCAGTTCATAAACCGGGTTGTTGGTTACGGGTTCATATACGACCTGGGCCCTCACGATGAACGTGACGGTAGAGATGAACATGATAACCAGGAGTAAGCGCTTCATGGAGCAAATATATGAATTTAGCCCGGGAAAGAGGGATGGTGTAATGTCCCTTCTCCGCTAAGGTAAATTTCCTAAAAACCTACGCTCTTCGTCTAAAATTCATAGTTGCAGGCCAATAATTATAAACAATTTTTGGCAGAAAAAGAAGTTTTTACCGGCCTGACTGTCCGCTGGTAATTTTAGCAAAGGCATAGCCTTTTAAAACAAAATTGATAGTTTTATTGCGGTTAGTGATTCGTCAGCTGCAGATTAGTTTCTTATCTTAGTACCTAAGATTTGTATAATCCGTCTTTTTTCGCTATCTAAGATTACAGGAACATTCTTATCTATAACATCAATAAAAAACATAGCATCAAAAGTATCCTGCCAATCATTAAACCAATTTTCTTGGTTCAAATTATATAAGATTTGTTCGACACTAATTCTTAAAAATACTTGTTCCTCGATTTGGGAGTACAATTCTAAGGCAGTAATCCACCAAGTGACCGACGTCGAATTCAAATTTTGATTTGAACAATTGAGGGCATAGAGTCTTGCCAAATTCGCTTCATTCAACTTTAATTTTTTAGCAATGGATTCTTCAAATTCTTTTAGCTTTACCTCAATTGAGGAATTAATGGCAGTTTTGTATTCTTCCTTAACCGAATTTATTGCATCCACAACTTCATTTTTAATTTGCTTTTTTGCAACAATAAAATTCCATAACCAAGTACTTCCGACAATGATCACTGAAATACCTATAAATGTTGTTATTAATAGGTTGTATGTATTTGTTTGTTTTTCAAGAAAATCCTTATAGAAGTCAAATACTTCTGTTCTTGTTACAAATTCTTGTGTAATTAATAATGTGTCCATATAGTTATTTTTATTTTGTAGCTATTGCCATTATAACTGCAGTTCGGGGTTTACTTGTTTTATGTTCACTTTGCCTATATCGCTTGCAGGTTTGTTGGATGCTCAAATGTGGCATCCTTCCGCATTGCTCGGCTTCCGGCTCGTTGGCAGCAATTGATAAATTCATTTTTTGTATTTCAATCCTATTTCGATAAGATATTTTAATGTTTATTCTGCTCTAAGTGCCTCATCAAATACCATACAGTCATCTTTATCGAAGGCATGGTAATTATTAATACCTTATTTTGTCCTATTATATTCATCGTGTAAATGGGGGTGAACGTTTTTCATCAGTGGTTGATTAATAAGGGGTATGAGAATACGAACATTTTAACTTATGTTGATCACAACTCTCCCTTGTGCAATATTACATAAAAATACTATATTTTATATGTGTATTTGTTTTTAACCTGTATGAAGGAAATCTATTCCCTGATTCTTCTCCATGGAATCTCGAATGATCTGCCTCATTCACTGTCTGTTGTGGAAAATGACATCCGCAGTCAATACAAGATGTAGGATCCTGGATGCAGGATGTCTTGCAACCTGCATCCTGCATCAATTTTGTTAAGCATCCATTAATGAAAATTCACCAACAACTTGTTCATCACCTAAAAACTCCCTAATTTTGGTCCGGAGGATATATGGGGAAACCACATCAATTGAATGATGGAAAAATCAACTAAAATATGAGTTGCAGGCCGTACCGGGATGGTGGGTTCTGCCATTGTCCGTAAGCTTAAGGAAGAGGGTTTTGCGAATATCATTGGCAGGACCATTGAGGAACTGGATCTCACGAATCAGCAGGCGGTGAACGCTTTTTTCGCTCTCGAGAAGCCCGATTATGTGATTCTTGCGGCGGCAAAGGTGGGCGGAATCCTGGCCAATAATACCTACCGTGCCCAGTTCATCTACGAAAACCTGATGATACAGAATAACATCATCCACAACTCCTGGCTGCATAAGGTGAAAAAACTCCTCTTCCTCGGAAGTTCCTGCATCTATCCCAAAAACTGCCCCCAGCCGATCAAAGAGGAGTACCTGCTCACGGGTGAGCTGGAACAAACCAATGAGCCGTAAGCTCTCGCAAAGATCGCAGGCATCAAACTCTGCGAAAGCTATTTCAGGCAGTACGGCTGCGACTTTATCTCGGTAATGCCCACCAACCTCTACGGGCCCAACGATAATTACAACCTCGAAACCTCCCATGTGCTTCCCGCCGTCATCCGCAAAATCCACCTGGCCCACTGCCTCGAAACCGGCGACTGGGTTGGCCTCCGAAAGGACCTTTCAACACGTCCTATTGAAGGTGTGGGCGGAAGTGCTTCGGATGAAGATATCCTGGCTCTTCTGAGGAAATATGGGATTGAATATGCCGACTCCCCCTCTCCCCTTACCCCGGCCGAAACCACTCACAGTAAACCCGTGAACCTCCTCCTCTGGGGCACAGGACAAGTCTTCCGCGAATTCCTCCACGTCGACGATATGGCTGCGGGATGCTTTCTTCTCATGGAAAAATTCAGCCTCAGGCCGGCCCATGACTCAGGGCTCACCACTCACGATTACTTCCTTAACCTGGGCTCAGGCATCGACCAGACGATAGAAGAACTGTCGGCGATCGTTAAACAAATCATCGGCTTCAGGGGCGAGATCCGCTTCGACCACATCCACGCCGACGGAACCCCCAAAAAACTCCTCGACTGCAGCCGCATCCAATCCCTCGGCTTCAAACCCAAATACACCCTCGAGCAGGGGGTCAGGAGGGTGTATGAGGCGTATGTGAATGAATGATAGCCGAATGCTGTAATTCCCCTTCTCCGCTGCCGTAAATTTCCTGATGCGTCGACGGGGAATTAAACCATCCTGGCTTAACGTAAACGCTATCGTGCCTTTTAATGATTTAGGGTAACTCAATGCTCCAATCGATCTCAGCGAGCCTTTTCTTTATAATTTTCATTGTTTTTATAATCTTCTCATCCTCGGGAAATTTGTCATATACCAAATTCCGGAAAGCCCCATAATAGGTGGGTTTTAATTCATCCCAAACAGCATCTAAATCACTAAAAAACAATGCCTTGTTGGTATGTCTGACAAGCCAGCTATTCTTATTCTTATAACTGGCCACATCATCGTTACCAACTTTTAATAACATCGCTTCAAAGGCTTTGGTATTAAGAAATTCGAAGAATTCTGGTTGCTGCAGTAATTGATGCAAATCGTAAGTATGCCTAATTTTTTTCTTTAAATCATCTATCGGGTTCTCCCCATAAGAAAACCTGACTAAACTCATGATTTTTTCACAGAGGGTTCTTATTGGTTCTAATACACGAACTTCAAAGGGAATTACTCCATTTTCTACAGCTATCTCAGTCTGCCCGTTTTTAACCATCATTTCTCCCACAAATGAATTGAGCTTCCGGGATGTATATGGTTCATGATATCCCAGCCAGGTGGCTTCTACCACAATGACATCTCTGATTTGTTTGTAATCTCCCTGGAATTCTTTATTATAGGTATGTGCCGTTTTCCGGTTCATTCCCATTTTTTGAGTAAGCCCTGCAATAACAATTTCGGGGAGGGCCGAACTTACTACATCACCAATTGTTTTAATTTTTATGCTTAATTTATTATTTGATTCACCTTCTCGCCTTAATACCACTAAATCAATATCTTCTGAAAATCTATGGATTAGATTGTAACACTTCGATAATGCTGTCCCTCCTTTAAACACAGTATCCTTACCAATCTCATTTTGAAAGATAGTATTCAGTGCAAAGGTTACCCAATAGTCTTTCTCAATATAAATCGAAGGAATTTGCATCTGGTCAGAAGTGAACTGCACTGCCTGCCTGAAAAGTGTTTTGCTTTGGTGCAGCTTCATCTGATATTCCATTTGCCGGCAAATGCTAAAACTTTATCTGCTCCTGTAAATCGATATGTAGTTATCGGATTTAATCCTTGGTACAGGGGCTCACTCAGCAATTTGGTATTTTGCTCATCCAAAAGAGATCCCAATAATGCTTTTGTACCGGGTTGATATTTTAGCGCCAACCGCACTAAAGTGTTTTTCTCATTATTGCTTAAGTTATTGATAATAACCAACAGTCTCCTGCAAGAGGATTCGATACTTGCATCGGGAATTTTTTTAATAAAACGAATAGCATCCAAAATTTGTAACAATAGAATATTCTCTTTGTTAATGGTATTTTTTTGCCTGATAAACGAAATCGTATAACGCTCTCTTTTGAAGTTTGGGCGAATTTGATTTTTGCCAATCTGAATTGTATTACTGACCTGTGTTGTTAATCCCAACTGATTGTAAATGCTATAACCTGTTAAGTATCCCGTAATTTTACCATCCTCCGAAAGTAAATCTTTTATAACCTGTTCCTGGCTGGGCTGCAATTGACCAAAGGGCGTAATTTCCGGCTTGTAAAATTTCCCTTTGGACAGTTTTGCAATTTTGCCTGCATTCACCATCCGATTCAACGCTTTGATAACAGCTTCTTTTCCGTTCACCTCTGTAATAAAATCAGCATAGGTGAACACATATCTTTTAGGGAGCCTGTCTATAGTAAATGATATGTAATCAGTTGTTTTAATCGCTTGAATCTTTTTGCAAAGATACTAATTTTGTCCAGTTTATTTCATAATTAACTGGACATTTTAAAATGTCAACACGATATTACGTTTAGATGACCCCGGTAAAGAAAGGTCTATGTGGGCGTTTTTTTCCAACAGTGGAAGACTGCGCTATTTTACTTTGATCCGTTAAAGTAAAATAAGACTTTTCTTATTTTACTTTTCAACAATGAATACAATTCGCCAATAAATAGTTCCATGTCATTATATATTAACTCATTAAGGGGGTTTATGTCACAAAAAGTGAAATTTCACCCATTATTTCACAAAAAATGACATAAAACCCCAAGCAAAAAGCATTATTCCAAATCTCCCGAAAGGTCGGAGAAAAGGTCGGTGATGCTTAACTCTTCTCAAACCCTTAAATCGGTTTAAAGGCAGTTTCGGTGAATTAATCACACTTTAAAGGTGGTTTTTGTGATTTTTTTCACCATTTAGGCAGTTAATCTGTGATCCAGGGTATCCTGGATCCTGAATCTAACTCTTGGTTATCTCGAGCCCCGACCCGGAAAGTCTCCAGTCTACAAACCTGGCCCTGGGATTGGGGGGCGAATCATTGAGCAAAGCCTTGATGCGGTTGGCGGACTGTAAGTCTTTGGCGAAGATCATGAGGTAGCCTCCGCCGCCGGCGCCAAGGAGTTTGCAGGACGCCATCTGGTCTTTGATGGTCTCGACTATGGCCGCGATCTCGGGGGGATTGGTCCCGGAATCGAGCCTCTGGTTGAGTTCCCATGAATGGGCGATGGCCGATGTGAGTCCGTCCCAATCGTGGTTCTGGATGGCTCCGTAAGTGTCGCGGGCATGAGTCTTCATCTCGCTTAAAATGCCGAGATGTGTGCTGGAATTCAGGAACATTCCCTGCACTATGTCGGTGAGTATGTGCTTGGCCACGCGGGTGATGCCGGTGTAATACAGCAGTATGAGCGAGCTGGTTTCGGGCCTGGTGAAAAGATGTTCAGGCGCCCAGCGTATCCGTGGTTTTTGCACCAGTCCTGCCGCGCTTTCGATGAGTTTCACGCCTTCGAATAAGCCCCCCACCTGGTCCTGCCATCCTCCGCCGGTTGTGAGTATTTGTTCGAGTAACAGTGTGCGGAATGCGGTTTCGTGTTTGTCCCACCCGAGTGTGCAGAAGTCTGATAATCCGGCCAGTATGGTTCCGGCCAGCACCGAGCTGGTGCCTAATCCGCTCCCCTTGGGCACCGCGACCATCAACGAAATATCCAATCCGCCCCCGAAATCTTTCAACTGTTCTTCCAGGTTCTTGTATTTTGCCGTTGAATATTCTGGGTGAAAGCCGGCTAATTTCAATGCAGCTTTTGGGATAGCAAAGGCAGACCCAACCTTGCTTATTCTGTCAATTTCCTCATAGGTTTTTACCACTTCGCTTAGTCCAAGATCTATCGAATGGATCGTGATTATGGGTTTATCTGTGGGTCGAATATAAACCTGAATTGGAGGCTGTCCGTTCAACTCCACCGCCATATTCACCACACTCCCTCCGTAAAGTATGCAGTATGGAGGAGTGTCGGTCCATCCCCCCGCAAGGTCCAGCCTCAGCGGACTCCTGCCCCAAAGGATCTGGTCCTTCTTCACACTCATCACCGGCCTTAGCTTGTTTCCTTTGATCCTCTCCAGCATCCCCTCCCTGAGCAAAGCAAACGCCTCATCCCGGTACTTCCCCGCCCTTTTATCCTTTTTTATCTGATAATACACCGACCGAAACATCAGGTCATGTATCCTGTTCATCAAGCTCCCATCCTTCATCCGCCATCCTTCATCCGTCATCTGTAATCCGTCATCCATCATCTCCTTCGGCAACTCCAGCTTTCTAAGACAAAATTCCCCCGCCACCCTCTTCAGATCCAGCTGGTAAAAAATACTCTGCTTCGCGTTTTCAGCTAACCTTTCCAATGACCCCGTCACCCAGCCATCCCTCATAACCCTAAGTCGCTCAAGATTCGCCTGCTGTATCACCTCCCCCGCACTCAGCCTCTTCCCCACAAGCCACTTCTTCCGAAACCCCTCACGACCTTCCTCACGAACTTCCTCACGCCCTTCCCCAACCATCCACTGAACAAACTCCCCGCTCAACTCCCCCTCATCCAAGACCGGGAATAACTTAAAATCATACATATCCCCTACACAAACACCCTTCATCTCCTTATCAC
>JBAXBP010000149.1:0-8672 GCA_037141915.1 Bacteroidota bacterium | reverse complement strand
AGAATGCCGACTCTCAACACCGATAAATTCAACATCATGAAAAGCCTCAACTGGACCTGCCAGGTTGACGTCCTTCAGAAGGATTTCAGTTTCAAGGCTGAATATGACCTGGATAAGGGGGTGAAAGAGGTTCTTGAATGGTATAAAAAAGAAGGTTGGTTGCATTAACAGAACCCTGATGACAGAAATCAGAAAAGTTACCTCATCCGCAGACTTAAAAAAATTCATCACTTTCCCTCATCATTTATATAAAGGCAATCCATATTGGTGCCCGCCTATAATTATGGATGAGAAGTCAACCTTGTCACCAAAAAAAAATCATGCTTTTGAATATTGCAAGGCTGAGTACTGGCTTGCATATAAAGACGGCAAGCTGGCCGGAAGGATAGCAGGCATTCTCAATCCGAAGGCAAATCAGCGCTGGGGGGAAGATCTTGTAAGGTTCGGCTGGATCGATTTCATTGACGATCCTGAGGTTTCGGCTAAACTCATAGAAACCGTATCGGAATGGGGACGGTCGCAGGGAATGAAGGGTATTCACGGTCCATTAGGCTTTACCGACATGGATAATGAAGGGATGATGATAGAAGGCTTTGACCAGCACTGCACCCTTTCTTCAATTTACAATTATCCCTATTATCCCGAACATATGGTAAAAATGGGATTCGGAAAAGCCACTGATTGGGTGCAATATGAATTCGAGATACCCACTGAATTACCGGAAAAGTTTGTCAGGGCAGTAAAAATAGTTGAAGATAAATTCCATCTGAGGGTATTAAAGGCAAAGCGAAGGAAAGACCTCTTAAAGTATGCAGAAAAGATGTTCGCAATGCTGAATGCAGCTTTCGATGAGCTTTATGGATTTGCAGCACTTAATGAAAAGCAGATGAAGGCTTATGTAAAGCAGTATTTCGGATTTATCCGTCCCGAATTCGTAGCTTTTGTGCTGGATCCTGAAGATAATGTTGTTGGGTTTGGGGTTACTATGCCTTCGGTAACCAGGGCTTTGCAAAAATCAAACGGAAGGTTTTTTCCTTTCGGCTGGATACATTTGTTAAAGTCGGTGTATTTCAATGACCTCATCGACATGTACCTGGTGGGTGTTCATCCCGATTATCACGGAAAAGGCGCTGCAGCCCTGGTGTGGCAGTATCTTCATGAGGCATACCGTAAACACGGGATAACAAAGGCATACTCGAATCCTCAGCTGGAAGATAACTCAAAAGCTCTCTCGATCTGGAAGAGCTTTGCAGGGAGGCAGATCATAAGGCGGCGATGCTGGGTGCGGCATTTCTGAAATAAAAAAGGCGGCCAGCGGCCGCCTTTTTTATTCATGTCAAATCTGATTATTTACCAGGAGCTGCAGCATCCCACCATACCCTTGTCCACAAACTGTTGTCAAGGGGTGGAGTATTCGGGTTGTAGTTCACTTCGCTCTGAGCCTGGGGATAATGCCTTGGAATTGCATTTTCCTGTGCTGATGTTAAAGGATTAGCCTGAAGGCCGATTACATTGTCGGTTCTTCTCCAGTCAACAAAAACCTCAGCCTGGTTGTACATGGAGATCCATTTCTGGGTCATGATTTCCTTAAACAGAGGTGCACCTGAGGAAACATTAATGTATTGTGTATACATTGTTAACCAGGTAGTATAATTGGTGTTCCATTTCTGCAATGAAGCCGTAACTGCATCAATCAGGGCAGCCCTTACCTGTTCAACAGAAGCATCTGTCTTATAGAGACATTCTGCCTTGATGAACAAGGTTTCTACATAGGTAATAAATGGAACAGGGGAAGCTGCGCCTGCAACAGCAAGGCCGGGCATGGAAACTTCTGCGCTAACTTCGCCCCAGCCATTACCTAAGTATGCAGTGTCGCCGACAGCGGTTGCAAACATCGGGAGCCTAGGGTCAAAACGGTTTTTAAGCGTATCGATAAACACCTTGGCCATGGTGATGTCACCACGCTGCTGCATGAACTGGTAAAGAGGGTTCTGCTGACCTGCTGCATCAAAGAATGAGAACTGAAGGTCATTGTCATTGCTGTTGATCCCGTTGCTGACTAATGCCAAAGCATCTTTCCATGCATTGCCATCAATCTTGGATTTATGAAGGATATACCTTGCTTTTAAAGAATAAGCGGCCTGCAACCATAACGAAGGATCGCCACCGTACATCACGTCACCACCAACTGAGGGTGCGCCTGGTGTACTTAACTGAACGATAGCATCGTCAAGCAGGTTGAGTATAACGACATAGATGTCTTTCTGGGCATCAAAATGCGGGTTAAGGTTCCCCATGCCCTGGAAAGCTTCCGAATATGGAAGATCACCCCAGACGTCTGTTGTAACACCGAGAGAATTAGCCAACAGTACTTCTGAAACACCCCTGTAGGTGGGGTTGCCTGCAGTATTTGCCTTGGAAATAAGGGTCTGAAGGTTCATCATGGTGTTGGTGTAATTGGTCACCCACAGGTTATTGATATCTGATTCGAGCAGATAGTAATTTGTTGTGGCCTGTGATTGGCGGGCAACTCCCTGGAAATATTGCATCCAGATGGAAGTAACCCTGCAAAGGTCATTCCCACCGATAGTGTTGTAGCCCATGTTGGCCTGAACACCTGTCAAAATGGAACTCATCGGGACATCAGCGGGAAGTTCCGGATTTGTGTTGAGGTTGGTGTCGATCCAGTTTTTGCAGGAACCAAGCGCCAGAACCATCAATAAAACCAGTCCTATGAGTTTTATGTTAATTTTTTTCATATCTGTTGTTTTTTTAATTTTTATTATCTGATATTCTGAAACGGCTTAGAACTTTAAGTTCACACCTATAGTATAGCTCTTGGTGCCGGGCATGTTGAAATAGTCAATACCCTGTGCATTGGAAGCACCCAGGAGGTTTGTTTCAGGATCGATACCTTTATAAGGCGTCGAAATCCAGAGGTTGGTGCCGGTAAAATACAGACTTAATCCCTGGATGAAGGTTTTCTTCAGCAGTTTGGTGAAGTTGTACGAAATAGTGACTGTGCGTAAACGCACCCAGCTGGAGCTTTCAACATAATCTACCATGGGGCCTGTGAATCCGCTGCCTACGTTCTGGGTCATCCAGTAATAGTCGCGTTTAACCGGGATGGTATTGGTTTGTCCGTTCTGAGTTACGCCCGGGAAAACATACCATTCGTCACGGTTCAGAGTTCCTGCCGAGGTTCCGAAATAATCGATAGCTCCGCGGGTACCATTCCACATTTTTCCGCCGTATTTCACATCAAACAATAAATAAAGGCTGAGATCTTTCCAGCGGAGGTTTGTTCCAAAACCACCGGTCCAGGTCGGGTCAACATTGCCGAGATTACTCATTTTATCAGCCATGATAGGATAGCCATCAGAACCGATGACCATATTGCCTTTGGCATCCCTTACCCAGTCATAACCATAAATGGTACGATAAGGCTGGCCAACCATAGCATCGATTTCGGAACCTTCAAAACCACCCAGGAAAATATTATTGATACCAGGTGCAAGAGCATCAACATTATTCTTGATCTGCGACCAGTTGATGATGATATCCCATGTCCAGTTCTTTGTCTTGATAGGCACAGCATCGATGGTGATTTCATGACCGTAAGTTGTCATGGATGCAGCGTTCAGAGTGGTTGTAGAATAACCGGTTGAAGCTGCAATAGGAACCTGGAGGATCAGATCTTCCCCTTTGTTGTGGAAGAAAGTATAAGAGATACCGATGCGGTTCTGGTAGAACTTCAGGTCGGCTCCGACTTCCCAAGTTTTTGTCTTTTCAGGCTTTAACTGGTTGTTCCCAAGGTTATTGCTTAAAGCAAAAGCATTGTTGCCAGACCAGGGGAACACAAGACCTGTTGTCCAGCCATCCAACACAGCGGGTGTATTATAATAAGTGAGGGTGTTGTACGGACTGGCATCTTTTGCAACGATGGCATAGGATGCCCTGATCTTACCGTAAGGCAGGATTTTGTTGTTCTTCAGGCCCGGAAGTTCGGTGAAGATCCAGCCGGCACCCACTGAAGGATAGAAGAATGAGTTCTTTCCCTGGGGTAATGTGGTTGACCAGTCATTACGGCCGGTGAGGCTCAGGTACAACATCGATTTCCATGACAGCTGTACGTCGCCATAGATAGCAGCCCTTCTGACCTGGGAGGTTGCGGTGTTGGCGCTGATGGTGGTACCGTTGTTCAGGTTATAATATTCAGGAATTACAAGACCATTTGCCTGTGCGGCTAATCCCTTGTAGTACTGCTGGGTCATGTTCTGGCCGAGCAGGACTTTCAGGTTGAAATCCTTGGCAAAATCCTTGTTGATATTGATCATAAGATCGGAGTTGAAATCCTTTTCGGTTTCCTGACCGTTCTTGTTCCAGCCATCGGGATAAGCAGTAGATGAATACATATTCATCTGGTCCTGCCACCTGCGTCCCCACCAGTCAACACCGAGGCGGTAGGTGACCGACAGCCATTTGGTTGCAAAATAATCGACCTGTACACTACCGATCAAACGGTCGAGGTGGTCGGAGTACTGATTTTCATTGGCTGTCCAGTAAGGATTGTCATAACCGCGACCATGACGATAACTTCTCTGGATGGTTCCGTTTTCAACATCAGGTAACATATAACCTGCCGAGTTATCGAAGGTTGAGGGTGTCCTGAGGAGGCCAAGCATCACACCTGATGTGTTGGATCCCTGCTGTATACGGTTACCGCCCGTGATCATGTAATTGGCAGTTCCGCTCAGCCTGAATTTTTCACCAAGTTTGGTGTCGCCCGACAGTTTAAAAGTATTCCTGCGGAAGGTGTTATTTGGAACAACGCCTTTAGACTGGTTATCTGAAAAACTAAAGTAGAAAGTCGATACATCATTACCTCCCATGAGTGAAAGGGAGTTGTTTGTTGTCAAACCGGTCTGGAAGAATTTATACGGATCGTAGGTTTGGGCAGCACCGGTCTTTGAATAGGCGCTGTTTTTGGAAACAAGACTTCCGTCGGTATCAAAATTTTTCCATTTTCCCCATACTGCAGGGTCTTTTGACAATGACATGGTGTCATTTTTTGCTCCCCATGCAAGGCGGTCACCCGAATACCAATTACCTTCATGGCCCTGTGAATAAGCGTTCTGAAGCTGGGGTAACATGCTCACTTTGTCAAACTGGATATAGGTGTTGAAATCAACATGGATCTTTTTTCCCGGAGTTGATTTGCCTTTTTTTGTTGTGATGACAATAGCTCCTGATGCAGCACGGAGGCCGTAAAGAGCCGTTGCAGCGCCGCCTTTCAGTACGTTCATTGACTCAATGTCATCAGGGTTGATGTCGATATTACGGTTTGAGGTAGCAACACCGTCAACTCCGTAAATACCGCCGCTTTCACTACCTGAAATAGGAATACCGTCGATTACGTACAAGGGCTGGTTGTTCTGTGTGATAGACTGAACACCACGGATCTGCACATAGGTGGCACCCCCGGCAACACCCGCCGAATTGATGACCTGAACGTCGGAAACTTTCCCCTGTAATGAATTAACAGCATCTGTACGGGCCGATTTCATGATGTCATCTGAATTTACTTCCTGTACAGAATATGAAAGGGCTTTGGATTCCCTGGGGATGCCGATGGCTGTAACAACAACCTCGTCCATATTCATAACGTCATTATCAAGTACGATATCCAGGGTTGTTGCAGTTCCTATCTGAACAATCTTGGTTTTCATACCTACATACGAGTAGGTAAGACTGGTATACTTGGTAGGAACAGCAAGTACATACTTGCCATCCATCCCAGTATTGGTACCGATCGTGGTACCAGGCACCACAACAGTCACACCCGGTATAGGTTGTTTATCCTCCGAAGAGGTCACCGTCCCGGAAATGACGCGTGTTTGAGCAAATACTCCCTGCAGACCCGCCATAAGCAGTAAAGCAAGGATAAGGGTAAATTTTCTCATAACCGTTGATTTTTGTTAGTAATTGTGTTTATAATCAGTGACATTATTTGTTTGGGATTATATTGTGATGTTATCAGCTGCCACCAATAAAGAAGCAAGTTTACTACAATGTAATAACATTAACAAAAAAAAATACGAAAAATTTATGAATTTTTATTCCCCTTTAGCGGAACCGTCTGAAAAACAACCCAAAGAGAATCAGGAAGACTATAAAGATGATAGGGCCTGAAAAAGACAGCACGGGTTTGAATAACTGGATTGCGGCGAGCAGGAGCGAAGCAAGGCCGAAAATGTAATACCCATACTTACGCATTCGGAACATTAAAATCACGCCAGCAAATCCCAGGATAAAAAGCAGTGAGAATATTGCTAAAACAAGGCTCACTCCTGCCTTCGAATTTTGTACCGCAGGGGTATAAAGATTGATAGCCCGTGTGACCCATCCGGAGTAAAAAAAGCCTGTAAGGAACAAGGCTGAAAGAATAAGGAAATAAACACCTGCAAAAAGGCAAACCAGGGTCAGGAAGAGTGGGCGGTTATTTCCCGGCAATGGTTTTGGTACTTCGGTTGATTCCATATTTGTGTAATGGTCGTGATGACCGTAACGTTTGTAACGTTCGTCACGTATTATGTCATTAGTTTAAGGTGAATATAATACAACATAACAAAGGTCCCGCTAAAGATTATGTCAAAGACCGACGGCGCGGGAAGATGATAGAAATACATGGGGGCGAGAATAAGCAGGATCTGGGAAATGGTGTAGATATGGAACCCGTTTTTCCTCAATCGGAACATCAGGACAACGCCGGTAATGGAAGCAGCATAAAGCAAAGCATTCACAAAAAAGAACACAGGACTGCCTTCGGTGATCATTTCCATTCCGGGCAGCTTGAATTTCTCGGCAAAGTCGGTGGCAATTACAACAAACTGATTAAAGAAAGAGCCGATAATGATGCTGGATATTAATGTAAGGCCTCCATTGACTAGCGAAAGACTGCAAAGTACCGTAAGTAAATTCGGCCTGTTCACAGGAGGCGGCTCCGGTGCGGCTCCGGGATTGCTGGGTTCTTCTTCCATTTAATCAGTTTAAATTTTGTAACAAGAGGGGTGAGGTCCGAACCTCACCCCCGGGTTTTATTATCTATTCAAGTCGGCCCACAGTCGTTTCCACTTCGTTGAGGATCTCGCATGATTTCACGAGTTCCTTCATCTTATTATGGTCGGGATAAAGCGGCCTGTCAATCTCGAGGAATTGAACGTGTTTACGTATAACTTCCTTGGCTTTGGTTGTTCCAATGCCGAATTTATATTCACGGAAATCCAGAGCCTGCGCTGCTGCCATGAATTCTATGCCCAGTATACCATAGGCATTGTCAAGTATCTGAAAATTTTTCAGGGCTGTGTTCATCCCCATGGAAACAAAATCTTCCTGGTCGGCTGCAGCAGGGATGGACTGTATGGAAGCCGGCATGGAGAGAATTCTCTGCTCCACGATCTGCATATCGGCAGTGTACTGGCTCAGCATCAGTCCCGAAAACATTCCTGCTCCTTTGGTAAGGAATGCAGGAAGTCCTACGCTAAGGGCAGGATGGTTAAGACGGTTCATCCTGCGTTCACTCATCACCGATACCATGGTGATCACATAACCTGCCATGTCCATCGGTACAGAAACCGGTGAGCCCTGGAAATTGGCGCCTGAAAGCTGCAGGTCCTCATCCGGGAAAAAGATAGGATTATCACCTACGCCGTTGAGTTCAATCTCAACCTGGGAACGGGCATAAGCCAGGGCATCGTGTGCAGCGCCTATCACCTGCGGGGTTGAACGCATGGAATAAGCATCCTGCACCTTGCATTTCACTTTCAATTCGGCCAGGTCGCCGCCTGAGACGCATTTCAGGATGGCTGCAGCAGAGCGGACTGCACCCTTGAATCCCCTTATCTCATGCAGCTTTGGACTGTATGGCCTCATGTTGGCCTTCATGGCTTCGAGCGACATGGAAGCCGCGATTTCAGCCTGTTTCAGCCAGTTGTTCGCATCATAAAGGTAAAGGGCGCTCATAGCCGTAAGCACGTTGGATCCGTTGATGGTAGCCAGTCCGTCGCGTGCTTTCAACCCCGGAACCGGTATGCCTGCAAGTTCGAGGGCTTCCTTGCCTTCATATAATTTGCCTTCATAATATGCCTGGCCTTCACCCATCATCAGCAAGGCTATCTGCGACATAGGGGCAAGGTCTCCGCATGCTCCCACAGAGCCTTTCTGGCATACCATCGGAGTCACTCCCTTATTCAGCATGTCAACCAGCGTCTGGGTAATCTCAAGGCGTGAACCGCTGTTGCCATGGGCGTGAACGTTGATACGGCCGACCATTGCCCCCCTCACCCAGTCAATGGGCATAGGGTCACCGATGCCGGCTGCATGGTTGTAAATGAGGTATTTCTGGAAATCCTTGACCTGGTCATCGTTCAGCACGACTTCCGAAAATTCGCCAATGCCTGTGTTTACGCCATACATGATCTCATGCGCTTCCATCTTCCGTTCGAGCATGGCACGGCATCTGTGGATGCGTTCAATTGCTTCGGGGGCCAGTTCTACTTTTTCTCCCAGCCGGGCAACGCGTACCACGTCTTCTATGGTAAGCCCGGCACCTTTTATTATTAATGTCATTTGTTTTGTTTTTAGGAATGGATAGTTTATTGGAATGTACAATG
>JBAXBP010000148.1:0-8691 GCA_037141915.1 Bacteroidota bacterium | reverse complement strand
CCTTGGTGGTGGCATGAGGATTCGAAGTATTGGAAATATGGTTGTTCATCGTGGTCTGATTGGCTCCCACGGTGGTATTGATGCCCGAAATGGTGGTGTTCAGGGTTGAAACCTGGCCATCCATATATGTCTTGGTGGCTTTCTGCGAAGCAACTTTGGCATCCGAATTGGCTGTAAAAGCGCCATCGGTATCAAGGTATGACATGGGAAGCTGCTGAACATTGTCCACATTCCCCAGGGAAACCTGTGCCTTGGTGGTGGCATGAGGATTCGAAGTATTGGAAATATGGTTGTTCATCGTGGTTGCATTCGCGCTGATCGTGGTATTCTGCGATCCGTTCTGAGCATCCACATAGGTCTTAACGGCTTTCTGCGAAGCAACCTTCACATCGGAATTGGCCGTTAATGACGTATCAGTATCAAGATACGACATTGGAAGCTGCTGAACATTATCCACACTGCCAAGGCCGACCTGTGTTTTGGTCGTGCTGTGGGGGTTTGAAGAATTGCCCAGATGGGAATCAATTGCGGCATGGTTGTTCGAACCGGCACCGGACAAGGTCTGATGATCGATATTGGCAGGGACAATGTCAAGATCCACGGTATTATTGGCCGTGTTATCTGTAACCGTTACTTTGGTCGAAGCGGCTTTAACACTCTTGAATTCGTTGTTATTGCCGTTACGTTGTTTGAAAAGTCCAACGCCGCCGGTGCCAATATTCACATCGGTCGGGATGGTAGGAATGGTTGCCTGCGCTTCAAGCTTAACCCAAACCGATCCATTGTAATAATACTCACAATTGTCTGTGGTATTGAAATACTTCTGACCGGCGGTTGGCGAAGCGGGTGCTGTGGCCAGATTCTGAATCACAAGGTTCAGAAGCGCGGTCTTCAGCAGATCCAATTGTACATAAACTTTTTTTGCCATGATAAATAAATATTAATTAAGAATGATTTTTCCTGTAATTTCCTGATTGAATGTGACTACGCAACGATTGACGGAAACATGGTCCACATCACCCATGATTTCTTCTTCCATTTCATCAACTATCGTAACCGAAGGGATCTTGCCGAAGAAATGATCCATCACAACCACACTCGTATTGGTGAAATAAAATTCCCGGTTCTTATCCGTTGAGGATGCGCTGATGCACTTCCAAATAGCTTCTCCCTGGGCATTATGGGAACACTTGTACACAGCATATGTTTCCGTGTTGGTCCACTCATCCCCTATGTTGTAACCAGCCATGTTATCATCGTTTTCATTGGGATTTCGTGAAAACTGATACACATTGAATGGCACCAGGTCAAAATTCATCGTGAAGGGGTTGAATACTTTTTTCATCTCTTTAAGAATTCAGAAAAGCATACACCAGGTTTTCGCAATTGCTCATTTGGTTATCATAATTCAGGTTGCCATCGGCCCACTTGACAATGTGCTTGGTTTTCCCGTTCACCACGGTTTTCTGAATTCTCTTGATTCTCCAAGTGTCTTCCGTTTCGGATGATGTTCCGTTTTGCGGATAACCGAAAAAGGTTGTATCATCCGAATACTCATAGATCACTCCTACCCCCTGGGTAAGATCATCGTTGTTAATCATATTGATTGGTTTGAATTGACCACTGAAATACTGATCATTATAGGCCCTGTCATATTCTACTTGGAGATTGTACAGATACACTCCATCGGTGGCAAACGGGCTGATTTTAACAGATTTGAGGACAATCGGGAAAAGCAATCCCTGGACCACTTCATACGCTTCGGTCGTGATCAGCAGTTCCCTCAGATAATCCCTCATTTGCTGAGAAACAAAACCGCTGTCCGCTTTGAAAGACTGGGTTTCCCAGGTTTCAAAGTTTTTGGAAGGCCCATTGAAGCAGGTGATTACTTCATCGGAAACAACATCGCCAGCATTGCGTTCATAAGCCATGGTTATTTCACCGGTTCCCAAAAAGCGGATGGTATCATAGCGGCCAAAAGAATTACGCAGCAAAAAGGTACGTTCATGCTCATAAGCATCCGTGTCCAGAATATACTTCCTGATTTCGGAAATGACATTACCCAATCGGTCTTCAAGCCATACTTCCCAACTTTCCACATCCCTTGTTACATCCAGGGAAGAGAGGCCAAGATGATCATATCCAACCATGATTTCAAGCAAGGTCGGTGTTGAACATGAATCGCAGTCCGATCCATAATAGGAAGAATAGCTTCCATCCGAAAATTTAACTCGGATGGCAAGCCGGTATGAATACGGATGGTTATCGCCACAAAGGAAAAAGGAAAGTTTTTCCATCTGGGTTTTATCGGTGGTTTTTACAACCGGCGCCCAGGTCAGGAATCGTTTCAGATTATCTGAGAGCGAAAAATAATCCGTTCCCTGGTCATTATAAAAGGAAAGCAATTCCCTTGAAAGGCCACCTGTTATTGCATATCGGATGGTATCAAAAACAAGCATCCTTGTGGCATTGGAATACCTTTCAGCGAATGATACATAATAAGGCAGTACCAGGTTGTTCCATACTGCCAAATTTTGGGTTGCAACTTCAGGATAGGTAAACAACTGCGGTCCTTCAAGTTTTGTCTTGATGAAGGATCTGAGATATTCCGAGATATCGAAAATCGCTTTGCCATCCGAATCAACTGACTTCAGATCTTCTGCAATCTTATGAAGCTGTGGCATAATTACACCGGTTGGATGAGGGGCGTTCCCTCCCTGGATGGTTACTGTCTGATCAATCCAAATTGAACAGACAATACTAAAATTATCCCTTTCGACTGCATCTGTTCCCCCCTGGTTACTCAGCATGGAAAGGCCGGTGATAGTATTCGCGCCAAAGGATAAGGACCACTTGGATCCTGTTTCCTTTGCTGTGAGTGTAATCAATCTTTCAGAATTGGTTACATCTCCCAGGATAATATCATAATTAGACCGAAGGATATAATTCAGCTTCAAATACTCGCAAATTCCATAAACATACTGCCCTAGGACTACATTTACCATTGGAATTGACAAGCCACTATCATCAGGAAAAAGCATCTGCGTGAACGTAAGCACTTCATTGTTTACGGTTAAGCTGAAATGATGATATGCAACGGTTTCCATGGCCGAAAACCTCAGAATCATCTGTGCCTTGCTTCCTGGTGAGGAAAGCATGGATCCTGAAAGAACCTCATAACGAACCGGATTACCGGAAAATGAGTTCAAGGCCGGCTTGTCTGAAATTTGAATCATGGGGCAAGTTTAAGCCCGGGAAGGAAAAAAATAAAGGACAAGGATCAAAGGCAGCAGTACGCTTTGATCATGGCTGGTTTTAAGAAATCCATATTCAGTGTAACCTGGACTTCACTCAAAAGATAATTCACTCCATTGATCCGGTACTTGCTTCCGAAATCAATCGCCTTCAGGTCCAAATAATCAATCTGCTTTGTTATCTGAACAAACTTGCGTGTATTGAACACCCAATCATACCAATCTTTATGAAATTTATTGAAAAGGCCGTTTGTGCCGTACCATATCAGGCGGAAATCATCGGAATAAGGATAGCAACTAACCTTCATCTGATGAGAATAATTCTCACGCAAACTTGCAAAAGCAAGCTTGGGAACGATTTTTGCATAATCGGTTCCAAGATTTCCAACCCGGCCACAAACTTCATCCTGTGGGCAAACCATACAGATCCCGATTTCGGTTTTGCTGTTTTCCAGCGGCTGGCCATACATGAAATTGATATACAGAAACTCACTGGGTGAAACCTGAAGCCAGGTATTTGCTCCCCCGTTACCGAACTGATACCACTTATTTTCATCGATCACATAGCGGAGATCAAACAAGCTTGTTATCGGCCGGCCAGGAAGATCCTCAAACCTCTGAACCGATCCTTTAAGATGATCGAAGAAATCCGCTTCGGCGGCGGTAAGGTCCTCATACACCTTATCACCGTTATCCGGTGTCATGGAAAGCTGAACACCCAGGACCTGATCGCTGATTTGATTCGACAAGGCAAGTACATTGTCTGAAAATTCAATATACGGAAAAGCTTTAAGCCGGTCCTGATTTCCTACAATCCGGACAAGCTTCAGATGATCATCCACCAGGAATGTACAATTAAAAAATTTCTGAACATCCGTAAAGAATTTGCCAATCTTTACATGAGGCATATGGACCTGGTAATACAGGTCTTTGATCGTCCAATACAATTCATTGACCGAAAAGGAATTGTATATGACCAGCGTGGAAAGATCCTTGCCTTGGGAAAAGAATTCATCAACGACGGAATAACCCATAAGGCTGATCACCTTCTTAATCACGAAGCGGAGATAAAACATCGGGACAAGCAATGTCCTGGCACCTAACGCTGAAGTTAAATTCATATGCCCGTTTCTTCCCGTATAGTTGTACCAGTGCAATTCAGCATCATCGATTTCAGGATCGAAATAATCAACATTCATGCACTCAGGCATCTGAAAATCCACATCAGGATATGAATAATTCCGCATCGAATTATAAAAATCCAAAGCCATACTTTCCCCGCGCCAGTGCATTTCTCCAAGGGCTTGTTCATCCAGGTAAGCTTCCTTTATCTTATAATTGAAGCTTCCATTCTGCACATACAACGCGCCTTCATAAAACTGCAAATTCGCTTCCTTGATCCGGACCTGTCCCGAGAAGATCACCGATCCGTTAAACAATAAACTGCCATCATAAAACTCATACTGATCCCTGGTTGATTCAATCCGGTGTTTCCATCCCAGGACTGACTTGTTTCGGCCGGTTGAAGGAATCTTGAAAGGAAATGAATAATCGCCGATATCATTGAACATGGGCGATTTGAGGTTTAACGTCAATGAAAATTCCTTGGGAAGATCCAGGGCTGTACCATTTACTTTAAGGGAAAGCATAGATCGTACTTATTGATTTGAAACATCGGATTCAATAGAACCAACCTTCTTCAGTTCATCCTGAAGATGGGTGTATGAGATATATGAAGGAATGCCTTTATCAAGGTGTTCGTTCAGTTTGGTAATGGCGGCAATCAACTCAGGATCGGTGAAAGAGAATTTCCCTGTACTGCTTTGTCCTTCAAAATACCTTCCAGTTGCGGCTTGTGGTGTTCTCGCATAATTGATGGCCTGGATCACCTGGGGGTAATAGGTTACAAGCTTTTGCGTGGTAACAGGATCAATGACCATTTCCTTACCGGTTTCACTTATGAGAAGCGGAGAAGAATAGATACCAGTCTGCGGATTCTTTTCATACGGAACATTATCATAGGTCTTACCATCCTGGGCACCTATTACGGAATACCGGCCTTTCGAAGCTTGCGGAACTTCGGTACTTGAAATGATTGCGATTTGTGCCGCTCCCAGGGCGGCGGTTATGATCGCCAATACCTCACCTAAGATGGGTCCACCGGTCAGGGCTGATGTTACGGCCTGGGCCACGTTGATGATGCCTTGCGCCAGTGCAAGCTGTTTGTTTCTAACGGCTTGGTCGTGTGCAAGTTTCTTTTTCTTAGCATCAAGTTCATCATCCATGGCCTTGATTGCATCATCATACTGTTTTTGGGAAATAAGTTTATGGGAAAGCTGGTCTTCAAGGTTCTTCTTTTTCTTATTATTCGAATCTTCATCCTTCTGAAGATCGGCATTTTCCTTGTCGGTCTGAATCTGATTGAGTTGCGATAAGGCGCTTACGGCCTGCCCTCCCAGGGTAACAATTTCGCCGGCCAGCTTGACATAGGCCTTTTTATTATACTCTGCAATCTTATCGGCCGTTTCCTTGGCCATCTGCTCCTTGATAGTATTGGTTTTGGCTTCATCCCCAATATTATCTGCAAGGATCTTCTTATATTTTGCCTGAACTTCAAGCTCAATCTTTTCCTTTTTTACGGCAATATCCCGTTCACCTTTTTCACGAAGCTTTTCAAGATCATCGACAAATTTTTCTTCAAACAGCATTTTCTGCTGTTTCAATTCGTCTTGTTCTGCTCTATCAAGTACGGCAATATCTTTATTGATGCGGTGAATCGCATCAAGGCGGTGTTGTTCCGCCAGGATCAATTTATCATTATTCCCTTCAGCTGCTGCAACCTCTTGGTTATAGGCATATAAAATAGCTGAAAGAATTTCATCCTTGGCATCCTTATATTTCTGTTTGATTTCCTCAACCTGTTTCTGAGCAATGGAAAGTCTTGCAATTCTCAATTTATCGCTGATCCCTGCAACATCGGTGGCAAACTGCTGTTCCTGCTGCTTAAGTACTTGCTGTATCTGCGCTTCCTTGGTAACTCTCAAGGTATCAATTTGAGTATCGATTCCCTTCTTTTCATCCGGAGTTAAGGCCTTTTCATTGTCTTTTTTAAATTTAAGCGCCTTCTGAATCTGCGTGTCATAAGCCTTCTCAACGGCATTGATTTCCCGTTGCATATTGGTAAGCTTAGTTGCGAAATTCTTGTTATCGATATCCTTCATGGCATCGATGAGATCCTGATACGCATTCTTTAGCTTCTCATTCGATTTGGTCCTGGCATTCAATTCATCCTGTGCCTTTCGCATATTGGTTCGATCCGAATTGGTGGCATCGGCTTCACGGCCTTTGGATATATAATCATTAAGCTGATCGACCGACATTTTCTTCCAATCAAGGTCTTCCTTAAATGAAACCTTTCCTTCCTGCTCAACCCTGCGCCTGCGCTCGCGGTCTTCCATTTCACTCTGAACAATGCTTTTCAGGTTTTCATCCCGGGTCTGAATCGCAATCGAAAGGATCTGATCAGATACGTTATCCAGCGTATTGGTCAGGTTAAGGGATGAATTCACGGCTTCTTCAGCAATCTTCAATTGCTCATTTTTGAATTCAACACCATACACTTTCATCTTATCTGCGGCCTGCCTGGCCTTTTCAGCCGCTTCCAAAAAAGCTGAAGCGGTGCCAAAGGAACCCCCACCGGCACCCCAATACTCCTTGACAAGCCTGATCTTTTCTTCCAGGGAAGAAGCCTGTTCAACCAATTTAGCTGCAGGCGCATTGGATTTATAGAGAAGGTCCATCGAAGAAGCCAGGATCTTATTCCGGTCCATTTCCGCATCAGAAAGCTTTTTGGATGCCTTCGCTTGTAATTCTGCAATATCCTTTAGCTTGTCTTCGGATTGTGCCAAACGGATCTTCTCCATGTACTGATAATTAACTTCTTCAAGATGCTTGGCCAGGTATTGATTGGTAACATCCTCATCCTTCATGTTGCCAAGGAATTCCGGGTATTTCTGCCGGAGTTCATCAATTAGGCGGTTTCTCTCGGCCTGATTGGTATTAGTGGCCTGGATCTGAAATACCAAGGCATTCAAGGCTTCTTCTTCCTGGCGATATTTATCGGCCAATGGGATTTCAAAAAGCTTCTTCATTGAATTGAGGGCATCGGTAGCCCCTTTGACCAGGTTATCAAACATTCCGTTGGTACCCAGGATGGCTTCGCCCATAGTACGCTGAAGTGCGTTCCATGCCTTACTGAGCAAATTCAGGTGACCTTCCGTGGTTTGCATTTCGCCTTCGGCAAGGCCTTTATATTTCTTGGCCACTAAATCAATTGCGGCGCCATGATAAAGCTGTTCCTTGGTCAGATCCTTGAAACCGCTTGATAATTTCTGCAAGCCTTTAGGAATCCGGCCTTCCATTGTGGCATCAAGATCCTCAACGGCCTTTTCCAGGGTCTGCCCTGTTACCACGGCAAGATCCTGGGCTGCTTCAATAGTTTTTTTAATCTGCTCCGGTGACCTCTCTTGAATGGCCAGGAACTTTTCAGCCTGTTCGATTTCAAGGCGTGAATCCATTGAAACCCCTGCCCTTTCCTTAGCAAGATCTATCAATTCCCTCTGCTTGGCCTTGTTGCCATCGAGTACTTCAAGCAGAATCTTTTCAGTATCTCTAAGTTCTATTGCCTTTTTAATGCCTTCTTTGAAAAATTCACCGATCTTTTCAATTCCGAAAGCGGCGGCCAGGCCGGCACCCATTTCCTTAACCAAGCTTGGGATCCCGCCGGCGGATTCTTTCATTTGATCTCCTATGGCTTTCGTTGATTTGCGGATTTCACCAAGTTTGGTATTCAATTCCTGGAGTTTTGAAGCTTTATCTGCGAACTCCTGTGTGCCGGTCTTGCAATTCTTTAATTCTGAATTAAGCGCCCTGGCGGCGGCTTCGATCTCCTTCAAGGTTGCATTGGCTTGTTGACCGTTGAGGATTACGGTTGCCCTTGCGGTTTCATTGGTATTTGCCATACTTACTTTATTGATCGGTCATTAATATTCTCAGAAATAACTATGGTGCCCCTTCTTCCGAATTCCTTTGCCATGATCTCGCCTAACTTCATGGCTTCGGCGGCAAAGGTTCTTGAATACCATTTCTTGGGTCTTCTGCGGTTTCCAAGCATTTTATCTTCAAGTTTTCGTGAATCCTGGTTCTCTTTCACCTGACCGATCTTCACCCCTTTACCCACACCCATATCCACAAACTTTCCGTAATACTTGAAGGCAAAATCGATCTTAAGAACATCACCCTGTGCGGATGCGGCCACATCAAAGAGGAAACTCCTGGTAAGTTCTCCGCTTTCACCGATCTTGAGTCCCTGGATCTTCTTCTGCCAGCGCTTAATAGTAATCTTGGCCCAGGCATCGGCAATTTGACGTTCATCCTG
>JBAXBP010000147.1:0-8719 GCA_037141915.1 Bacteroidota bacterium | reverse complement strand
CATTCACTTCGGTCAACTATATGCTCCTCCTGGGTAAAGAACAGGTAAAAACTTATAATTTTCTTACCCTTCTTCAGATCATCGTTCTGATAATCACATTACTCACTTCTGTTTTTGTATTTCACGTCAGGACTGTCATGGCGTTTTACTGGGCTATCCTGATCTCATACCTGATCTCATTTATTGCAAGTTTTTTCCCCCTCCTGAAATTCTGGAAGTTTGAACCTCTGAAAGGAATGAAACGCCTTTTCGGGGATATGCTGCGCTTTGGCACCTATACCCAGTTCGCAAATATCTTCCAGCTGATGAATTACCGTGTTGGATATTATATGGTGGATATCTGGTTCGGCCATGCAACGCTCGGTATTATGAGCCTCGGGTTCCAGATCTCTGAAGGGCTTTGGATCATCTCACGCAGCCTGGCCATGGTGCAGTTCACCAGGATATCCAATGCCATGGATTTTGATTACAGCGTTCGACTGACCCTGATTTTATCGAAGATCACCATACTGGTGACGACAGTTGCGGTTCTTTGCCTCGTGGCCTTGCCCGAATTTTTCTTTCAAATGATATTCGGCAGGGAGTTCGGTGAGATCAGGATTGTTATTGCTTTCCTGGGTTTCGGGATAATTGCCCTGAGTTTTTCAATGATCCTCAGTCAGTTCTTCTCGGGTGTCAACAAGCCTTACCATAATACTGTCAGTTCGGCTATCGGGCTTGTTTTTACTTTTGGCCTTGGGTTTCTCATCATTCCGCGATACGGAATTATCGGGGCTGCTGTTACTGCATCGGTTTCTTACTCAATGTCGGCACTCTACCAGTTCATTGTTTTTTCAAAGATGACAAGGCTCAGGGCAAAAGACTTCCTTCTTACCATGCAAGAGATCAGACTGCTGATCAGCGAGGTCAGAAATTTCGCATTTAAAGGCAGGGAAGCAGGTCTCAGTCAATGACCAGGAATTTCTTTGCCAGTATGCTGCTGTTTGAAAACAGGATCAGTAGGTAGTTTCCAGAGTTTAGCTCGTGTCGTGAAAATCTTATGCAGTAATCACCCGGGGCGGATGAAGTTGCAGACAGGTGTCTGACATTACGGCCATTCATGTCAAAAAGTTCAGGGCTCAGGTCCTTGCACGGAATCCCCCGCATCACAATGTCAGCTTCTTCTTTCACGGGATTGGGGATGATGCGGATCTCGGGTGCGGGGCCCAGGTTCATATCAGTACCAATGCCAGTCCATAAAGTGCTTAAACCCGAAAGTATGCTGCACCACGGACCCCCATAGGCGCCCATATCGTTCCTCAAGGCTCCCCTGGAAGGGAATTTAGCTGACGATGGGTTCGAGGGATCTGCAATGTCGGTATAGACTGCCGATGAATCTCCTTTATCAATGCAGGGAGAAGAGGCCGCCAGGTAATAATTCTGTACATCGAAATCAGGGTCAGTGCTGATGTTGCCTGAACCTGAATAACCACCCTCTATATCATTGTACGTCACAGCTATGCTGCCGCCTGCATTGAAGATCTGGTTTCCCGCCGATGCAGTGTTTCCCCATAGGATATTGTTTTTTATGGTAGCAGGGGAGTTCCAGGTCCTGATCCCTCCTCCGGGGCCGCCTGTGGAATAATTATAGATAATGGTATTGTTGATAATAATGCGGGGAGAACCCTGTGAATTGACCTCGTAAATCCAGATCCCGCTCCCGCCGAAATTTTGTCCGCCTGTATTATGGGCTATCAGGTTATTCCTGATTGTCCCGCCGCAAAAATTAAAGACGATCCCAGCTCCGTACCTTCCCTGGTTGTTGTCAATGACATTGTTCTGTATGAGGGGATTGCTGTCACCGCAACGGATGGCTCCGCCCCCTGCACTGCTCATTCCCCCGCTCAGATCTGTTGCATAATTCCAGGTGATATGGTTGTGAAGTATCCTGGGCGATAAATACTGAACAAGGATGCCGCCGCCTTCACGGTAAACCGATCCCGGATTATGCTCATCTTCCCACTTTGTTCCTGTTCCCCCGGTGATTTTAAAACCTGTGATCATGGCAGTGGTATCAAGCGAGGTGCCGGCGACTTTGCTGGCAATGATAACACAGCTTGCCGAATCGGGAATGGTTGGCTGGCTGCCGTTGATCACGGTGGCATCAATCGTGGTGGTGTCGTTGGTAAGGAGATAGGTGCTGGCAAGCACTATTCCTTTGGACCTGAAATTGAGGTTCTCGTAATATACTCCCGGCGATACAAGCACCGTATCGCCTGCAGCAGCGGCGTTTATCGCTGCCTGGATGCTTGTGAATTGTTGCGGAACAAGCCGCCTGGTTGCATTCACCACAGGTAAGACTGTTATCATGCAGATGATCAGAAGTATGGTTTTTCTCATGTTTTCCGGAATTTATCCAAAAATATATGATTAACCCTGCCGAAGAAACCAGGATCGGTAAAATCCCGGTTCCGATCTGTCACTCACCTATAAAAACCGGCTTCCTCTTTTCATAAAAAGAACGAATGCCTTCAATATAATCGCTGCTTGTCCCTGCCTTTCCCCTGAGCATGTCAATGTGTTCGAAAACTGATGGAGAGATGGGAAGGGAATTTCCTAAAATGTTCAACTGCTCCTTGATTACCTGGATGCTCAAAGGGGAGTTGGCTATGATGCGGTTCGCAAGTTTAACCGTGAAATCTTCAAGTTCTTCCGCCTCTACGATATGGTTGATGATCCCCAGGCTGCGTGCTTTTTCGGCCGAGATCGGGTCTGCAGTGAAAAACATTTCCTTTGCAATATGGGAACCCATAATGTCAAGGAACTGCAGAATCCCCGAGGTGTTGTAAGGTACACCTATCTTCGCCGGTGTTATTGCAAGGGAGGTGTCTTTGGTCCCTATGACAATGTCGCATATAATTGCAACATTGCATGCTCCTCCCCAGATGCTGCCTTCGGCCATGGCGATCACGGGTATCGGGATCCTCATGATGCACCGGATTACCTTTTGCAACGGATTGTCATAGGCAAGGGGGTCGCTGCCGTCACGGGGCAGCTCGTCAATATTAAATCCCGATGACCATACTTTTGCTCCCTTGTTGGCCCTCAGGATGATAACCCTTACCTTTTGTTCTTCCATAATATGCAAAGACTCAAGCAGCTCATTGAGAAGCGCGCGGCTTAATGCATTGCGTTTGGCATCATGATTGAGTGTGATCCACCCAATCGAATCCCTGATTTCATTTTTGACTAGTTCCATATAAGTAAGATCAGATTATTACTGAATGCAAAATAAGGAAATTCCTGTTCTTGTGAATAACTTTCCGATAAGATTTATTAAATCCGTCAAGGCCTGCAAGGAGTTTCGGCTATATTTGCGCAGTCAAAAAAAATGTTCCAATGCATCCATGGCTGAAATGCCGGGTATGCATTTTCTCTAATGTCAATCGTCAACATTCTCATGGAAGAAGCCTATAACGAAGATAGTATTCGCTCCCTGGAATGGAAGGAACACATTCGCCTCAGGCCCGGTATGTATATCGGCAAGCTTGGAGATGGTTCTTCTCCTGATGACGGGATATATGTTCTGATCAAAGAAATCGTCGACAATGCCATTGACGAATATGTCATGGGGTATGGCAAGACAATCGAAATAACAATCAAGGACCAGCAGGTCTGCGTTCGTGATTACGGCCGCGGCATACCTCTTGGCAAACTGGTTGAATGCGTTTCAAGGATCAATACCGGGGCAAAATACGATTCCAAGGTCTTTAAAAAGGCTGTGGGCCTCAACGGAGTAGGAGCAAAAGCAGTCAATGGTTTGTCGGCTTTCTTCAAAGTGCAGGCTATCAGGGATGGCCTCACAAGGGTCATAGAATTCAGCAGGGGAGAGCTTACCCATGACGAAAAAGAGCATCCTTGCGAGCTGAGGGCAGGAACCATCGTTACCTTCACTCCTGATGAGGAGCTGTTCGGGAAATACCATTTCATCCCCGACTACGTTCAGAAAATGCTCTGGAATAACGTTTACCTGAACAACGGACTTACCATGATCTTTAATGGTGAACGCTATTATTCCCAGAATGGACTGCTTGACCTGCTTGATTCGGTCATCGACACCCCCAAAATATACCCTATTGTCCACCTCAGGGATGGTGATTTTGAATTCGCCTTCACCCATTGCGAGATCTATGGTGAGGAATATTATTCTTTCGTGAACGGGCAGCATACCACGCAGGGTGGTACACACCAGGCTGCTTTCCGCGAAGCCCTTGTGAAAACCATCAGGGAATTCTATAAAAAGGATTTTGACACCAACGATATTAAAGCTTCTCTCATTGCGGCTTTAAGCATCAAGGTACAGGATCCTGTTTTTGAGTCACAGACCAAAACGAAACTCGGTTCTATACTGATTGAACCTGAAGGCCAGTCGATCCGGAACTATATCATGGACATTGTCAAAAAGCACCTCGACAATTTCCTATACATGAACACTGATACTGCAGAATCTCTTCTGAGAAAGATACTTCAGTCTGAAAAGGAAAGGAAAGAATGGGCCAATATCAAAAAGATCGCAAAGGAAAGCGTCAAAAAAGTAAGCCTGCATAACAAGAAACTCAGGGACTGCCGCATTCATTATAATAACCATGATGACCGCCGGTACGAGTCCACCATTTTTATCACCGAGGGAGACTCTGCGAGCGGATCCATCACTAAAGCAAGGGACGTCAATACACAGGCTGTTTTCAGCCTGAAAGGAAAACCACTTAACTGTTTTGGCCTGAGCAAAAGGGTGGTCTATGAAAATGAAGAATTCAACCTGCTGCAGTCTGCTCTTAACATTGAAGAAGGGCTCGAAAACCTGAGGTATAATTATGTCGTAATTGCAACCGATGCAGATGTTGACGGGATGCATATCAGGCTTCTGCTGCTCACGTTCTTCCTGCAGTTCTATCCCGACCTGGTAAGGAATAACCATTTGTTTATATTGCAAACCCCGCTTTTCAGGGTAAGGAATAAACAAAAAACCATCTATTGTTATTCAGACGATGAAAGAAAATCGGCCATCGAAAAACTTGGAGTTAACCCCGAAATAACGAGGTTCAAAGGCCTTGGCGAAATATCACCTGGTGAGTTCAATCATTTTATCGGTGCCAATATGAGGCTTGATCCAGTGATCCTTGGAAAAGACTCGGCTGTCCACAATATCCTCAGCTTCTATATGGGTAAAAACACTCCTGAACGCCAGACTTTTATCATCGATAACCTTAAAGTCGAAGACGATATTCTTGAAACAGCCGTTGTTTAAGCATGTTTCCTATGGAACGGCCAGACTGAAGCCGCGAATTTTAACAAAGCTTCTCTCCTGTGTAAAAGGTCTTCAAGTTCATACAGCATATTCCTGTTAACCTGCTCGGCCATTGGGATCACCCATCTCCTGGTCTCATCAAGATAACGTTTGATGAATTCCTTTTCGAAAATGTCGGGATGAAGGTCGGTGAGATTGCTTATGCGGTCGGCGCACTTCAGGGTTTTTGCATTCTCGCTTCCTTTCAGCAGCAACCTCTCCAGGTATATGTCTTTGCTCTCTTCCTTCTTCTTGGTCACCTCAAGCACCAGTTTCAGCACAGCCTCCCCGTCCAGGTCAATGTTTTTAATTTCATCGAACGAGACACATTTTACATCCTCAAAAATATCATGGATCACCGAAGCCTTAAGCAGCACCTGATCCACGTAATGATAATCTATTAATATTGCATAAGTCATCAGAGCATGGCGAAACTGGTTGCCGCCGACATGCCGTTTGATACCGCGAAGGGCGGTCGCTTTCTGAACGTATGGCGCAATCACCATGTTCACCAATTCTTCTCTCTCAAAATTTTCCATACAGTGTTTGAAATGCTTTACCCAGATGTTTAATAATATCTCCCGCGATAAGTGCCTCCTGCCCGGTCTCCTCCGAGGCCAGGTCACCGGCAAGCCCATGGATGTATACCCCGAGCAGGCAGGAATCCAGTGAGGAGTAACCCTGGGCTTTTAATCCTGTGATAAGTCCTGTAAGAACATCCCCGCTTCCACCGGTTGCCATCCCGGGATTACCAGTGGAATTGAAATAGCATTCACCCTCGGGGGTGCTGATTGAAGTATATGCACCTTTAAGAACCACATAGGCATGGTTACGGAATGAAAATTCCTTCTGAATCTGCAACCTGTCGTAATCATCTTTATGCTTTCCTGCCAGCCTTTGAAATTCCTTAGGGTGGGGAGTTAAAATGCAATTCTTCGGAAGAAATCCAAGCCAGGTCTTATTCTCTCCCAGTATGTTGATTGCGTCTGCATCAAAAACAATGGGCTGGTCCGCTTCCTGGATAAGAAATTTGATGGCTTTCTGTGTCTGCTCATCCATCCCCAGTCCGCAGCCGGTGCCTATTGCAGTATAAGGCGCAAGATCCGGGATACTGCTTATCTTCCTGTCGTTTTCGTCAATACTCATCATGGCTTCCGGAACTGCCGTCTGAACAATCTGAACCCCTGAAGAGGGCGCATGCAAGGTGACAAGACCTGCACCTGAACGGATTGCTGCTGATGAAGCCAGGACTGCAGCTCCCATTTTCCCATAACCTCCGCAGATCAGAAGTGCATGGCCGAATGTCCCTTTGTGGTCAAATTTGTTGCGCCGGATGAGCTTTGGGACAAACATTTGTTTGTCAAGTAAATAGTACTTAACGGAAGTGTGTTCAATAAATTCCTGTGAAATGCCGATATCCAGCAGCTGCCACCTCCCCACATAAACATCGTTTTCAGGCATGAAAAAAGCCATCTTGGGAGGGGAGAAGGTCAGGGTAAAGTCAGCCTCTACAATTACGGGTTTGTCAGCTGCTTTATAGGAGCTGTCACAGAAAAGGCCGGATGGGACATCGATTGAAATAGTAAGGGCTTGGCTTTCATTGATATGCCTTATAACCGATGCCGAAAAACCTCCTGCCGGCCTGGTGAGCCCGCTGCCGAAAAGGCTGTCAATTATTACATCCGAAGGATGGATCAGGGGAAGCGTATCGGTTTCACTTACGAATCTGATGCAATCAGGGGCAATATTTTTAAAACGATGGAAGTTAAGCTTGCACGAAGGAGACAGGTTCTTTTCAGGTCCAACCAGGTAAACCTTTACCGGGAAATGCTTGAGCTGAAGCATTCTTGCTATAGCCAGGCCGTCTCCTCCGTTATTGCCGGTTCCTGCAAAAACATGGATGGATTTTTTTTCATCCATTTTCTCGGCAATCCATGAAAAACAGGCTGCTGATGCCCTTTCCATAAGGTCGATGTCGGCTATAGGCTCGTTTGCGATGGTGTATGCATCAGCCTCTCGGATCTTTTCAACGGGAAGGATCTTCATGGTTTAACTGATCATGCCCCAGAATGGAAGTGTTGCAAGGAGCCCGATAAGGAACAATACAGCCAAAACAAATATTACGACCGAAATGATCAAACCGATGATGGCACAGGTTCTTCCTGTCTGAACATTCTTCAATGAGCTGATCGTATACTGCTGGGGGGCCGTATGATAAACTGCGATCTCCCGTTTTGCCATGACAAGGGTTACAATACCCATAACTATCCCTGCAATGGAAACCAGCTTCCACCAGCAGAAAACAATGGAAAGAATACCCAGTACCAGTATCGTATTTGAGTTGGGAAGATTTTGCTGAAATAACTGCTTATTTGAGAAATTTCCCTCCGGCTTCTTATTAAAGGCTTGCTCTTCCATAAAAGGAATTTTATTAAGAAGTAAAGTTAAGAAGAAATTATCAATAATAGATAGGATAGAACCTGAAATTTCCAAGTGAGTTATATTCAATGGCTGGTGCAGGTATCTTAATGAAACTCAATACGGTAAATACGCCTTTGAGAAATTTTGATCTTGTCGGGATCCTGGTAAGGTCCACATCCACAGAGAGCAAAAAGCGGCGGTATCTTTGCTGGGGAGGTACATTCGGGTTGATCACATTTGCAGAGGCCCCGGTCATCCCCCCGGCGCCATACCCGATGGCGATATTCAGCCATTTAGGGAATTTACTTGTCTTCGGAAGGAAGGTGCTGATGTTCCCCGACAACCAGTAACTCTGTCCGTTATAATCCTTCAGCATCTGCTGGATCAGGTTTCTCCCTAGCTGGCCAGGGTTATAAACCGGGTACGTTGTCTGGTGATATGAAAATTTCAGCCTGAACCTTTGCTCATCCCAGATAAGTTGCTGGCTTACGAAAATTGCTGCTCCCAGGGTGTTTGCAGTGAAATCTCCTACCGAAAAACCCCATTCGGCCGAAAAACCGTCGAGGATCTCGATGTTAAGCATGTAGGCTTCCGCAAGCAGCCCCCCGAACCATGCCGATTGTTTCCTGCTCAACCCGGCCCAGCGGTACGACCAGTTGCCTATCATGCTGATGTAGTACGATGTGGTGGCATGTCCGCATTTATCCATCTGCAGCCATTCATTATCATCATTGAAAAGATGGAAGCTCGACTGGGGGTAATTGCTGTACCACAGGAAATACAAACCGCTCAGGCTTCCGATGTAAAGTGCCCCCTGAACTGATAAAACCCCTATCAGCCTTCCTTTGTGAACTACCGAAGTATCAGTCCTCAGTGAATGATAGGAAGCGCTGTCCTGGCTGTAAACTGCCAGCGAAAAAACAATCCCTATTAAGATCAGGCGAAACCTCATCCGTTCTTTCCTAATTGACA
>JBAXBP010000146.1:0-8735 GCA_037141915.1 Bacteroidota bacterium | reverse complement strand
GCCAATCATGTATTAATTCGCTCCTTGTATGCCGGATATGCATCTCATCTTGTCGCTCCGCAGCCACCGTAGCAGCGGTGTGATGTACAAGCGCAAGACTCAGATACCGTAGCGGCGTTGTGATATACGAGCGTAAGTCGTAGCCACTGTAGCAGCGGTGCGTAAATGCGAGTGACAGGCATTGTGAGATACAAGCGAATTAAAACCTGAAATATATGAAGGGGCTGAAGCCGGTGGAAGTGATTGAAGCCAGCGAAATCACGAACAGCAGCAAGGCCAGTAACATAAAGCCGATAATGATGGCATTCCCGGGTTTATCGAAGAGCCGGTTCTGCCAGGCCTCGACCTTTTTGCTGTAGCCGATAAAAGAGAAAATCACTGCAATCACCATCACAGTCCAGAACTTCGGATTCAGCCAGAGGTCATTATCACCGCCTCTGAAAGCAACCATGCGGTGGAGGTAAAACCTGAACGAAGCAAGGCTGTCGCTGCGGAACAGCACCCATCCGAAGACCGTAATAAAAAACGTAATCGCCACGCTGGCTGCACGGCCTGCTTTCTTAAAATACTTCAGCAGTACCAGGCGGTCCAGAATGAGGAAGATCCCCTGGTAAACGCCCCATAAAATGAAAGTCCACGCAGCCCCGTGCCAGAAGCCGCATAAAAGGAAAGTCACCGAAGTCGCTATGAGATATATCACTTTATCGGCACGTATCCCAAGGTACTTTTCTTTGGGCATCTTCCTCGAAGTGGCATAAGCCAGGGGAAGGAACACATAATCGCGGAACCAGCTGCCGAGTGTCATATGCCAGCGTTTCCAGAATTCGGTGATGCTTCCCGAAACATACGGACTGTTGAAATTCTCGGGAAGCCTGAAGCCCATCATGCGGGCGATACCGATAGCCATATCGGTGTACCCGCTGAAATCAAAATAGATCTGGAAGGTATACGCGATAGCCCCTATCCACGCCAGTCCGCTCGAGAGATGGGCTGAATCCATGGCAAAGATGGCATTCACCTGCTCTCCCAGCACATCGGCGATCAGCACTTTTTTTGCAAGCCCTATGGCAAAGCGCATGAAACCCGTAAGCCTGTCGTCAATGCTTTCGCTGCGTCCAATTCCTTCTATCTGTGCTGCGATCTGCTTCGGCCTTACGATGGGCCCCGACAAAAGCTGGGGAAACATCAGGATGTACATCGCATAATATTCAAGCTTCTTAAAAGGACTGAATTGTTTTTTGTAAACATCCAGTGTGTACGAGAGTTTCTGAAAAGTGATGAAAGATATCCCGACAGGGAGGGCGATCTTCACCCAATGCGAAGGATTGCCGCCCGAATGCCCCGACAGTGCTCCGAACTGTTCAACGAAAAAGTTCATGTATTTGAAGTAAAGCAGCAACCCCAGGTTCAGCAGCAAACTCAGCCAGAACAGCAGCTTCCGCGCATCACCCTCGCGCTCCGACATCCACCGTACAAGATAAAAATCGATAAGCACCGAGCCAAGCAGCACGAACACAAACTTCGGCGCCCCCCACATATAAAAGAAAATGCTTGCGATCAGGATCCAGTAATTCCTGAATTTCCGGTCGAGCAAAAACAGCGGGATCAGGAATGCCGGCAAAAAATACACAAGGAATATACTGCTGCTGAATGCCATATCACTTTGTTTTGCCGTTCATCACTTCCTGGTTCGCCATAAACACCGCATCACGGTGCACCTGCTCATCAACCGATACCTTGTTCTGCGCGGCTTTCTGTTTCACCTTCTCAAACCATTCCGCCGAATTCCGGATCTGCTGCTCAAATTCCTTCACCCGGTCGCTGCCCTCGCTCATTCCCTGCCAGGTCTGCTGCACAAAACCATAGCCTACATTGCCGTAACCTGCATTGGTCTGTATCAGCACCACCAGGTCCTGGCTCAGCACATCCTTTATATAATTCAGCTGTTCTGTCGATTTGGGAGCGCTGAAGGTCTCAGGATAAACGTCTTTATTGTAATACCAGAATTCCCTGTTGCCGAACATCGCATCGACGAAACCCGGGTAATACAGCTGCCAGTAAAAACTGTCGCCCACGAACAAAGCCCTGGGCTTGGGTTTGGTGGTATCGGGAATGAAATGAAAGGCAGGGTACGCCAATGGCGGGTATGCCAGGGGCCAGATAAGGTTCAGCGTCCTTCCGATATCATCATCCTCGAACTTCGCGGTCCTGCTCATGCTGATGCTGTCAATGCTCAGATGTGGCATATTCATCGCGAATTTCACACGCAGATATTTCATCAGCGAATCAACCGCAAGCGTCGAAGCGTAAGTGCTCCAGTGTATGCCGGTCTTGGGGTACAGCACGTATTTCGAAGTATCCTTCATCTTCAGGAACCACGAATTGCAATCGATAAAATTCACGCCGGCGGCTTTGCAACGCTCAACATAATATGCATAATTCGTGAGAGGCTGCTTCTTTTTCAAATACCTCTGCGGGATGACATCCGGATAAAAACTGCCTTTGTCGGGAACGAAAAAAACAAGAAAATGCACGTGGGCTGTTTGCTCAAGTTTGTCCTGCAAGGCTTTCATGAGCTCCACCGTGCGGTCGATGGTATTCTTGCCTGCAAAATCATACCCCAGCGAAGCTTCAATATATTGCTGGGCGATGAGGTAATCATTTTTCCCGACCACGATCTTGTTTGCATGCGGTATTCTGAACAGTGAAAAATCAAGCTGGTTGTAGAGCCTTACCAGGTCACTCCTGAAACCAAGGGTGTTATTGATATGATTGCTGTATGCGGACTGGTAGGCTCCGTTCATCCAGCTTTCGTTCGTGAACGAGGGTACCGAATCTTTTGGCACAAAACCTTCAAGGCCCTTGCTGTGGATAAAACGGGTTTTCGTCTGTATCGCGAAAACCGCCATCAGCATTAACATCATGAAGAAAAGCCGTTTCTTTGCGATCACCTATTCTGTTTTAATTTCAAAGTCGTCGACATAAAAAGTCGATTTATTCCTGTTCCAGATATACACCTTCAGTTCCGCCCAGGGGTCAATGTTTTTCGGAATATCAAAGTTCACGGGCACAGCACTCCACTGCCGGGCCGAGGAAGAGGGGGCATCCGCAGGCCTTGATTCATAATATATACGCTGCCCCTTACTGCTGATCTCGCAAATCACAAGCGCTCCCGTTTGAGAAGACGAGGTTTTGAAAATATAGAGTTTGACTTTCAGCTTCCTCACGGCCGAATCTTTTCCAAGCATCGCCGGGTATTCCGAAAAGTAACTGTTGAATTCATGGTCCTTGTCGAACAGCAGGCTGAAATTTCCCGATCGTGAAACGAGACCAGTGACCACACTTCCATTATTGATGGCGGTGTTTTCATAGTCGTTGGTATAGGCATACGCAGGTTTCGACGGCAGAAGTTTCGCCTTGTTAAGCAACACCGCATATTTGTTCCAGTCCCAGGTCGACCCGAAAAAGCATTCCTCGAAAACCCTTGTCAACCGGAAATTATACCATGAGAATAAAAGAATGAGTATGCCCAGGAAAACCATAAGAGATTTATGTTTTTTGCTGATCACGTCCTCAGTAAGAAATGCAAAAGGGATTGCGAAGAGAGGGAGGAAGTCAACAAAAGTCCTCGGTCCGTAAGAACATCCCGAATACCAGCAGGTATGCGCAGAAAGCAGGTATGAGATGAGCAGGAAAAAGATCAGCGCGATCCACGAGTTCATGGCCTTTTGCCTGATCATCACGACCATCCCCGCAATGACGAGTATCATCAGCGGGGAATAAAGGAACAAACCATTGAGAGTGCTGAACCAGAGCTGCGGCAGGCGGGGAGCCAGTATGTTCGACCAGCTGTCATCCGAAGAAAACACCAGGTATTGTCCGCTGACATAATGGTTGTACACTGCCTGCGGAAGGTACACAATGATGATAATCAGTAACAGCACCGGCAGGTGTTTTAATTGGAAGAACGCGCCGGACCTGGCTTTCAGCTCATCCAGCTTCCTTACATCCAGCATGAAATAAAGCAGCACGAGTAACAACGACAAATGCTGTATGAGTACAGCAAGGGCAAGGGCAAGGCCTGATGCCAGGAAATACAGGTACTTCGAAGGTTCATCGAGATGTTTCTTCAGAAATAAAAGGAAGGCCGACGAAAGAAAGAAAAGGTACACATGCGGCATCAGGGTATCAACCGTGGAATAGAAAAAGAGATTGGTCCCGGCCAGCAGAAAGACCACCGTCAGAAAGCTTGTGAGCCTGCTAAAATATTTTCCCAGGAACCTGTAAAGAAAAAACAAACCAAGCACCAGGTAAAACACGGCCGCCACGTTGACCATGTTATGATAGGCAGGCGCAAAACCCCAGTCCTGGGGCACCCCTGCGATCTTTGTATAAAAATGAACCCCTATAAAAAACGGGCTTATCAGAATGGCAGGGCCGCACGAAACCGGCGTTTTGATCTTATGATGGTACTGGTCATAAACGAAGCCGTAACCCGTGCGTTCATCCATCTTTGGCGGGCATTGCTTAAGGTCCCAGTGGTAATAAAAAGTTGCCGGCATAAAGATGTAATACGCAGCACGGTCGGCCCAGATCTCACTCTTCCAGTTGAAATACCCGTTCTTTTTATGGTAATTGAAAGACAGGGAAACCAATATCCCCAGGATCAGAATGAAGAACACTGGTTCAAACCATATTGGTAATTTGCTTTTTGCCCGCATATCACTCAAATTTTACCGACATATCATCGAAATAGAATTCCCTGCCTGCCGGGTTAAGGATGAAACTGTCAATTTCTGCATCCTGGTCCACCCACCCAGGCAGCTCATATGAAAAGTGAACTTCGCTGTAAAGGTCACGTTTATTTGCGAAGTTATCAAAGCTGAAGGTCCTGAAAAATACCAGGGAGTCCCCTTTTTTAATCCTGCAGATCCATTGTGCATGCGTAGAATCACAGTCTGAGGGGTAAACCCATACCGACATGCTGATCCTGTGCACAGGATGATCGAGTATGCGCGACAGAACCCGCTTGTAATGGACATTCTCACGAATATCACGGTCACAGTATGAGGCAATGAGCCTTGAACGCGCATGCTCCATGGTCTGTCTCACGGGGCTAAATCCATAAATATTCGAAAAATCGGTTTTCCATTCGTAAGTCCGTTGCGGATAATCCACAATCTCATATATCCTGAGCTTGATTAAATAATCATCCCATGACCACATCCCTGCGTAGAAGATCTGGTAATGGTAAAACTGCATCAGGTTGAAATAAATGAACATCAATAAGGTGATGACTGCGGATGACTTCACGAACAGGTTCTTCCACCGGGTGATCTCCGCAAGCAGAAATCCAAGCGGAAGGGCCATGAACACCGTGAATTCCGACATCGGGCGAAACCCGAAACTTCCGCCGTAAAACCAGCAATGCCGGCAGGAAAACACATAGGAGATCAGGAGGAAGAACAGCAGTGACATGATCCCGTTCGGTTTCTTTTTGAAAATCATATACAGCATCCCTGCTATGAAAACCAGGAAAACAGGGTGGTAAAGGAACAAGCCGTTAAAGGGCGAAAACCAGGTCTGCAGCAGCATGGGATGAGCCCAGAAAAACTCTTCCCCGGGGTATGAATAATAAACATAATGCCCCGAGAGGTATTTCCAGTACATGAACTGCGGCACCAGCACCAGGAACTGTATGACAATAAAAACCAGGCTGCGTTTCGGGTTAAGGAAGAAGAGTACCCTTTGCCAAAGCTCCTTTGCCGATTTCAGGTCAAGAAAAGCTATCCAAAGCACGATCATGATATTGGTCGGCCTGATCAATATCGCGAGGGAGAGAGTGAGGCTAAGCAGGACAAAGAGGCCGGCTGATTTTTTCCCCCCGTCCAGGTATTTTTTCAGGATAAAGATGAACGCACTGAACAGGAAGAAGGAATAAGTGTGCGACATCAGGGCCTGGTCGTAAGCATAGAAAAACAACTGGGTGGTCAGGGCCATGAGCAATACCACGCTGAGTGAAATGGCATGGCTATAATACCGGTCGAGAAATTTCTTTAAAAGGAAGAGGGCGAGAGTGAAGTAGAAGAGGCAGCCGATCAGCATGAATACCTGGTAAAACGAAGAGAAGCCATCCATGGGTTTATGCAGTATGCTGGCTGAGGCATGTGCTGCAAGGAAGAAAGGAGTAAGCAGGATGGCTTCCCCGCAGGTTGTTTTTGCTTCAATTTTTCCTGTCTTGTCATTCTGGATAAAGGCATCGAACTTTTTATCGATCTGGTACGGGAAACGGTAGAACTTCCAGTGATATATGAAAGTTGCCGGCAGGTAAACATAATAATGCGCTGCATCAGACCAGATCTTACCGGGGTACCTGACCTTGCCGCCCCTTACGTTCGAATTCAAGGTAAGGAAAATTCCGCAGGCAAAGATGAGAATGAAGATCAGGATGTCGCGCACAGGATGCGGGATGCGCGATGCGGGATGATTCCCACATCCTGCATCCTGCATCCTGCATCCCGTATCCCCTCTACTTCTCTTCAAACAATTCCACTTTAAGGTCATCGACATAAATTTCCTGCGTGCCGGTATACCAAACAAATACATTCAGTTCATCATCCTGATCCGGCTGGTATGGTATCACATAATCCATCTTCCTGTATTGCCATGAGCTATTGGCAGCAGTGTCCGGCGAAACTTCACAAACCTTCGTCCTGTATTTACTTCCTTTATGCACAAGCGTTACCACAAGGTTCAGGGGTTTATCATGATTTTTTTCCTCTGCATAAACAAAGGCTGAAAAACGAAATCCCAGTGGATATGAAGCCGGGAGGTCAGTGAGCTTAATTATCATTGCCGGTGTATGCCTCACCATTGAATCGAGCCGAAAAGAATGTGTTCCCCTGTAAAAAACCCTTCCCTGGAGATGCTCTCCAACGTCGCTTTCTTCTTTTTCAAACCCCTGGAAAGCAATCGTCGAAATGCTGAAATCCTTTTCACTGGCAAGGCATTCACACAGATCAAGGCTGCTGACCTCCTGCAATACACGGGTTTTAAGTCCGGCATGGGTCTTCAGAAAAACTGCAGTGTAATATTCAGGAGTAGTAACGAAAGGATTTAGTATTCCTGTTTTATATTGCCAGGTCTGGAACAGGTTCAGAACCGCCAGCGAAACTAATACCAGTAATGTTAAAATCCTCCGGGGCCATCCGCCTTCAAAAATCCAGCTGACAAAATAGCCTATCGGGATCAGCAGCACGGCAAAGACTTCCGTCATTTTTGCCTGTGAAAAACTGTTGGGCACAGCTGCAATCGGCGATGAAGCAAGAAGGAGGGTGAAGACCAGGGAGTAAAGGAATGTTGCATAAAAAATACTTTTATTCCTTGTCGAAAGAAGGTAAAACCCGGGAATGCTGCATAGCACCAGGGGAGTGTAGATCAGCCATCCGTTCCTGACCGAGAAAAACATCGTCCATAACCAGGGAGCTAAAGAGAAGACGGCTTTTTTCCTGCTGAAGTAATCATTGAATATGATTCCTTCAAATGCATGCGGGAATATCAGCCTGAGAACAATCCCTGCCGAAACCAGGACAATGAGAAGGCCTAGCTGCAGTGCATTCTCCTTAACCTGCTCCCATTTCGTCCTGAATGTTTCCTTGTCATATGCGCCCCAGAACACAAAAAGCAGAAGAGAGGCAAATCCTGCAGGCTTAATAAAAACAAGGCAGCCCATGCAACACCCGGCGATGATGACTTCGAGCCACCCTTGTTTTTCGTTCCATCGTTGGGTCATGTATACGACCACGGTCATGAGGGCAAAGAGGATACTTGCCTGTTTTGCCTCACCGAATACTGTCATCAGGAAAAAATTCGTTCCCAGGAAAAGCAGGAACAGGGTCGCGAGGGTAGTTCCGGCGCTAAGGTATTTGCGAAGGACCAGCCAGAGGCCTGTGATGGTGATCAGACTGGAAAGTGCAACAATCATCTTTCTATGCGTTATCCGTGACTGGTGAACCGTGATCCGGATCACGATTTAACGTTCACCATTTCGCCATTTACTGTAATAGGACATCTTTAATTCTTGCATCTTCCTGGTATTCGACATCAGTATTGATCTTCCAGAGATCGGTGGTCAGGCCCTGGGTGATCTTGTCGGCAGCGAGGATACCCATCAGGATGGAATGGTCCTGGTTGTTATATTTGAAAGCCCCGTACCGTCCGATAGGCAGAAGGTTTTCAACGGTATCAAGGTAATTTTCGACCTTCTTCAGGCTGACCTGGTAACCCGTTTCATAAACCGGGTAACAGTGCGGAATCCTGAGAATATGTGAGTTCAGGATCTTCGCCTGCGGAGGCACCAGCTTTACCAGCATTATTTCCTTCTTTGCCAGTTCGGCAATATTTTCATCCTTGTCTTTCCAGATCAAATCGTTGTCAAAAGCCCAGAACTCCATGCAAAGGATGGTTGTCTTTTTATCGCGGTTCAGCTCCTTGCTCCAGTTTCTGAAATTTGTGATACGGCCGTGCTTTACCTCGGGAGAATGCACGTAGATCCAGTTATCCTTGAAAAGATCAATAGAATCAACTTCCAGGTACGCGAGAATGGTATTACGGAAATAAAGTTTCTCAGCCGACGCGATGACATCCGCAGGCACATCTTTTAAACCTTTTACCATCAGCGTCAAAGGCATTGTTGACACAACGCGGTCGGCCATCACAATGATACCGTCTTTCAA
>JBAXBP010000145.1:0-8766 GCA_037141915.1 Bacteroidota bacterium | reverse complement strand
CTACGCTCATGATCCTTATTTTTTGGGATGATTCGCTACGCTCATGATCCCTATTAAGGGGGGCTTCAATCCACAAAAACCCGGGCACTTCGTGCCCATATGTTTTTATTTCTTCGAAAACCGGAAAACAAGTTTTCCGTTTTCTCTGAAATAAAAACAGCCGCGTTTCGCGGCTGTTTTTGTGGATTGGCGGAGAGACTGGGATTCGAACCCAGGATGCACTTTTGGCGCATACACACTTTCCAGGCGTGCTCCTTCGACCACTCGGACACCTCTCCGGAATGTACAATGTACAAAGTACAATGTACGAATTAGGGAGTGCAAAAGTACGAAAAATTATGATAATTCAAAGGGTCATCTCACCTCTAAGGCTTGTTTGCAGCAATTGTTTCACGGCCTGGGTCGAGAACCGGCAGCCTAAAAGGTACATCAGCTTGGTCACCGCCGATTCGGTGGTAATGTCATATCCTCCGATCACCCCGATCCTGCTCAGTTCGGCGCTGGTTTCGTATTTGCCCATCTCGACAGTTCCTCCCTTGCACTGGGTAACATTCAATATTATTACTTCCCTGTCGGCCGCGGCTTGGAGTGCATCAATAAACCAGGGCATGGTAGGGGCGTTGCCGGCCCCAAAGGTTTCAAGGATGACTGCTTTAAGCCCGCAGGTATTGAGTATGGCTTCAACCGCGCATTTGGAGATCCCGGGGAAAAGTTTCAGAATAGCAATGTTCTCATCCAGATCCTTCAGCACTTTCAGCCTTTTGAAATTCGGCCTCAGTATATGTTCCCTGTTGTATTTGATCTTTACACCGATCTCGGCAAGCAATGGATAATTCGCCGAAATAAAAGCCCCGAAATTTTCGGTGTTCAGCTTGGTGGTGCGGTTAGCGCGGAACAGCTTGTTTTCAAAACAAATCCCGACTTCCGGAACAATAGGGGTATCAACCTCTTTCGAAATAGCAATCTCGATGGAGTTGATGAAATTCTCACGCCCGTCGGTGCGCACCATCCCTATCGGAAGCTGGGAACCTGTGAAAATGACGGGCTTGTTCAGGTTCTCAAGCATGAAACTGAGAGCCGATGCTGTGTATGCCATGGTGTCGGAACCATGCATCACTACGAAACCTTCGTAATTTTCGTAGTTCTCTTCGATTACCGTAGCCAGCTTCACCCAGAACGAAGGATTCATGTTCGATGAATCCAGCAGGGGCTGAAAGGTGTGAAAATCGATGTTGCAGTTGAAATTCTCAAGTACCGGCAGGTATTTGTAAAGGATGTCAAACGACAGGGGTTTGAGAGAACCTGTTTTCGGATCCTGCACCATCCCTATGGTGCCGCCGGTATAGATTACTAAAATGCTTGTTTGTCCGATCATATGAAAATAAAATAGCGAGGTAGCGAGGTAGCGAGATAGCAAAAAAAAAGTATGCTGTCACCCATTCACGCTATCAAGGATGAATAATTTCAATGCATTTGCAGTCGTGACTTCCGCCACTTCTTCCAAAGATACTCCTTTAATTTCAGCAATTTTATATGCTATTAACGGAATATAGGATGGTTCATTGCGCTTGCCCCGGTGGGGAACAGGCGGAAGAAAAGGCGCATCGGTCTCCAGCAGCAGGGATTCCAGTGGCATTGCTGCAACCACATCCGCCAGGCCCGATTTCTTGTAAGTGACAACACCCCCTATGCCAAGATAAAATCCCAGCGTAATCGCACGTTCAGCTTGTGAGACATCCCCGGAAAAGCAATGGAAAACCCCTCTCAATCCCTTGTCATTCCTGCCTTCAATGATCTCCAGCGTGACCTCCATCGAATTCCTGGTATGAATGGCCACGGGCAGTCCGTGGTCAAGAGCCAGGTCAAGCTGCATATTAAAAGCATCTTTCTGTTCCTGCTCGAAAGTCTTATCCCAGTAAAGGTCAATTCCGATCTCACCCACACCGTAAAAACGATAATTTATATCGGCCAGGTACTGCTTCACGATAGTAATCTCTTCAGTGAAATTTGACTTCACCGAAGTAGGATGCAGTCCCATCATAGGGAAACATACCTGCGGCCACCTGCATCCTGCATCTTGCATCGGCCCTATAGATTTAGAATCGATATTCGGCAAAAAAATGTACTTCACCCCCGCCTCCAGGGCACGGCTAACTACCTGCTCCCTGTCGGCATCAAACTCCTCAAGGTAGAGGTGCGCATGGGTATCGGTAAAAACAAGATTATTCAAGGTGAGCCTTAATTTCATCCACATTGATATCCATCATGCAACGAAAATGATGTTTCGGGCATTCATTGAAACCTATCTTGCTGCAAGGCCGGCATCCAAGGCCGGTAACCTCCGAAATAAACGAATCGCCGTAACCTTCGGGCAGGTATGGGTACATCCCGAACCCCGGAATGGTATTCCCCCATACCGATACTATCTTTTTACGGTATGCTGCAGCAATATGCATAAGCCCTGTATCATTGGTAAGGACTGCGGATGACTGCCTCAGCAGTGATGCCGACTGGTTCAGGCTGTACTCTCCGCAGGTGTTCAGGATTGGTCTTAAGGCCATGCTGACGATCTCTTCTCCCCGTTTCCAGTCTTCCTTTCCGCCCAGCAGTATGACAGGAAGTTCGAGTTTATTGATTACTTCCGCAACCTTTCCAGGAGGGAAGATCTTGGTATTATGCTTTCCGCCGATAACAACAGCGATATACTTTGGAAATTCAGGTACAACCTCATCCGCAGACGAAATAAAATAATCAAGACCTTTCCCGTCATTCTTTATCCCAAGCTTACTTACTGCTTTAAAATACCTGTCAACGATATGTATGCCTGGCAGGAGATTCCATTTGAAATTCACAAGAAGGAATTTCCTGATATTCAGCTTGGTGAAAGTCCCGGAAGGCTTGCCCAGCATGAGTTTTACGTAAAGCGAACGATAGTTTTTATGAAGGTCAGCGATGAAGTCAAATCGCTCGGCCCTTAGTTGCGGTAAAAGCTCTTTGAAGTTCCCGCTGTAAAGCCAAAGTTTATCAATGTAAGGATTGGATCTGAGGACGGGCTCAAACTGCTTTTTTGTGATGAAGTGGACCTCTGCACCCTGCAGCTGCTGTTTCAATGCCCTGATGACCGGCGTGGTGAGCACGATGTCGCCGATGGAAGAGAAGCGGATGAGCAGGATCTTAGGCATAGGAATTGTAAACCGAATAATCGAATAATCGAATAACGAATGATGAATGCAGAATGATTGACAAGTTAACAATTCTTAATTCAAAATTCAGGTATTCGAGTATTCGAGTATTCATCTTATAAATGGATTATTTGCCATCTCATACCCAATACTCGTCTCCGGTCCGTGCCCGGGGTAAACCACGGTATCTTCGGGAAGGGTAAAAAGCTTGTTTTTGATGCTGTCCATCAGCAGATCGAAATCGCCCGAAGGCAGGTCGGTGCGGCCGATGGTATCCCTGAACATCACATCGCCCGTGATCACAAAGCCATCATCAGCACTGTAAAAACAAACGCTCCCGTCGGCATGGCCAGGGGTGTAAAAGACCTTCAGTGATGAGACCCCGAAACGTATCTCGTCATCATCATTAAAATAAGCCAGAGTTTCAGGCAATTCACCAAGTTCGAACCCGAAATTCCGGCCGATCTCTTTCGCCTCGGTGAAGAACGGCATTCCAGCCTGGTGGTACTCGGGGCGTATCCCGTATTTCTTAAAAACATGCTGGTTCCCGAGGATGTGATCGATATGGGTGTGTGTGTTGATATTCCGTACGATCTTAAGCCCGGCATCGTGAATGAAATCATCCAGTCCCTTCTTCTCAAATGGTTCGTAGCAGGCAGCATCGACAATTACAGCCTCTTTGGTCTCATCGTATAAAACATACGTATTGACCTGGAATGAATTAAAGGTAAAGCGCTCTATCTGTATCATAGGTTTCAAATCCACAGCAAAGATAGGAAATAGGAGGCAGTACACCCTGCATATAAAATAATCGTAACTTAGCGACCCGATTACTTTTCTGATCACCTGCTATGCCTGCTGCAACTGCAACTCGTGAGGGATTATTTTGGCGCCTCCTGGTGAGATGCAGTATTATTTTGGCCCTTTCCCAAGGCATTCCTTCCTATTCGCAGTTTTACAGCGGTTCACAGATGGACTTTGGCAAATCGCGGGTACAGTACAACGATTTCCTTTGGCTGTATTTCAAATTCGAGAAGTTCGATACCTATTATTACCTCAACGGCAAAGAGCTTGCCCAATACTGCGCAGAGTATACCGACAAGCATATCAAGGAGATCGAGATGAACCTTCAGTCGGTGCTCGAACAAAAGATACAGTTCATCATCTTCAACAACCTGAGCGACCTCAAGCAAAGCAATATAGGGATCTACGGGGAATGGGATTCATACAATACCGGTGGGGTGACGCGCATCATCGGCGGCAAGGTGCTGATTTATTTCGACGGGGATTACAGCCATTTTGACCGCCAGATCAGGGCCGGCATCACCCAGGTGCTTCTCAACCAGATGATGTACGGCACAGGCATAGGCGCACAGATCAAGAATAATGCCCTGTTCACCATGCCCGATTGGTACATGAACGGACTCATCTCTTATATTTCCAGGCCCTGGGATTCGGAGCTCGACAACCTCGTGATGGATGCGGTACTCAACAAAAAGCACATCAAGATAAACAGCCTTGCGGGGATAGATGCAGCCTATGCGGGTCATTCGATCTGGCATTATATTGCTATGAATTACGGCGATGCCTCCATCCCCAACATCGTTTACATGACACGACTTACGCGGAGTATCGAGAAAGGCTTTCAGAATGTCATCGGCGTGCCTTATAATACGGTTGTCGAGCAATGGTCGCAGTATTATAAAGGTCTCTATTCCAGGCAGACCGCCGAAAGGGACAATCCTCCCGGAGATCCTCTCAACAAAAAGAACAAGCCCGACAGGGTTTACCGCCAGTTAAAGATAAGCCCCGACGGGGATATGGCTGCTTACTGTACCTGGAACCTCGGCATTTACAAGATCTTCCTGATCGACCTAGAAACCGGGAAAAAGAAACGGATTTATCGCGGGGGTTACCGGCTGGCCGAAAAGCCCGACCTCACCTACCCCATACTGGCCTGGCATCCAAACAATAAGATCCTTGCCATACTGACCGAAAGGAAGGGTGAGGATTACCTTTATTTTTATAATACGGTGGATAAGAACCGCGACCATGTCGTACTTTTCGAGTTTGACAAGGTGCTCGACATGTCGTATTCGGGCAACGGCAACCTGCTGCTGATGTCGGCGGTGCAGAAAGGGCAGTCGGATATCTATGTGTACAATATCGCTGCAGGATCTCACGAACAGCTTACAAAAGATATATACAATGACCTGAACCCCAGGTTCATTGAAGGTTCGACAAAGGTCATCTTCTCGTCGAACCGGCCAACCGATACCCTCAGGTTCGATCCCCTGGTCGACATCAGCCGGATAAAATACAACAACGACATCTTTGTACTGGATTACAAAGGACATTCTCCCTTGTTAAGACGCATCACCAATACTCCCGAGGTGGATGAGGTGCAGCCCAATACCTATATGGGAAATTTTTACACCTTCCTGAGCAACCAGAACGGGGTGTATAACCGATTCCTGGCCAGGTACGACAGCGCGGTCTCTTTTATCGACACCACGACTCATTACCGGTATTACACCACATCCTACCCTGTAACAAATTATTCGAGGAATATCCTCGAATCGGATGTATCGGGCCCGGGAGGCAAGTACGGCGAAGTGGTCTTCCGAAACAAAAACTACAAGATGTATGTACGCGAGCTGGTGAAGCCGAAATTCCTTGAACCGCTAAGCCTTACACCCGCATTTTACAGGAAGAAGGAAGCCCCGAAGCCGCCTGAACCTAAGGTCCTGGCCAGCCTGAACGACACCATCATGAAACTGCTGAAGCCGGGTACTCCCCAGGGGCCAACACATTCAAGGTTTTCAACCGTCAAAGTCACACCCCCGCCCCAGCGCAAATTACAGGGAGCCGACTCTTTAAGCAGGAACCAGTTGAGGGAGATGGTGATGGCTATGGCCGATACTTCGAAAAAAGGGATCATCGGCAGGCAGACAGCTCCTAAAAAGGACAGCCTGAACAGGTACAAAAATGCAAAGCAGCTGAATTATAACGTGGAATATTCCATAGACCAGATGGTTACCCAGATCGATTTTACTTATCTGAACTGGGCATACCAGCCTTTTTCAAATTCCAGCTCTCCTATATATATTAACCCCGGTTTCAATGCCCTGTTCATGGTGGGAGTGACCGATCTCATGGAGGACCACAGGATCACCGGCGGAGTGAGGCTTAACTTCAACCTGGTCAACAATGAGTACATGCTGAGTTATTCTATTAGTAAAAAGCGGCTCGACCACCAGATTATATTCCACCGGCAGTCGATGGAAGAAGCTACCGATTATTCCATCATCAGGCACCGTATCAACGAGCTTTATTATGTGATGACCTATCCTTTCACCCCGGTCCTGAACATCAAGGGAACGGTGACAGCCAGGTACGACCGCGGTGTTTACCTTTCGACCGACCTGGCCAACCTGGCAATGCCCGATCTCAATAAACTCTGGCTGAGCCTGAAAGGTGAATTAACCTATGACAATACCCGCAGCCTTGGCCTCAACCTTTACCAGGGTACAAGGTATAAGGTGTTCGGCGAAGCCTACCAGCTGGCCCAGGACAAGGGAATACAATGTTACGTGCTGGGTTTCGACTTCCGCAATTACCAGAAGATACACCGTACCCTGATCTGGGCCAACCGGTTTGCGGCAAGCACTTCCTTTGGCAGCGGCAAGCTTATCTATTACCTGGGAGGAGAGGATAACTGGCTGTTCCCAAGTTTCAATGTTAACACACCTCTGGCTCAGAATCAGAACTACGTGTTCCAGACCCTGGCCACCAATATGAGAGGCTTCAACCAGAATATCCGTAACGGGAACAGCTTCTTTGTTTTTAATTCTGAACTCAGGCTGCCCGTCTTCAGGTACTTTTTCAACAGGCCTATACGCGCCGACTTCCTTAATAATTTCCAGGTGGTGGCTTTTGGGGATGTAGGGACTGCCTGGACAGGGACTACCCCCTGGTCGTCCGACAACCAGCTTTTTACTAACTATATTTACAGGAAGCCCCTGTTCATAAAAGGGGAATCGCAAAAGGATCCCCTCGTCGAGAGCTTCGGATTTGGGCTTCGTACCAGGCTGCTGGGTTATTTTTTGAGGGGAGACCTTGCCTGGGGAGTTGAGGACGGAAGGATACAGCCCCCGGTATTTTATTTTTCACTTAGTCTGGACTTCTGATGAAACAAGCAATAGAAAGCCGCATACTTACTTTTATCGGCGAGCATCATATCTTTACACTTGCCGTGACCCGCGATAACCGCCCCTGGTGCGCCACCTGCTATTATGTTTACCTGGAAGACCTGAACCTGTTCGTGTTTACATCAGACCATGATACGAAACATATAGCCGACGTGCTTGAATCGGATAACTATTACGCGGCAGGCGCGATAGCTGTCGAAACAAGTATGGTGGGTAAGATCAGAGGCCTGCAATTTGCGGGGTTTATGAGGAAGCTCATCGGGAATGAGTTGAAAACAGCGAAATCGGCATACCTGAGCGCCTTCCCTGTCGCACTGCTGGCTCATCTCCATCTATGGGGTCTTGAGCCTGAAATTATGAAAATGACTGATAATCGCCTGGGTTTCGGGAAGAAACTTTTATGGCATCGTAATGATCAATGAATCAGTATATTATGAATTATTAAATCCTAATTGTGTTGATCTCAGACATTTAACTTCTCCACCCCTTTTTCTGTTAATAACTATATTGGCAGGCCCACCGACTTCGTTGTATATTGCCCCTTCGAATTAGCGCCCCAAGTAAAAGTTTATCTTCCAGAGGGACAATTTATTGTAAAAATAGTATAAACGTTTAAACCTGTTTGAGCATGGAAGTTACCCCCATCGTCAAATCAGATCAGGATCATAAAGCATCGCATTATACCGAGGTATTGTCGAAAAGGATACGCCCCAAAGTTTCGATGGATGATTTGGAGATGAATAGAAAAACAGAGGAAAAGAAAAAAGAGGAGTCGGAAGTGAAAAAGTCAGACCACCCCAAAAAATATTCTCATAATGAAGCCATAGAGAAGTCTGCGGTTTATTTTCATGGCGACAGCCTGGCCGCGAATGTCTGGGTTAACAAATATGCCCTTAAAAATTCCGAAAGCCAGCTGCTTGAGCTTACGCCGGATGACATGCATTGGCGTATCGCTCGTGAGATAGCCCGTATTGAAAAGAAATATCCGAATCCCCTTAGTGAGGAAGAACTCTTCGATCTCATCAGGGATTTCAAGTACATCGTTCCCCAGGGAAGCCCGATGGCCGGCATAGGAAACAACTATCAGATTGGTTCCCTTTCGAATTGTTTCGTGATCGGTAACGAAGGCGACAGCGACAGTTACGGCGGCATTATGAAAGTTGACGAAGAGCAGGTTCAGCTGATGAAGCGCAGGGGAGGAGTCGGTCACGACCTTTCCCACATCCGCCCGAAGCATTCTGTTGTCAAGAATTCCGCGTTGACATCAACCGGCATAGTCCCGTTCATGGAACGTTATTCCAACTCCACCCGTGAAGTGGCCCAGGAAGGAAGGCGGGGAGCCCTTATGCTGAGCATCTCCATCAAGCATCCCG
>JBAXBP010000144.1:0-8910 GCA_037141915.1 Bacteroidota bacterium | reverse complement strand
CAAAGTGAACCATCCCGACGGGGCATTCTATATCTTCCCCGATATTTCATACTACTTCGGCAAATCAAGTGACTCAGTCAGGATAAAGGACTCAACAGACCTTTGTGATTACATACTGAACACTGTTTTCGTAGCACTGGTGCCTGGCGATGCTTTCGGCGATCCAAATTGCATACGTTTCAGTTATGCGACATCAAAGGAAAAACTTATTGAAGCAGTGAAAAGAATTAAAGAAGCGTTATCGAAACTTAAAAGCGAAAAGTGAAAAGCGAAATTATTTGGCCTTTCGCCATTTCGCTATTTTATTTATAAAAACCAACAAATAAAAAACGACGATGAACAGCAAATTAAAACAGTGGGTTGAAGATTGGGCAAAGATATGCCAACCTGATAAAGTATACTGGTGCGACGGTTCCGAGCAGGAGAACCAACACCTGCTTGACCTGATGGTGAGCACGGGAACGGCCATTAAACTGAATGAGAAAAAAAGGCCGAATTCATATTATTTCCAGAGTGACCCCAGCGATGTGGCCAGGGTTGAGAACCGCACGTATATCTGTTCGGAGAAGCAGGAAGATGCAGGTCCAACGAACAATTGGATGGCGCCTGCCGATATGAAAACCCTGCTTACAGGAATGTATACCGGTTGCATGAAGGGACGGACGATGTATATTATTCCTTTCAGCATGGGCCCTCTGGGTTCAAAGATCGCACACATAGGCATACAGATCACCGACTCTCCATACGTGGTTGTTAACATGCGCACCATGACCAGGATGGGAACAGCCGTACTGAATATCCTTGGCGATGGTGAATTTGTTCCCTGCATCCATACGGTAGGAGCTCCTCTTGAACCCGGACAGAAAGATGTGAAGTGGCCCTGCGCCCCCATCGAAAAGAAATACATCTGCCACTTCCCCGAAACCAACGAGATCTGGTCTTTCGGAAGCGGTTACGGCGGAAATGCACTTCTCGGAAAGAAATGCTTTGCCCTGCGTATTGCATCGAACATGGCAAAACGCGAGGGCTGGCTGGCCGAACATATGCTGATCCTCGGCATCACCAATCCAAAGGGAGTTAAAAAATATTTTGCTGCTGCATTTCCCAGCGCCTGCGGTAAAACCAACCTGGCCATGCTAATTCCCAGCATCCCCGGCTGGAAAGTAGAAACAGTGGGCGATGACATTGCCTGGATGAAATTCGGTGAAGACGGAAGGCTTTATGCCATCAATCCCGAGGCTGGTTTCTTTGGCGTTGCTCCTTTTACTTCCATGGAAACCAACCCGAATGCCATGCTTTCATGCAGCTCAAACACTATCTTTACCAATACTGCTCTCACTCCCGACGGAGATATATGGTGGGAAGGCATAGGAACTGATATTCCTGCTGGTTCTATCACCTGGGAGAATAATGTATACGATGCCGCTGCAGGCAAGCCCGCAGCCCATCCCAACGCCAGGTTCACAGCACCTGCAAAACAATGCCCTGCAATAGACCCGGATTGGGAAAACCCAAAGGGTGTGCCTATTTCTGCTTTCCTTTTCGGAGGACGACGCCCTGGCACTGTTCCATTGGTTTACCAGAGTTTAGACTGGAACCACGGGGTATTCCTCGGATCTATCGTGGGCTCGGAAGTCACGGCAGCAGCAATCGGCCTTAAAGCAGGTGTGCGCCGCGATCCATTTGCAATGCTTCCTTTCTGCGGATATCATATGGGCGACTATTTCGGCCATTGGGTGAAAATCGGCAGCAATGCTCCTGTTCCGGCAAACCTTCCTAAAATATTCAACGTCAACTGGTTCAGAAAGGGACCTGAAGGCAAATTCCTCTGGCCCGGTTACGGCGATAACATCCGTGTTCTGAAATGGATCTTCGAACGTGTTGACGGAGGAGGTGAAGCTGTGGAAACTCCGATCGGCTGGGTTCCTGCTGCCAATGCCATCGATGTAAGCGGACTTAACGGCATGGAAGCCAAGATGGAAATGATCCTGAAAGTTGATCCGAAAGAATGGCTGGATGAATGCGAACTGATCGCTGAGCACCAGCAGATTTTCGGCGACAGGCTCCCTTCTGAGATGTCAGGCGAATTTGAGAAGCTCAAGTCAAGACTTGCAAAAGCGATAAAATAATATTTCACCGGATGTCGGAAGGTAACAAGATATATACAAAAGGCGGTGATAAAGGAGAGACTTCCCTTCTGGGTGGCACAAGAGTTTCGAAAAGCCACGAAAGAGTCGAAGCCTATGGTAACCTGGATGAACTGAACAGCTTTATCGGGCTGATCCGTGACCAGGATATCAATCCCCATTACCGTGATGTTCTTGGCCGTATCCAGGAAGTTCTTTTTATCTCTGAAGCCCTGGTTGCCCGGGATCCTGATAAGGAAACACGGGAACTGCCTGTTTTCGGGGATATTGACATCCACATACTTGAAAAAGAAATTGATACTATGAATGATGAGCTTCCCGGGTTGAAAAATTTTATTCTCCCGGGAGGCCATCAAACAGTTTCTTATTGCCATATTGCACGAACTGTTTGCCGGAGGGCTGAGCGTTCTCTTATCAGGGTTGACAAAACAAGCCCTGTGGACGAGATAATAATACGCTTCGTCAATCGTTTATCTGATTACCTGTTTGTGCTTGCACGAAAAACAGGCAAGGACACTGGCTCCGAAGAAAGAACCTGGATAACTCAGAAGTAAAAAAAATAGTTCTTGTTTTTCTGATTTTATTTTTTATACTTTTGCAGCTATTTTCAAAACGCTTATAGAAATGTATTGGACACTTGAACTGGCCTCCAAACTGGAAGATGCTCCCTGGCCTGCTACTAAGGATGAGCTTATCGACTGGGCTATTCGCTCCGGTGCCCCGCAGGAAGTAGTAGAAAACCTCAGGGAAATTGAGGATGAAGGTGAAACCTATGAGCGCATAGAAGATATCTGGCCTGATTATCCCACAAAGGACGATTTTTTCTTTCACGAGGACGAATACTAGACCGTGAATCGTGAACCGTGATTCGTGAACCGGTTCACGAATTCCGGATCACGGTTCTCGTTTTTCATTTTTCCGCTTTACGGAAAAATGAAAAATTGACTTCCCCGTAATTCCTGTGCTGGTCAAAGCCGGGAAATTCACTGAAATCATATCTTTTCGGATGCTCGAGGATGAACAGTCCGCCGGGTGCCAGCACTTCCCCGCTTAGTACAAGCCCTGGCAGCTCGGGCAGCTGAGGCATGTCATAAGGAGGGTCGGCAAAGACAAGGTCCCAGGTATTCAGTGCCTGCCTGATATAGGTCAGGGCATTTGATTTTTGAGGAAACAGATTCAGCATTTTCAGCTCAAGGCCCGTTTTGTGAATAAAACTCAGGCATCGGGGATCTTTTTCAATCGCAGTAACGCTTATACATCCTCTTGAGATAAATTCATAAGAAATGCTCCCCGTTCCGGCAAACATATCCAGAACCCTGAGGTTCTCATATTCAACCAGGTTGTTCAAAACATTGAACAGGGCTTCTTTTGCGAAATCGGTTGTAGGCCTTAATGGAAGATTATTAGGCGGATGAATTTTACGGCCCCGGTAAATTCCGCTTATGATCCGCATGAGTTGAAATTCAACAATGGATAATATGACTGTGGAGCAACAATATCAAATACCGGGCTGTATTTGAAAGTCTCATTCCTCCTTCCGAATTCCATATTCTTCACATAACGGAAGATCAGCTCAAACAGGTTGGATCCCCGGTCGATGTTCCCAAGCAGCACCACCGAGGCCTGCTCGGGGTTCATACCGAGCTGCTCCAGGACGAAGACGAGGAAATACACAACGTCTTCGGCAACCATCCATGTGAAAGTATTGAAGTACTTGATCAGCTTACCGTCGTAAATGCAGATATCAAAACTCTTTTCCTTGATATGGAGGAAGATACGGTTTGCATTGATCCGGGTCCTGAAGTTCATCCAAACAGTTTGCAGCAGTATGGTTGAAAGGCTGGAGATCCTGGCCGAGGGAAACAGTTTCTTTACAGAATCCTCAAGGCTTCTGGGAATCGAGTAAACGTTATAATTATCGAATTGCTGGAGGTGGTCGGCAAGAACATGTTCGTCGGCCTGCAGCTGGAAATTCAGTTTCATGAAAATTTCCGCCTCCTGCGCATCAAAGAGCGGTCCGGGGATAAGAGTGCTCTTTTTACCTTCATAAGCAATGCGGACGGTCTTGAATGGATTTTTCAACCAGGGATTTGCATTGAGCACGCTCCGCATAAAATCTTCAAATGACAGTTTAAACCCGGGCTTGGCTTTGGGGATAAAATCATTCCGTCGGAATTCATGGAGAAGGATGTACTTGTTCACGCGGTAATCAATGATGCAATAGGCCATGTGCGAATCATTGAACTGCAGGGAGAGTCCGTAATTACGTGTTTCCTGGCTCAGGAATGCAGGATCAGTGCGGTTTACAACAACTGTATAGAATTCGGCCATATGCTCAGGCGGTCAGGGTATAGAAGATATTCACTGCAATAATAATTATAAATCCTGAAACATGGAAGGCTCCGGCTTCAATCATGAAACTGATCATGCAAATCCTGGTAGTCGGGAAATTCTTCCAGGAATGTAAAATGCCCGCTCCCCGGTTCCATACGGCAGATATAATGCTGAACCCCGTTTGTCAATACGAGGTAGGAAACTTTCAGCGTGAAATTATACATGGCGAGCTGTTCGAATACCTTTTGGGTAATCTCAACCGAAGGAGCCTTGCATTCAACAGCCATAAGCGGCTTACCCTGGTTCGAGTAGACCACGATATCGCTTCGCTTTGAAAGCCTGTTATAAGTAAGGGAGGCCTCAACATGGATCAGCGATGCCGGGTAATTGTGGTTATTAACCAGGAAATTCAGAAAATGCTGCCTCACCCACTCTTCAGGGGTCAGGCGGACAAATTTCTTCCTGACAGGGTCAAAGATCTCCTTTTTCCCGTCAGCTTTGGAACGTATTTTAGCCGGGTATCCCGGGAGTTTTAGTTCAGGCAACATGTTCCAACAAATATAATGATAAACATGATTTGGCTATCTTTGCATGGCAGGAGGAAATGTAACACCTGCTTACACGTTTATGGCCAGGGACAGCGGTTTCGGGAACATCCTATCAGACCTTAAAAATAAAATATATTATCCTGTTTACTTTTTATACGGGGAGGAGCCCTATTTCATAGATGTCCTTTCCGATTATATTACCGATCATGTGCTGAGCGAACAGGAAAAAGAATTCAACCAGACCATTGTTTATGGAAAGGATGCGGATGCTGCGACCATTTTAAGCTATGCCAAACGTTATCCGATGATGTCAAATTACCAGGTTCTTATTGTGAAAGAAGCCCAGGACCTGAATGACATGGATGTTTTTCTTCATTACTTCCAGGAACCGGTCAGTTCTACTATCCTTGTTTTCTGTTATAAATACGGCAAGATCGACAAACGCAAGTCCCTGTATAAAGCGATAGAGAAAACAGGTGTTTTGATGGAATCGGCCCTGCTTTACGACAACCAGATCCCTGAATGGATCAGCGGTTATGTGAAAGAAAGAGGATTCTCGATCTCCCCCAAAGCCTCGGCCCTGCTGGCAGAATTCGTTGGCAATGAACTCTCCAATGTGGTCAATGAACTTACCAAGCTTTTCATCATCATACCTGCCCGCGCTGAGATAACCGAAGAAATTATTGAACGGAACATCGGTATCAGCAAGGATTTTAATGTGTTTGAACTTCAGAAGGCACTTGGGCGCAAAGATGTATACAAGGCAAACATGATCATCCGATATTTTGCAGCAAACCTTAAGGACAATCCGCTGGTCAAGGTCATTCCAAGCCTGTATCTATATTTCAGCAAGGTCCTTGCATACCATTACCTGCCCGATAAATCCCGCAATAATGCAGCAGCTGCATTATCGGTCAATCCGTTCTTTGTACAGGATTACCAGACTACAGCAAAAAATTACTCTGTGCGCAAACTTGTCGACGTGATCTCTTATCTCAGGGAATACGACCTGAAAGCAAAGGGCCTGGATAATACTTCTGCAACCGACGGGGAGTTAATGAAAGAACTGGTATTTAAGATACTTCACTGATAGCTGGGTTACTGGATCACTCCTCCCTCATCTTATAATCATACTCCCTCGACCGGTAAGTCTCCTCGATGATACCCGCGTATTTATCCTGTATGAATTTCCTTCTCAGTTTCATGGTCGGTGATAATTCTCCCGAAACCACACTCCACTGGGATGACAGCAGCCTGAACTTCTTGATCTTCTCGGTTTGCCCGAGATCAAGATTAAATTTGTCGACTTCCTCCTGGAAACGCTTGATTATCTTAGGGTTTCTGACTGCCTTTTCAGGGGTTCCAAAAGTAATTTCCTTAACCTTGCACCACCCTCTCAGGTATTCCATATTAGGAGAAATGAGAGCTGCAGTATATTTGCGGTTCTCACCTATAACAATGATAAACTCGATGAAAGGAGAAGCCCTGAACTTCTGTTCGATCACCTGGGGGGCAATGTACTTGCCGGACGAGGTCTTGAAAATCTCCTTTTTCCTGTCGGTGATCCTTAGGTATTTCCCGTCCTCGAGAACGCCAAGGTCCCCTGTATGGAACCATCCTTCATTATCAACAACCTCCTGGGTACGTTCAGGGCGGTTGTAATAACCAATCATCACATTGGGCCCCCGGCATAATATCTCATTGTCATCGGCAATCTTTAATTCAACGCCGGGCAGGACAGGTCCGACGGTTCCGAACTTCAGCCCACCTTTTGCGAAGGTTGACACGGCAATGACCGGTGAAGTTTCAGTAAGCCCGTAACCTTCCATCAAAGGGATGCCCGCAGCCCAGAATACCCTTGCAAGTCGGGGATGCAGGGCTGCCCCGCCCGAGATGATAAGCTTTACCCTGCCACCCAGGGCTTTTTTCCATTTGTTGAAAACCAGTACCCTTGCAATGAAAAGCCTGATGTCATAATACAGGCCCCTTTCATGGTTCAGTTCAAAGTTATGCCCCTGCCGGAGAGCCCAGAAGAATATGCTTTTCCTGATCCCACTCAGATTCCTGCCTTTGGAAACGATACGGTTATACATTTTTTCAATCACCCTTGGAACAGCGGCAAAAGTATCAGGCTTCACTTCCCGCATCAGATCCCCTGCCTTTTCAATATTGGAACAATAGTAGATCGACATACCGAAGGACTGGAAAACGTAGTTCAACATCCTTTCGTAAACATGGCATAAGGGAAGAAAACTCAGAACCTTGTCATCGCTGGTATAGTCGGGGATCATTGCACATGCTTTATAATTACTGATAAAATTCCTGTGCGAGAGCATGACCCCTTTAGGCCTGCCGGTAGTACCTGAAGTATAAATAATGGTGGCCAGGTCATCAGATCCGATCCCGGTCTTGATCTCTTCCAGTAGGTCGGGATTGGGATGATTCATGCCGAGTGCAAGCAGCTCCTGCCAGTGTTTTACTCCCTTTACCTTTTCGATGCTGTATATTCCTTTAAGGCTTGCTATACCCGAACATACGTTTTTAACCCTGTTGTAAACCGCGCTGTTCGAAACGATCAGGTATTCGGCATTTGAATCATTGAGAATATAGCAGTAATTATCATCGCTTACCGTCGGATAGATCGGCACCTGTACCGCCCCAACCTGCATGATCCCCATATCGAAAAAATTCCATTCGGGGCTGTTTAACATGATGGTAGCGACCTTGACACCTTTCCCAACCCCGAGTGAAAGCAAACCCAGGCTGATGGCTTTAGAATAACCTATGTAATCTGTGGATGAGTATGCGTGCCACTTGCCTGCCTTCCGTTTAAGCAAGGCGTCTGATTTAGACGGGTACTTGTCCCTGTACACATCAAGCAGGTCGAATAAGCGTGTCACGGAAGGTGCGGACATACTTCAGCAATTGATTATTTAAACAAATGGTCTATCTCCTCCTTGTATTTTGAATGGAGGAATTTGCGTTTCAGCTTCAGGGTGGGAGTTATCTCTCCCGATTCCAGTGTCCACTCATGATCAAGAAGGTCCCATGATTTAACCTGTTCCGTTTCGCCAAACAGCTTGTTGTACTTCTTGATCTCTGCGGCAAAACGCTTCCGTATCTTTTCTTTTTTAATGACTTCGGAGGGCGTGGTGAATTCAATTTCCTTTTCCCTGCAATAGTCTTTCAGGAAGGCAAAATCGGGTACGATCAGTGCTCCCGCAAATTTCTGGTTCTCCCCTACTACCAGGATCTGGTCAATAAACAACGACTCCTTGAATTTATCTTCAATGGGCTGAGGGCTTACATACTTGCCGAAGGAAGTCTTGAATAACTCCTTTTTCCGTCCGGTTATTTTCAGCTGACCTTCCGGTTCAATATGGCCCAGGTCCCCTGTATGGAACCAGCCGTCGGAATCAACAGCATCCCTTGTCATTTCGGGCTCCTTATAATAGCCGATCATGACACCTGGTCCTTTAGCGCAAATCTCCCCGTCAGCGGCTATCTTAACTTCAGTATTACTGATCACCGGACCTACCGTACCGAATTTGATACCGTTTTCCCTGAAGTCGCAGACGGATATCACAGGCGAAGTCTCGGTAAGCCCGTATCCCTCGAGGATATGTATGCCGGCACAGGTGAACATGCGCCCAAGCCTTGGCTGCATTGCAGCGCCTCCCGACACGATGATTTTGATCTCGCCTCCCATGGCTTCCCTCCATTTGCAGTAGACCAGGCGGTCGTAAAGTTTACGTTTAAGCTCATAGAACCAACCGTTGGCACCGTTCAACTCGTAACGCGTTGACAGGTGGAACGCCCACCAGAAGATCCAGCTTTTTACCCCGGTGAGTTTACGCCCGGTTGAAACCAGCCTGTCGTAT
>JBAXBP010000143.1:0-9144 GCA_037141915.1 Bacteroidota bacterium | reverse complement strand
CCGACAGTTCGGGAGTATATTTATACAGCAGTGCATCCTCAACCTGGTATGACCGTTCTGACCAGAACATGCGCTTCTGGACCATGGATGTGGTGGTCGATCCCAACGATGCAGGTGGTCAGACCTGGTATGCAGGAGTTTTCCAGGGATGGGGCACTTCGGGGATACAGGGGACTGGAGGTTTGTTTAAAACAACCAACCAGGGACAAAGCTGGACCAGGATCAACGACGACATCAGGGTGAATTCCTGCACTATAAAACCAGGCAATTCAAACGAGATGTATTTCACCACCGAGACCGAAGGTTTGTGGCACAGCAGCAATGCTTCCGCATCAAGCCCTACTTTCACGCAGGTAACCAATTATCCGTTCAGGCATCCCATGAGAGTTTTCTACAACCCCTTCAACCTGAACGAAACCTGGGTCACCTCTTTCGGGAATGGCATCATGATAGGAGGAGATTCATCCTCAGGCATAGAAACCGTGAACGGGCAAGGACCAGACTTCAGGCTGTACCCCAATCCATGCCATGAAACCGTAAACCTGGAACCCGACGCTCCCTCATCCGCAGTCATCAATTACACCATCACTGACATCAGCGGAAGAACGGTCTTGAGCGGGAGAAGTGATAACACGCCCATAAACGTCAGCCGCCTTGAAAGAGGGATGTACGTTTTGAGGGTATTCTGTGAAGGACGCTGCCTGGGGAGTTCGAAACTTGCGAAAGATTAAGTTATCATAAAGTTACGTCCTGAATCAGAGCGGGGTGCAGGACCCGTCCGGCATTTTTCCTTATCTTCGCGCCTGCAATAAATAAGGTTCCCGGGCGTTTTTAACGTTTTAACTGAGGAATTACCGGGCTCAGCTGAAGATGCCGAAACTCTACCCTACTCTTGTAATATGGCTGATAGCAGCCTTCGTGTTAACCGGCATTACGGCCAGGCCGCAGGCTATGAACACCTATGTGCGCGATGCACAGACCCAGCTCCGCGCCGGTCAGTTTGTTGAAGCTCTGAAGAATCTCAACCTTGCCATACAGGGAGATCCGCAGGTCCCCGAGTTATATTACCTGAGAGGGTATGCCAAGTTCAGCCTTGACGATTATATTGGAGCCGAGCAGGATTTTTCGAAATCCATTACCCTTTTCCCCTACCTGCCCGATGTTTATGTGAGCCGGGCGCAGGTGAGGAGCCAGATGCAGAATTACAACGGAGCCATAGAGGACCTTTCGACGGCCTCAAAATTAGACAGCACCAATTCGGAGATCTTTCTGACACTGGGCAGGATCAAGCTTTTTTTGAAGAAGTACTATGCCTGCCTTAATGACTGCAACCGGGCGATCAAGCTGAAATGCGAGAACGAGACCGTTTACGTGATCAGGGGTGCGGCGGAGATGGAAATAGACCGTTTTGACGCTGCTGTGGAGGACCTGAAGAAAGCCATTCAGATCAATCCCACGAATTTGTTTGCCTACATACAGCTGGGGACAGGATGGACGAACAAGTCGGTTTACGATTCGGCGCTGGTGTATTTCAACAAGGCCGTGGAGCTTGACAGCAACAATATTTTCGCCCTTTTTGACCGTTCGATCACCCTGATCAAGAAAAAAGACAATAAGGCAGCACTGGCCGACCTGGGGAAGATCATCAGGCTTTCGCCTTACAACTCCTATGCGTATTTCAACAGGGCCATACTTTATAACGACATGAACGACAGGAAGTCGGCCATTGCAGATTTCGACAAGGTTATCAAGCTGAACCCCAAGAACATTGTAAGTTATTATTACCGGGGGCTGATGAAGATGCAGGAAAACAACCTCAAAGGAGCGCTTGACGACATGGACAAGACCATAGACCTTCTCCCCGATTATACCGACGCCTGGTATGCCAGGTACGAGATCAAGCTCAAGCTGAAAGACCTTTCCGGGGCCCAGAAGGATTACAAAGCTGCGATGGATCTTGCCAAGAAGAATAATATGTCGGCCGACAGCCTCACCACGAAAAAGAAAGACTTTTTGCAGAGCCTTGTGAAGCTGAGCGGGGATTTCGAGGAGATGAACACCGGCAACAGCAAGTTTCAGAACCAGAGCGTTGACATACAGCTCATCCCGATGTTCAAGCTTTTCCAGGGAAAGGCCGGCTATGACGTGATCGAGTTGTACGACACCTACCATAAAGGGCATTACTGCACCGGCATACTTTCGCTTACCATTAATACTTACCTTATCACCGATTCGCTCTGCAACAAGCAGCTCGAGGTTCAGAACGAGAGGATAGTCAAGGGAGCCGAGACCTCCGACGCCTATCTTCAGAGAGGCGTGGCTTATTCGGGGCTTAAACGGTACAATGACGCCTTCAACGATTTTGCCGCTGCTGAAGAGCTTGATACCCTGTATGCCCTGCCCTATTTCTGCAGGGCTGTGACCCGTTACGACCTTATACAGCTAATTCACAAGCTTGACAATTACGACCAGCAGATCACCATAGCTGCCTCCAAGCCAAAGAACAAAGAGCAGTACACCACCACCACCGAGATAGAGCACACTTACGATGCGGTAGTATGCGATTTCGAATCGGCGATCAGGATAGATCCCGGCTTTTTCTTCGCCTATTACGACCGCGGCATAGTTTACTGCAAGATGGGCAATTACCATCGCGCCCTTGAAGATTTCACCAAAGCCATCAGCCTCCGCAAGAATTTCGCCGAAGCCCTGTTCAACCGCGGTCTGGTTCAGATCATGATAGGCGACTCCCAGGCCGGTTGTGAAGACCTCAGCCGTGCCGGCGAGCTCGGCATCTCCGAAGCCTACAAGGTGATGAAGAGGTATTGTTACAAATAAATCTTCTTCTGACTCTATCCTTCACAGGAGGATCAATAGTATGCAGTCAGGGCCAGGTTTCCGCAGCAAGCTAAAGGGAATTTACCTGGAGAGAGGAAACCATCATTAACCCCCGGCAAGTCCCGGTTTCGTTTTCCGCCCCAGCATAGCAGGTAAAATACCGTGAGAGAATAATATTCAAAGATTTTTCTAAAATTTTCATAAAAACCATATTACCTTTCCGATTATGGAAGATTAAGGAATAAAACAAAGTTTTTTAACATGAAAACGATAGAAACAACAAAAATCCTGATTGGCGAGAATCCAATGTGGAAGTTAACTTTTCCTTATGACAAGGATGCGGTAGAACTGATTAAAACGATCAGCGGCGCACGCTGGCAGCCGGACGGAAAATTCTGGCATTTCCCTTTTGAGAGGGGGACGATTGAATGGCTGAACCATAAATTCGATGGGAAACTGCTGTTTAAAGAGTGCACTTCATCCGCAGACCAGATAAAAAAAGATGTAAACGGGGAGCATTCCGTGAATGGAGCAACCCGGGGCATTTCAATAAGCGGTGCGAGGCACGAAGACATACAGGCAGAATTCATGAAGTCTCTTATTTTAAAGCAATACAGTCCGAGGACAATAGAAACCTACACCATCATGCTAAGATTGTTCCTTAAGTATTACAATGACAGAGATGTAAACAGCCTGAGTGATGAAGAGATCAGGGAATACCTGCTGTACCTTTTAAACAAGAAGAAGGTTTCGTTATCATACCAGAACCAGGCGATCAATGCGATTAAATACTATTATGAGCAAGTTCTGGGGCGTGTAACCAAGACCTATTACCTCGCAAGGCCTAAGCGCTCAATAAGGTACCCTACCGTTCTGAGCGAGGAAGAAGTTATACAGATCATTCAACAGACCGACAACCTGAAGCACAGGATGGTGATCTCGCTGATTTATTCGGCCGGTTTAAGGATCGGTGAAGCTGTGAACCTTAAGATTGAGGATATTGATACGAAAATGGGGTATATCTTGGTTTGCGCAGGCAAAGGCAGGAAAGACAGGAGGACCCTTTTATCGAAGAGCATACTGGAAGAATTAAGGCTGTATTACGAGGTTTACAGGCCAAATAAATGGGTATTCAACGGTCAGGATGGGGGGCAGTACAGTGATGAAAGCATACAAGCCGTATTCAGGAAGGCCGTAAAGAAGTCAGGGATACTGAAGCACGTGACAGTACATACACTCAGGCACAGTTTTGCCACCCATTTGCTCGAGCACGGAGTGAACCTGAGGTATATCCAGACCCTTCTCGGCAACAGCAGTTCAAAAACCACCGAGATATACACCCATGTCACCAATAAAGGCTTGTTTGACATCAAGAGCCCGCTCGACAACCTGGACTTGGGGAAGAAGTAAAGCCTTCACGTAACCTATAATGGCTATTTGAGAATGAAGGTCCGTTCGATAAACCGTACCAGTGAAAGAAGAAAGTCCACACATGTTTTACCGAGTTATTATACCAAGGGATGAAAAATAATTTCTACTCCAGCCTAATTCTGGCGTTTTCTTTATTATATTTCTCCTATAAATCTTTTACCAATTACTTATCGCCTTTGGTTTGCGAGTTTCTCCTGCGAGTTTAGCCAAGTGAATTAGGGCTTTAACTCATGTCTGTGTTCTTAAAGTTCTTTTCAGAACTGTTAACATTGGTCGATTTGATCTCGGGGTTATGAGCCACCACAAATATAAACGACCTTTACGATTTATGTTGTACCTCTCAGTTTTTCCAAGCGTTCTGACTCCCTTTGATGGTAAGCAAGTTTGGCAAGGATTATCTCCGGATCGTAGGCAGGGAGTTTCAATGGATCGTAAGGTTGATCATAATACAGTATATTCCAAACAACTACTCCTATTTTTCTGGCAATTGCAATCAATGCTTTTTTCTTAGCCTTTTTCATTGCCAGTCGATTAAATTTTTCTTTGAAATAGGATTCCTTCACTCGTGATGCTGCCCACGCAATTTGAACCAAAACAGCTTTTAAATACCGATTCCCTTTTGTTGTGGCTGTGCTTTTATATTTTCCGGCACTTTCATCATTTCTTGGACGAAGTCCCGTCCAACCGGAGAATTTACCACTGTTCTCAAAGGCATTCATATCTGAACCTGTTTCAGCTAATACAATCATGGCAGAAATATCACTCACTCCGGGGATTGAAAGAAGCAACTGAAGTTCCTTGTTATAATGCACATTGCATAACTCGTACATCTTTGCCAAACACTGATCACTCTGTTTCAGCAATTGTTCATACTCCTGCAGTGATAATTCTAGTATAAACCTATGATGTTCCGTGATAAAACCCGTCAATGATTCTTTTATCGTTTTTTTCGAGTGAGTGTTGACTATTCGGCCATGAATCGAATCTAAAAGAACCTCCGGGCTCGTTTCACCTTGAACAATTTGACGGATGACATTTAATACGCTTCTACCTGAGATGTTGCTGACAAAGCTGATAACACGAATGCTGCATATTTCCAGCGTTCGTTCCATGTCCTGCAAAACTGATGTTTGTCGCTGTTGTAGCTTAATGTACTTTCGACTATAGGTGCGTAACTCCCGTATTTCCTTACATGGAATTAAGCTTCCTCTTAATAGTCCTTTGTACAACAAGGTGGCAATCCACTGAGCATCTTTTACATCACTTTTTCGTCCAGGCATTTGTTTGATTAAATAGGGATTGACCAGAATCAGGGTAAATCCCATATCTTCCAGAATATTCCACACGGGAACCCAGTACATCCCTGTGCTTTCCATGGCAATGGTTTCAACACCTTCAGAACGAAGATCTTGGCCCATGGCCATGATCGATGGGGTAAGAGTAGTGTACTCCAATACCGGCCCATACTTTTTACCTTGGTATGTCGCACAAAAAATGCTATCTTTGTGTACATCCAGTCCGCAAACTCGTTTCATAAAATAGCTACTTTTATTGATTATACGCTAGGTTAAGAATGTGCTTCGAGCACGAGAGCGTTTGGGTGACGGACTGGATTTTTATTCGTCTGTGTGTAAACATGAGGGTTTGTCATGTATATTTGAAAGACTTTAATATAAAAAACAAGACTGGAGCTCATTATGAAGTATCATCATTTAGGAATGCCAACCAAGGCTCCCATTGAAGGTGAAGAATATCTGCAAGACTACGAAGTGTATCATTTCGGGTGTGGCGGCAATCCTTACGGCATGGAGTGGATGAGGTATGAAGACGGCTGCGGTTTACCTGAGATCGTAAGGACAAAACTACATATAGCCTTTGAGGTCGACGATGTATACCAAGCCATTGAAGGCAAGCGGGTAATCTTACAGCCAAACAGTCCGTCGAAAGGTTGTCTTGTTGCTTTTATTGAAGAATGCGGGATGCCGATAGAATTTATACAGTTTGAAAAAAGTGAGAAGTAGACTAAAAAAAGATAAGGTGAAGCAGTGCATATTTGCTTGTCTTACCAACCATTTTCAACAAATAACACAAACACCCTTTTTATGCGTTTATCGTACCTAAAACCAATAAATAACACAAATTACGGAAAAACCATAAGCCATATAACACAAATAACATTGTCTTAGCCATACGTTAGGCGTAAGCACATGATTATATAATTGTTCTTTAAAAAAGAGTGTTTAGGAATGGCGCGGAAGTTCTGTGCCGAATTTCAGCGGGAGATCACGACTAAAATCGGTTGCATTCACACATCGCAATTTTTTGGTGTTTAAGGGAGGTTTGAGTTACGTTTCTCTCGCTTGGTTCCCAGTGGATGAGAAAATATTTCATTGCAACTATACCCGCACTCAATTAGAAAGGCTAATAGTAACTTGAAGTAAAAATTGCTCTGAAATAATATCAATAATTCACCCTTTGTGTAACTTTATGTGCCTAACGCCTAACATGCCATCAACCGCAACAAAACTTGCGTATTGTTGCTTAGCAAAGGCTTCGCCATTGCTGCGGTTGCTGGCCAGCCGTTAGGTATAATTTTTATTTTGAAACCAAAATGAAAACAACATGTTTTTTTTTATTGCTGAGTGTTTTTATAAATAATGTGCAAGCACAGTGTGCTTTTGGACATGAAGGGAATTATTCTTCATCCAACTGTAATCCCCCAATTTCGCCATATACAAGCTGGATTGTTGTTAATGATTCAATTTCATTCACTCATTACAATTTTTGGAATTGGCCAGATTGGGTTACAAATGATTATATTCAAGTAAAAATGGAATGTACATACGATTCTGTTCACGTTACTCCTAAATGGTTTTCGATGTATAACGGCGATGGCATTCAATATTCAGGAAAGGGTATTTTTAATGGAGATACATTGACCATTAATTATACAATGGTTGTTTACACTCAATCAAGTAACAGCTTCGACACTACCTATCCATGCCGACGATTTACATTGATACCAGTAGGAATAGAAATAGCAAATAATAAAAACTATTTTAATATATATCCGAACCCTACAAATTCGATTATAAATATAAATGTACCTAGCAATGAATTAATTGAAACTGTTCATCTGTATAATTTGATTGGTGAGGAAATTCTAACGGAACGGATAGAAAAAAAATTAAATTTAGAATCTCTGCCCATCGGATTGTACTTAATTATGATCGTAACTTCTAATGATAATCATTATAAAAGTATCTTGATGAAAAAATAAAAACTATACCTAACAAATCGCTAATCGCAACAATGCTAACGCAATGTTGCTATCAAAGGCTTTGCCTTTGCTGCGTTTAGCGATCGGACGTTAGTTGTAAGCACAAAAAATAAATAATTATTCTTGTTCTTTTCTTTTTGTAAATTTGGGTATACGCAGAAACGAATCATTGTGAATTCGATCAGGATAAACGCTCAAGGTATCTTTCTGTGAAATGCGCAATTTGTGAGTAATTTGAGTGTTTAGAGATGAGTTTCTCAATTATTCTTCCCTGCTTAAACATTCACCTTGCATGGATTCCCTTGACCAGGGTGTGGCATTTAAAGTAATTTTTAAAACACAAATTGCTTGTGAAAACCTCGATTATTAATGACTTTGTGAAACAGTTTGTGCCTACAACTAACAAATCGCTAACCGCAACAAAGCTAACGCAATGTCGCTTAGCAAAGGCTTTGCCTTTGCTGCGTTTAGCGATCGGACGTTAGCCTCAATTTTTGATATGAAACGTTATATAATCCTGATAGTAGCTTCTGTATTAATAATAAATGCCTATTCTCAACGAGTTGGAGTTGAAGGATTAATTGGATATTCCGCAATGGTCGTTCCAACTAATGGTCCATTTATTAATGGTGTTCAAATTTCCATATTATCTAACTTTTATCCTCCAAAAGCGTCATTCTTTTCTTTTACAACTGGAATTGTTTTTCAAAACGAAAACGAGTGGAATTTTCTAAAGGTTCCAGTGAAACTAACTTTCTTAATTGGAAAAAAGGTAACATTTCTATTTGGTGGAGGGTTGGCTGGAAATTATGTAATGCTTCCGAAAGAATCTTATAATAAATATGGAATAATTTCAAAGAGTGATTTTACTCTCAATGGTATGATATTTCTTGGTTTTAGCGTAAATATTATTAAAAATTGGAAAATCAAATTTATCCCAGAATATGAATCAAGTTTAACAACTTTATACAAATCCTTTGGAGGTCGTCATGGTTATGATTATGAAAAATATCATTCAATTTCATTTAATTTAGGTGTCATTTATATTTTTAATAATATCAAAAACTGAGGCTAACAAATCGCTAACCGCAACAAAACCAAGGTATTGTTGCTTTACAAAGGCTCTGCCTTTGCTGCGTTTAGCGATGGGCCGTTAGTTGTAAGTACAAAATATATATAAAGTTTCTTGTTCTTTTCTTTTTTGTAACTTTGGGTATACGCATAAGCGGATCATTGTGGGATTGTATATGATAAACGCTCAAGGCATCTTTCATTGAAACGGCAATTTGTGTGTTATTTTGGTGATTTGAGTTGAGCTTCTCAATGATTCTCCTTGCCGAAACAAGCACCTTTCTTTGATTCCTTTGACCAGGGTGCGACGTTAAAGCTGTTTTTAAAACACAAATTGCTTGTGAAAACCTCAATAATAATGGACTTTGTAAATCAAATTGTACCTACAACTAACAAATCGCTAACCGCAACAAAGCCTACGGCAATGTTGCAAGCAAAGGTTTCACCTTTGCTGCGTTTAGCGATCGGACGTTAGGTGTGATCTTGTATTTAATGTAAATGTTCTTTATATTTGTGTGATTGCG
>JBAXBP010000142.1:0-9177 GCA_037141915.1 Bacteroidota bacterium | reverse complement strand
CTTACCAATCCCGGGATGATAGGCGCCTACGTTTGCCACCTTAACCTTCACAAGACCTTTGCCATTCCTCACGGAGGCGGCGGTCCTGGCGAAGGCCCCATCGCATGTGCAAAACATCTGACACCATTCCTCCCGAGGCATACCCAGGTTGAGACCGGGGGAAAAACTGGCACCACCGCCGTTGCATCAGGTCCTTACGGAAGCGCTTTGATCCTTACTATTTCCTATGCATATATCAAGCTCATGGGAGGCGAAGGACTGACCGAGGCAACCAAAATGGCTATTCTTAATGCGAACTACCTCAAATCCTGTCTTGAGCCCTACTATCCAATCCTTTATTCAGGAAAGAACGGACGCTGCGCCCATGAAATGATCGTTGACTGCAACGCTATTTCCCGCCAGACGAACATAGGTGCCATTGACATTGCCAAGAGGCTGATGGATTACGGGTTCCACGCACCAACCGTTGCATTCCCCGTACACGGGACCCTTATGGTGGAGCCTACCGAAAGCGAGCCTTACTACGAGCTCAACCGTTTTATCGAAGCCATGGTCTCGATAAAAGCTGAGATTGATGAGATCGCTTCAGGCAAAGCAGATAAGGTTGTCAACGTTATCATGAAAGCCCCGCATACAGCGGCCATGGTGACTGCGGACGAGTGGACCCTTCCGTATTCAAGGCAGAAAGCTGCATTCCCGATGCCGTGGTCGGCCGAGGACAAATACTGGCCAACTGTTACCCGTATTGATGATGCGTTTGGAGACCGCAACCTGGTAAGCAGCTGCAGCCAGGGTTAGGACCTGTCAAATCTTTGTTTAAGCCATCCGCAGATTTCTGCGATGGCAGTTTCAGCCTGGTCGAGTATCCCGAGGTAGGAAAGGAAACCGTGAATCATACTGTCATAGTCAAGGAAGGTGGTTTTAACCCCGGCATTACTAAGTTTTCCGGCATACAACATACCTTCATCACGCAAAGGATCATAACCTGACACCAGGACCAGGGCTTCGGGCAAACCTGCAAGATCCAGTGCATTCATTGGAATCGCATAAGGATCGGCAGACTGCTCCCTGTTTTCGAGGTATTGGTCCCAGAACCATACCATGGACTCAGCGGTAAGGGAAAATCCGCCTGCAAACTCTTTGAAGGATCCGGTCGGAGGTTCATACCATGCAGTTGCGGGATAGATAAGCACCTGCGCCAGCGCTTTCGGTCCGTTTTCATCACGGGCCCTGAGAGAAAGGGCTGCAGCCATGGTTCCGCCTGCACTGTCACCCGCAATTATGATTCTTGAAGGATCCCCCTTGAAAGAACCAGCATGAAGTGAAACCCATCTCAGTGCTTCCATGCAATCATCCAAGGCCCCCGGGAATTTCGTTTCGGGACTGAGTCGGTAATCCACAGACACCACTATACATGAAGCCCCGGCGCAAAAATGCGTGCATACCGAGTCGTAATGCTTTGGGCGGAACAAAACCCAGCCTCCCCCATGGATAAAGAACAGGACAGGGAAAGGGCCTGTACCCTTTGGAGTGTAAATGCGTAACATCAGGCCGCTACCCGGCCCCTGGATAGTCCTGTCGGTTATGCTTTCAACTTCTTTTAAAGGCAGGTCCAGCTTTTCATACCTGGAATGAACCAGCGCCCTGGCTTCCTCGGCAGGCAGGAACTGAACTTCAGGATCTCCGGCAGCGATGATGGCCGTAAGTAATGCATTTGCTTTGGGATCAAGTGACATGATATACTTATGAGCCAACTGTGTCAAGGCAATGTTTGATCTTTTCCCAGCTGCGGGCGATATCATTGTCGAGGCCAACCGAGAAACGTATAAGGCCTTCCGACAGACCCATTTCCTTCTGTATCTCTTCAGGAACCTCGGAGGATGTGCTTTTTCCCGAATTACTGAACAGGGTCTTGAAATAACCGAGGCTGACCGCGAGGTAACCCACGCCTTCAAGTTCCATGGCTTCCATGAGCTTTGAGGCCTGGACAGAAGTCCCCATGTCGATTGCGATCATGGCACCAAAGCCGAATTCTTCGTTCATCATCTTCTTCAGAACTTCATGACCCGGATGTTCAGGGAAACCGGGATAAATGATCTTAGCCCCGTATTCTTTGAATTTACCCGCGAGGTAAGCTGCATTCTTACTATGCTGTTTCATGCGGATATGCAGCGTATGCAGGTTCTTTAGAATGGTTGATGAGCGCAGGGGCTCCAGCGAAGGGCCAAGCAGCATGGCGGTGCCCGTGTTGACATCGCAGAGAGCGTCAATGAATTCCTTGTCGCCGCATATCGCACCTGCCACGCAGTCGTTTTTCCCGTTGATGAACTTGGTCATGCTGTGCACTACGATATGTGCTCCGAGCTGGGCGGGGGCCACCATCATAGGCGTAAAGGTATTATCGACCATCAGCTTTATCCCATGCTCATTGGCAATCTTAGCCAGTTCAGGGATATCGCTGATCTGCAGCATAGGGTTGGTCATCGTTTCGGTATAGATGATCTTCGTGTTCGGCCTGATGGCTTTCCGCACATCATCCAGCTTCGTAATATCGACGAAGGTGGCATCGATATTGAACTTCTTAAGGTAATTGCTGAGGAAAGCAAAGGTGCCGCCGTAAATAGTCATAGAGCAGACCACATGATCCCCGCTGTTTACCAGCTGGAAGATCGCGCAGGTGATGGCCGCCATTCCGGAAGCGGTAACCCAGGCCGATTCGGTTCCTTCTAGAGCCGCAATGGCATCGGCGAGATACTTGTTCGTAGGGTTCCAGTGACGGGAGTAAAGGTAGCAGCCTTCCTGCTGGCCCGCAAAGGTTTCGCTCATGGTGATAGCCTGCATGAAAGTATAAGTGGCGGAATCTGTGATGGACGGATTCACGTCCCCGTATTCGCCAAACTGAAGCAGGTCGAAAATACGGGTTGAGGGATCGTTGGATTTTTTCATAAAACCGGAATGTTTATGCAAAGTTACAAAGCTCCGGCAATCCGGGCATAAGAAAACCGGCAGATTTGAGAGTATTTATACCAGGTTTGTATATTTTGACAGAATCCGTTTTATCTCTTTAGAATCATTGGGTAAAGGGAATTGGGGATAATCATTGGTCACATTCTGAGGCGGGCGGAATAAAATACCTTGTTCTGCCTGCTTGAGCATGAAAATACGACCGACTTTGAATGTTATAAAATGAACGACTCCCCGGAAAAATGCAAAATTTTATACTTCCCTCCTGATCACCATGGCGCTGCTGACCCCTCCGCCCCCGCAGATTGCGGCAACGGCAAAAGTTTTATCAAGGCGTTTCAGGGCATGGTATGCAGTTACAAGTATCCTTGCCCCGCTTATACCTGTAGGATGGCCAAGGGCAATAGCCCCCCCTTGGATGTTAAGTTTTGACCTATCCCATTTCAGGACTTTTTCATTGGAAAGTACCTGTATGGCAAAAGCTTCATTCACTTCGAGAAGATCTATATCCTCCAATACCATGCCAGCTTTCTTTAATGCTGCAGGGATAGAAAATGCCGGGCCTTCTCCCATGGTCGAAGGATCAACAGCCAGTTGCGCATATGAAACAATCGAAAAAAGAGGCTTCAGCCCCAGTTCCGCAGCTTTCTTCCTGTGGGTCACGACCAGGGTCACGGCTCCGTCGCTCAACCCGCAGGAATTCCCGGCAGTTACAGTTCCGTCTTTCCTGAATGCAGGTTTTATGGAAGCCATTTTTTCCGGGCTGATCTCATGGCGTATGGTTTCGTCGGCCTCAAATAATATCGTTTGCGCACCCCTGCCGCCTCCAAGCGGCACAGGAACTATTTCTTCAGCAAACCAGCCGTTCATTTGAGCCTGTGATGCTTTCTGATGACTGCCAATGGCAAATTCATCCTGCTCCTGCCGCGAAATACCGTATTTATCAAACAGGTTCTCTGCTGTCTCGCCCATTCCCTGGCCGATCAACGGATCGATACTGTCGCTCCATCCGTCTTCCAGTGTTTTATTCCCCATTTTGAAACCGTCCCAGCGCGCTCCCTTCAGAAGGTATGGGATGGAACTCATGCTCTCAAAACCTCCTGCAACAATGATTCCCGCTTCACCCAGCCTTATAGCCTGTGCAGCCATCGCCAGGCTCCGCATTCCCGAAGGACATGCCATATTAAGCGTCACAGCCGGAACTGAAGCTCCGATGCCGCCGCGTACTGCGGCAGTCCTGGCAGAGTTTGGCCCGTTCCCTGCCTGCCTGCAATTTCCAAGGATAACTTCATCCACAAGATTCCCGCTTAGCCCGATGCGGCTCAGGGCTTCCCTTATGACCACAGCCCCGAGCTCCCACGACGGAACATCTTTAAGGCTTCCGCCAAACCTGCCCATGGCAGTGCGGCAAGCGGCAACAACAACGACATCCTTTAATTCCATACAGCAGCTTTCATTATATGTACTGGCCTCCGTCGACCTTGATCACTTCACCGGTAATATGCCTGGCCAGGCCTGAACAGAGGAATACAACCAGGTTGGCAATATCTTCGGGAGTGCCAAGCCGTTTCAATACGATCTCTTCAAGGGCCGCGGCAAGTACATCATCCCCCGCTGTCTTCATCATTTCGGTCTCTATCAGCCCGGGTGCCACAGCGTTCACGTTGACATTGTATTTGCCAAGCTCCTTTGCAACAGTCTTCGTTAACCCGATGATCCCTGCTTTTGAAGCTGAATAATTAGCCTGCCCGAACTTGCCCCTGAGGCCGTTGATGGAAGTAATGTTCACTATCTTGCCCGATTGCTGCTCGCGAAACAGGGGAGCAACAGCCCTGGTATAATTGAAAAAGCCTTTAAGGTTCACACTGATCACTTCATCCCATTGTTTTTCGGTCATCTTCCACACCACACCGTCGCGGTTGATGCCTGCATTATTTACCAGGATATCAAGCCTGCCGAATTCCAGAACAACCCGTTTCACTGCATTTTCAGCAGATGCAAAATCCGAAATATCCGACTGTATGAACATGGCCTTGCGTCCCATGCCCGTGATCTTTTTAAGAATATCCACGGCATCCTCTTCGTGTTTGCGGTCTATCATAAGTACGTCCGCACCGCATCCTGCCAGTTTCAGTGAAATGGCGGCACCTATCCCGCTGATCCCACCGGTCACTATTGCAGTTTGATTTTCCAGGTTTATCATCACAGGTTTTTTTATGTTCAGACCAGTTGCAAGTCCTTAAAACTCCTTTCAAGGAATACAGTGATCATGTCTTTTCGGTATTTTCTCGAACAGGTATCATTATCTACTATCCTCGATTGAGATACCGCCTCAGCGGCCAGTGCCTTCAGATCATCGCCTGCCTTACCGTCAACAATGACAGGCTTCGCATGAACGCCCCCGAGGACGATCCTGACATCACCCGCCTTATTCACCGATACCGCCGTGGTAAGAGAAGTAAAATCCAGGGTTGCCCTCTTTCTCAGTTTTTTGTATACAGAACGGATATCATGATTTAATGGTATGCGGATGGCTGTAATGATGGCCTCAGGGCTTATTCCCCTCGGAACCATCCCGTCGCCTGTATAGATGCTTTCTAATGGTTTTATGGAAGTGCCGCTAAAATCCAGCAGTTCAACGCAGGCATTCAGGCTTATAAGCGCGACCGCTGTATCGGAAACGAATTTCGCAAAACAGTGCTTGCTGCCCCCGCTTGCAAGACAAACAGGACCGCTGCTTTTAAGACAATAGCCTGAGGCTTCCCTCCACCATTCGCTCTGGTTGTAATAAGAGCAACGGTTCTCGCAAAGCAGGTTCCCTCCAAGGGTGGCGGTTTTTCTTATAGTGGGTGAAGCAACCGATTTCACTGCCTCAGCCAGGGCTGGGAAATGATCACATACGGCTGAATGTCCTGCAAGATCATCAAGACTTATCAATGATCCTATCACCAGGTTTTCATTGCTAACCAATACTTCCTTTAAAGCGGTGATCCCTGAAATATCAACCAGGACACCGGCTGTATCGTTTCCCTGGAACCTGTTAACCATTACATCGGTTCCTCCCGCGAGGTATCGGAAAAGGTCAGTGTTCTCTTTAGCCAGCGACAGGGCCTGCTCAGCAGTTGATGCTTTGATATATGTTTTTCCCTTCAGCATCTGCCCTTATATATTTTGTTCAGCTAAATGGTTTTCTTTCATTTTTGCAAGTATATCCTCGGCGCATACAGGTAGACTGGTGATCCTTACACCGGTTGCATTGAATATGGCATTGGCAATGGCCGGGATCACCGGGTGGATCGCCCCTTCCCCTGCTTCCTTAGCGCCAAACGGCCCTTCGGGATCAATGGTCTCAATTATATTCGCGTGAATATCGGGGGTATCAACCGAAGTCGGGATCTTATATTCAAGGAAATTATTGTTCAGAAGCAGCCCTTTATAATATTTCATCTGCTCGCTGATGGCCTGTCCCGTACCCATATGCCAGGAACCTTCGAGCTGGCCTTCAACAGCCAGCGGATTCAGGGCCTTTCCGCAATCATGGGCTCCCCAAACATCAGTCACTTTCACATACCCTGTCTCCATGTCAACTTCCACCTCGGCAATGCAGGCCCCGAATGAATACGATGGGCTCAGCCCGGCCCCGGCTCCCTTGAAATCCCCACCCAGCTTGGGTGAGATATATTTTCCGCTCACGCTTATCGCTCCCCTTTTGGCAGTGAGTATCTCTACTGCCTCTATCCATGAAAGGTTTGTCGTCTTATCGTTGCTGTATATCCTGTCGTCGCTGAAATTCAGTTCAGTGGAATTTACATTATGCTTTTTTACCAGGGCTGCAACAATTTCGGTTTTCAGGTTCAATGCAGCATCTTTGGCCGCATTTCCTGCCATAAAAGTGACCCTGCTCGAATACGAGCCGAAATCAACAGGGGTTAAAAGGGTATCCGCTGCAAGCACGAAGATCTTGTCCATACTTATCCCCAAAACTTCCGAGACTATGATGGCAAGCATAGTGTCGCTGCCCTGTCCTATGTCGCTTGAACCTGAAGTTACCAGCACCCTCCCGTCAAAATCGAGCTTCATGTGAACCACCGACTGAGGCAATTCGTTCCAGATAATTGGCAATGCGCTCCCGCTGATAAAGAACCCGCAGGCAACTCCAAGCCCCCTGCCTTTCTCAAAATTCCCCCTGCGTTCTTTCCAGCCCGAGAGCTCCATTACTTTTTGCAGGGATTCCCGGCTGCCGTTCGAAGTAATACGATACTGCCCTACAGTAAGAGTGTTTGAATCGAGGAAATTTTTCATCCTGAGTTCGCAGGGATCCATCGCTATTTTAAGGGCCAGGTCATCTATCAGTGACTCCACTGCAAACCTGGAATTCACAGCCCCGTGCCCGCGCATTGCTCCACACTGGGGCTTGTTGGTATATACACGATACGTGCGGAATCCGAAATTGTTAAGCTTATAGGGAGCCTGGAGCAGTACGCCATTATAGTATGATGTCACAACCCCGAAGCTGCCGTAGGCACCCCCGTCGATAGCGATATCCGCATCAAGGACTTTGATCGTTCCATCTCCGGAAATGCCCATCTCAACTGTCATTTTTGACGGATGACGTCCGTGGTTGGTAAGGAACACTTCTTCCCTCGACAAGCGCACCCTTACTGGCCTGCCGGTCTTCCTGGAAAGATGGGCTACTATGATCTCATGAGGGAAAGGATCGCTTTTACCGCCGAATCCTCCGCCAAGGTAAGGTTTGATCACACGTACACGGCTCAGCGGGACTTCCATCACCTTGGCAAGGGCCCGGTGAAGGTAGTGGGGAACCTGGGTGGCAGTTATGATCGTAAGCCCGTTCTCGTCCCAATATGCAGTGGCAGCATGGGGTTCGGTGAAACCATGGCTGAGACCTTCAAATTCAAAGAACATTTTACTGGTATATTCCGCCTCCCTGATCCCCTGCTGCTGGTCGCCGAATCGAAGTTCGGCCTTCTTGTGAATATTGTTATTGAACTTTCCGGATTCATGAATACGTTCATTTTCACCTGCATCGTTCAGTGAATCTTCAATGGTCAGGAACTCCCTGATCGGAATATATTTTACAATGATAAGTCTGCAGGCTTCAGCAGCGATTTCTTCTGTGTCGGCTGCAACCGCAGCAACGATCTCGCCGGCATACCTCACTTTTTCCACAGCCATGGCTGTCTCATCCTGGGAGATGGGCAGAACCCCGAATTTACCGGGTATCTCACGGCCTGTTGCGATATAATGAACACCCTGCATTTTCAGGGCTTCCGAAACATCAATATGTTCTATCCTTGCGTGAGAGTGGATACTTCGCAGGAATTTGCAGTGCAGTGAATTTTTTAAAACTATATCATCAGCGTATTCAGCCGCACCCCTTACTTTTTTCTCCGCCTCTATGTATGGCCTTGGTATGCCTACACCCCCTTTGATGGTATGGGCTGGTTTGAAAGGAGTTGATTTACTGCCTGTCGCTGCTGAAGTTTCCTTTACATATTCAGCTACGGCTTCGATGATCTTTTTATATCCCGTGCATCTGCAAAGGTTCCCCGACAATCCTTCCTTCACTTTACGGATGAGTGCCGACGAGTCGGTCTCGCTAACCAGCGACGGCGCCAGGCTCAGGGCTGTAAGAACCATCCCCGGTGTACAGAACCCGCATTGAATGGCCCCTTTCTCGACGAATAATTCCTGCAGCCTGTGAAGTTTCCCATCTTTTGCCAAGGCTTCGATAGTGGTCACTTCTAATCCGTCACAGCGCAAAGCGGGGGTAATGCAGCTTAACACGGCTTTGCCATCCACAAGCACCGTACAGGCACCACAGCTCCCTTCTTCGCAGCCTATCTTGGTTCCTGTAAGCCCCGCTTTTTCACGGATCAGGTGAGCAAGGGTTTCATGCTCTGTTGCCAGGAGGTAAAATTGTTTGCCGTTGATACTGATGTTGATCTGCTGCATTTCCGGATCAATTGGCCAGGGGCTGTTTTAACATCTTACCTGGCTGTGTTTTTTTCTTTTATAAGTTTAGCAATGATGCTGATCGCGATCTCATCCGCGCTCTCAGCATTGATATCAAGGCCTATCGGCATATCCACGTTTTCAACTTCTTCTGATGAGGCAATTCCCTCATTCACGAAATCCTCCTTTATCCTTTTTACCTTATTCCTGCTTCCAATCAGACCGAGATAGTAATGA
>JBAXBP010000141.1:0-9237 GCA_037141915.1 Bacteroidota bacterium | reverse complement strand
CCTACACCGTGCCTTCTTCGGCCCCGGGCTGGTACTGGACCGTGGTTACCGCAGGCGCCTGTTCTTCCGATCAAAGCAACCATCTGTATATCCAGGGTGTGGGTGTCGGAGAACATCAGGCAGACCAGGTGAACATCTACCCTGTTCCCAACGACGGACGTTTCAACATCTCTATCAGCAGTGAAAGGGAAATATCATACAAGCTTGACATCTACAACAGTCTTGGTGTTAACGTTTACGGTGAGCATACCATTACCGTCAACGGAACCCTGGTGACCCCCATCGACCTGGGTTCAGTAGCCAGCGGACTCTACACCGTAGTCCTCCGTAATACCGACAACCAGGTAATACGAAAGATTCTGATCAATAAATAAGGTTGATTTGGTTAGTTGGCAAAACAGGCTGTTCCGAAAGGGCAGCCTGTTTGCTTTTAAGCCTTACCCTAAGGAACGGATGTATAATGGTTCCCCGTTTCAGTCCAGCCTGGCAACAGTGGCAAACTCCAGGTACCTCACATCTGTCATATACCCGAAAGTAAAGAAACCAAGCAGTCTGGCCAGGATATTATTACTGGCATTGACGCCGGTGCAGCTGATAACATTATACCCGGTTTTTGTGAACATCCTGATGATGCTTTTCTCTGTAAAAAAGCGGTAATGGGTGCGGTCAAGGATTCCACCGGCCTTATATTCCCAATCTTTCTGGATCAGCACCTCGTAAAGATTACGGATATACCTGACATTGGGGATAGAACAAACGATATACCCACCCCTGGTAAGGATCTCAGTGCACAGGGTAAGCACACCTTCAGGATCTGTAAAATGCTCAAGCACATCGTTGAATACCACGCAGTCGAAATATGATTTTGGAAGTTTGGTATAATTAAAGTAAAAATCTCCTCCGAATGCACGATCGAGTTTAGTCTCCGCCACTTTTGCCGCTGCCTCAGATAATTCAATACCCCATACCTCCACTCTTCTCTCATCCTTCAACAGCTTACCGAAATTCCCTTCACCGCATCCGACTTCAAGAATGTGCTTGCAGGTAACAGGTATGAAACTTATCATTTCTTCGCGCTGGTCGGTATAATAGACCTTCATGATTTCTTCGCTGGCAGGCAGTTTTTTCATGGATATAAAAAATTTCTTGTCTGTATTGCTAATTAAATTTGACTGCGGATGGACTTCCTCGTGATAGCTACGATCCATATAATTACAAGAATGCAATAAAGGCTTTGGACTGCCGATAATAGAATTAAGCCCGTAACGGCATCCTTGAAAAAAAGTCCTCCTGTCACGACTGAAATGACGATCAGAATAGAACCTATCGAAGCAATCCTGAACATTGATTTTGCTTTTCCTATGATCAGCGGAGCCTGGCTTATCGTTGACCGGATGAAATCAAAGAACATCCATGGGGCAAGTATTCTTGCATATTTCCCCGCTTCCGTCCAGTTATGTCCAAATACAAATCCAATAAGCCATGGCCCTATAGTAAGCAAGATGATCAGCATTGGGAAAGCTATCACGGTCGATGTTTTGAGAGTCTTCATTACAGGCTTAAGCAGGTTTCCGTCTTTCTTGTATTGTACCGAGGCTTCCTTATAAAACACCTGGCCGATAGAGATGCCTACAAGCCAAAGGGGGGCCTGGAGAAGCCGCAGAGAGAGGGCATAAAATCCCAGCACGGAAGACGAAAAGAATATCTTTAGCAGGTAAACAATGCCGTATGACTGAACCATTTCAACTATGACCTGGGGAGTGTTTGCAGTAGGCAGGTATTTATACTTCTTTGCCAGTTTCTTTTGTTCCTGAAGATTAAAACAACTGAAATCCCGACGGTACCTGATGTAAAAGAAAATGCAGAAAAAGACAACGGCAAGAAAGAATCCTGCAAAATTCCCCAGCCATAATCCAAGGGCACCCATGCCCGCAAAACCCATCAGTAGCGTTGTAAGGTTGTTTACCCCTGAAGTTACTACCTTGGAATATGCCAGGGTTTTGTACTCGCCCTTGTGATTAAACCATTGCTGGAAAACATTGCTGGCACCCATCAGGAAGATAAGGAAAGGGAACAGCCATATCCATTGCCTGTAGGCAGGGTTCATAATGCTGCCGGGGAAAAGAAAACGATCTGCAACAAACAACAGGATGGTGGAAACGACAGAGATGACCAGGGCGATCATCAGCGACATGAATGCAAGATTGACCGAATCCCTGTTCTCCTTCGGAAGAATGATTGCCATTTCATACCTGAGAGTTGCTATTAATCCTATCCCCCCGGCAATGGATATCAGGAATGTAAATCCCCCGACATCATCGGGCGTGAATAACCTTGTAATGACAGGAGCTGTAAGAAAAGAGATCAGCTGTGCAACTGAGGTCCCTGCTACCAGCCTGGAGATGTTTTTAAAGTAATCTGACCTGTTTTCAAGGAATTTTAACATTTTTTACGAATATCTGTCCTGTAGAAGCATCAAAATACACAGAGGATAAGTTGTTTAATATGATTTAATTTATATTTTTACGAGGTCAAAGTATATACCAACAACACAAGCATGGCATTTACTTTACCCGGAAACGCCTCTTCTGGAAATTATTTAAAGCATGTCCAACCAGGGTTTCTCCTATTGGGGCTTAGTATTGCTGCTTTATTGCCTTTACCCGCACTCAGTAATCATCATCACAAATTATCTTCCTCAGATCTTGATTACCAGATCGCCGACTGGCATGGATTTAAAAAAGCTGCTTTTACAGTGACTTTTGATGACAACTACCGTTTCCAGGTCACTCTTGCCACTCCCATTCTGAATGAACACAACTACAAAGCTACATATTTTCTCGTAACCAACCGGGTTGGCAAAGGCTGGGCCCCGGGCTGGGACACCGTGAGGATGCTTGCTGCAGAGGGCCATGAGATTGCCAGCCATTCAAAGAACCACGCAGATTTTGCAGTTTTGACGGAACATCCCGAGTGGGCCGACAGCCTTGTGCACGAGTTCAGGGATTCAAGGGACTCGATCAATGCGGAAGTCCCGTCACAGCGTTGCGAAACATTTGCCTGGCCTACGGGTGCCGTAAATGCCACTGCAACCCTGCTGTCAAGTTATTATTATATGGCCTGCAGAGGTACGGTGAACAAATTCAACGGGCTTGAACCCATGGATTACTATAATATTTACAGCCAGCATATTTATCACGACACCCCGCTTGCGAATGTAAACGGATATACCGATACTATCCTGGCCAGGGGCGGCTGGCTCGTCGAACGCTGGCATGGCTTCAGGCTGGGCAATGACACCAACGGTTATGAGCCTGTTCCGATTCAAGTCTTCGCAGACCATATTGCTCATGTTGCCCAGGTTGACGACAGCCTCTGGATTTCCACCATGGATTCGATATTCAAATATGTGCGTGAGAGGGCCACTGCAGAGCTGGCTTTCCATGATTCAACATCAACCCTTATCAGGTTCAGCCTCACCGACGACCTTTCCGATACCATGGTCCATTATAAAATTCCTCTTACGCTGAGAGTAAGGTTATTCGATAATATAACCACTGTTTACAGGGTTACACAGGGGAAGAACACACTCCCGTCCAGGCTTTCCGATGTGAACGGATCGCGCTATCTTTCCTTTGACGCAATACCGAATAATGGTTATGTTGTTTTTCACCTGAGGGACCCGAGCGGGATTGCTGATATTCCGGCGGAAGCAGTCCGGGCAGGAAATTATCCGAACCCGTTTAATTCTGTCACTACGATTTACTTTGACCAGCCTGAAGCCGGCAATGCCGACGTGAGGGTCTTCGACAAGATAGGGCGACAGATCAGGAATTACAGCGGGCTGTACCCTGCAGGCAGGAACTACCTGGAATTTGACGGCGGCAGCCTGGATCCCGGCATGTATTATTGTATCATAAGGAGCAGGTATGCATCCGGGACAGTCCGTTTGCTGATCAGTCAGTAAATAAACCAGCCTTTATTTCTCTGGCAAATTAAACCGGTATTACCCAAAAGTCAGCCCCCTATGTGATCCACCCCAGGGGAGAGAGGAATTTACCGGGAGAAATTACAAAATAACCAGTTTCTGAACCCTGATGGTATTGCCGCTTTCAATCCTGACCAGGTAAATCCCGGCCGAAAGGCTTCCCAGATCCATTGAACGTGTCAAAGAAAGTTCAGGTGAATCGAAGGTCTCACGGTAACGCGAAATCCCGGTAAGATCAGATATGCTTACCATGACTGCTGCCGCTGACAGTCTCTTTACCGACAAGGTAAGTTTGCCCGTTGTCGGATTAGGCCAGAACGAGAATGACAGATCATCATTATTAAGATCTTCCATCCCGCTGCAGGGATCGAAGGTGATATGCCTTACACTGCTTGCTGCAGAGCAGGGAGAAATTCCGTTAGCAGTAAGTGTGAGGTTCACATGCAATGAAGTTTTGTCGTTAGCGCCGGGATAATAAACAGCCTGGAGAAGACTTGCATCGTTAAAGGTTCCGTCACCCGCAGTAGTCCACAGCGTGGAGGAGGAATTGCCGGCATTTCCATGAAGGATGATCTGGGTGACCTTGGTACAGACTATAGTGTCATTGCCTGCAAAAGCGGTCGGGGCAGCCTGAACGGTGACATCTGCAGAATCGATAATTGTATTTGTTCCATCACCTGCTTCAACAATATAAGTTGTATTTACGACGGGTGAGGCAACAGGATTCTGGATAGTGGATGTAAAGCCTGCAGGGATCGAACTCCAGTTGTAGGTATAATTTCCCGAACCACCGGTAACGGTTGCATTCAGCTGGGTTGAGCCTCCGATGCAAATGTTCGAAGGAGTTGCAGATACAACCACCGCAAGAGGAGCATTTTCAGTTACGGTTACTGCCTCTTTACGCGTAGTATTTTCAGTAATGGCAAATGCACCATAAAAAGTCACATCGCCTGTACCCGCCGAGGGGGCTGTCCAGGTAAAAACCCAGGTGGCTGTACCACTTGACTGTTTCGGATTGTGAGTACAATATTTTCCGCCTCCAACCAGCTTACTCCCCGTTCCCGGAATAAGGGTTCCCAGCAGGGTTCCTGAGGGATTCTGGGGTGAAACCTCAAAGCCTTTTCCGCCTGAGCCTGTAAAAGAAACAGTGATCGTATACGTTGTGCCCGGAACATAACCGCTGGAAGGGATATCAGTAGTTAAAAATCCCGTTACCACGGTTGCTGAGCCTCCGTGGCAGGAAGTGCAGGTATGCCCGTCGCCGGGTGAACCTGTATAACCCGAAGGGGCTCCGCTGGAGTAAGCACGGGCATTCATTGTCAAGGCCATCATGAGCATGATCAGACAGGCCGGGATCAGAGAGTAAAAATTTTTCTTCATACACATTCCGGTTAATGATTGAACTGAACTTCGTTATTTGATTTTTAAGGAGTTCCCCGCCAGTAAAAATATGTAATCTGCGGGATAAAAAAAGTCATAAATGATTGATATATCAAAAGAAATCCATTGATAAATGTCAACAGGAAATAATTCTGTTTACGGAATACGTCGACGAGCAAATTATTATTCAGATGCAATCGGTAAATGCCATTTATCTGTCGAACCCGGCATGGAAATACGGTAAAAATTTCAGCATTGCAGAGTTGGAAGACCTGAAAAAAGTCAGGGCATTACTTGAGCAGATTTAATGTCTGTTTAAATTCCGGGGAAACCAGGACAATTACCTGGAATTTATCACATGACTCACAGAATCACATGCAGATATGTTTCTTCATAGGGGCAAATAATGAACATTATTTTTGAACGCATCAATATATGGTGAAATATTTTAGTATATTTGCAGTTCATGGGCTTCATTAATTGATTATTTTTCTTTTTATGATTTCTATGGCAATCATTATTATATAATATTTTAATGGCTTCTAATATGCCTTCACAAAACTGGTACAGCATGAGTGATCCTGCGATAGTGACTGAGCTTTGTCATTCACTAAGGCAGATCCGTCTTCAGCAAAACTTCACCCAGGAGCAACTCGCTGACAAAGCCGGTCTGTCGCGTTCTGCCATCAGCGAAATGGAGAATGGCAAAACTGCAGTTTCGCTTATTACCATTGTTCAGGTGCTCAGAGCTCTGGAACAACTGCAGGTTCTTAATGTTTGGAAGTCATCTGCCGTTGAGAGTCCTTTACAAGTAGCGAAGTTTACAGCCAAAGGCCGTTTGCGTGCTTCCGGGAAAGGTATACGAAATAATACCACTAAGGAGAAGAGCAAATGGTAGTTGTCGCAAACATTGATCTCTGGGGGCATTTCGTTGGTGCTGTGCTGTTGGATCAATCAACAAAAGTGGCAAGTTTTGAATTTGACCCGGGATTCTTTCGCAATAACTGGGATATTGCTCCATTAACCATGCCTTTATCTGAATCTCGCCAGGGGCGCATTTTCAGCTTTCCGGGATTACCTGCAGAAACATACGATGGGCTGCCCGGTTTATTGGTCGATAGTTTACCTGATAAATTCGGTCATCAACTGATAAACACCTGGTTAGCAATCCAGGGACGGGCGCCTGACAGTATGAATCCTGTTGAGATGCTTTGCTACATGGGCAAGCGAGGAATGGGAGCACTTGAATTCCGTCCGGCCACCCGTATCGAACGTGGTACACACAATATTCTTGAGGTAGCTGAACTTGTAAGCCTGGCTCAAAAAGCTTTGAAGCGGAAGGAGGATTTGAACACCGGCTTTTCTGACGATGAATCACAGGCAATGCTCGATATCATCCGGGTAGGAACTTCTGCAGGGGGGGCCAGGGCCAAAGCGGTTATTGCGATCAACAAACACGGTAAGGTCAGATCCGGACAGTCGGATGTTCCCGAAGGATATACGCATTGGCTGATCAAACTGGATGGAATTACCGATGAACAACTGGGCGATCCAAAAGGATATGGACGCATTGAGTATGCTTATCATCTGATGGCCGTGGATTGCGGGATTATCATGTCGGAATGCCGGCTGATGGAGGAAAACGGAAGGGCTCATTTTCTGACAAGACGTTTCGACAGACCGGATCACAACTCCAGATTGCATATGCAAACCCTGTGTGGTCTTTGTCATTTTGATTACAATAATCCTTTGGCATATAGTTATGAGCAGGCATTCCAGGCTATGCGAAGCCTGAGGCTGCCCTATACGGATGCCGAGCAACTCTATCGCAGAATGGTCTTCAATGTAACAGGAACTAATCATGATGATCACACGAAGAATATATCGTTCCTGATGGACCAGACAGGTCAATGGAGCCTCGCTCCTGCTTATGATATATCTTATGCATTCAAACCATCACACCGTTTCCTTTCTCAACATCAGCTTTCTCTGAATAATAAGCGAATTGGAATAACCCGTAACGACATGCTGTCCGTCGCTGAACGAATGAATATTAAGAAGCCAAAAGAGATCATTGGACAAATCTGCGAAGTAATTGCCAGGTGGCCAGTGTATGCATCTAATTCAGGTATCCCCGAAAAGCAGATGCTGTCAATCGGTAAGTCTCATTTGATCAATCGTTGATCCAAACTTTTTATCATGAATTACAAGCTTTTTTTGTACCCCATTTGCACCTCGCGATCGTAACATATTGATATTCTATGCAATCCATGTTCTGCATCGGGAATCACAAACTTCACTCAATTACTTAATAGCCGGGTATTCCAAGAGTATTCCCGGGTTAAAACCTATTCACTGTTATCAGTTTTTTATGCTCTTTTTGAACCTCGTTTTGTGCAAATTTTGTGCAAATGAAAAAAGGGCTCCGAAGTTAACCTTCCGAAACCCTTGATTTTACTGGTGGGAGCAACAGGATTCGAACCTGTGACCCTCTGCTTGTAAGGCATAAAATTGGGCTTTTGTACTTTTTTGTAAAAGTTCATCATTCGACTCATTATCAATTATTTACACGCATCTTTGTTGATAATTATTTTTGTAAATTTTGTAATTTTTAGCTGTTTCATGTGTACTTTTATGTGTACTTTTTAATAAAACATTATGAAAACAGATAACACCCCTGTAACAGGTATAATACTCGAAACCCGTAAAAGTAATGCCGATGAATTGCATCCCGTCAAATTAAGAGTGACCTATAAAGGTAATCGTAAATATTACACGTTGAAAGGCCTTGATAAAAAGACTTTATACATGTCCGCTGATGACTTTAATAGAATTTCAACATCCACTAAATTAAAACCACTTAAGATCCATCTCGGCGAAATTGAAAAAAAAGCCATGAAGGTTATTGAAGAGATGAGCGTTTTTTCCTTCGAATCCTTCGAAGCTGCTTACTTCTCAAAACTCAAAGACTCTAACGACCTGTTTTCTAATCTCGAAGCTACCGCTAAACAATTCCGCGATAATGGCAAAATCAGCACAGCCGTTAACTATGAATGTTCCCTCAAATCCCTTAAAGAGTTTACCGGCAAAGAACAATTCCCTTTTGAATCGGTCACAGTCACATTTCTGAAAAATTATGAAAAGTGGATGCTTACCCCCAGAACCATTGAATGGAAAACAAAATCAGGTAAGACCAAATCCCGTACAAAAGTAAACGGCCGCACCACAGTAAGCATGTATTTGCGTAATGTCCGCACAGTATTCAATAAAGTAAATCCCAAGGGCGTGTTATATCCTTTTGGAAAATCGAAGAACGGATTGTATGCAGTCCCCAAAGGCAAGAACACCAAAAAGGCATTAACCCAGGCCGATGTCGCTAAGATCGCATCATACAATGCTGCCACCGGAACACTTGAGCAACAATGCCGCGATTACTGGCTGTTCAGTTATCTCTGCAACGGAATCAATATAAAAGACCTGGCCCGCCTCAAGTACGAGAACATCCATGGCGATAAAATTACTCTCATCCGCGCTAAAACAGCCGACACAGTTGAGGAGGAAACAACGATTGATATCATGATCACCCGGCAAATCCGCCGCATCATCGACCTTCATGGCAATAAACAGGGCAGCAACGATCAATACATCTTCCCTATTCTAAGTAAGGGGCTCACTCCTAACGACGAATACCGCTTAATCCAGCAAACAGTACGTAATATCAACGATAACATGACGCGTATCTGCAGCGAGTTGGAGATCGCCCGGGCTACCACCTACACAGCCCGTCACTCATTCGCCACAGTATTAAAGCGTTCAGGCGCATCCATTGAGTTTATCAGCGAATCACTCGGCCATAAAAGCAAGCAAAC
>JBAXBP010000140.1:0-9269 GCA_037141915.1 Bacteroidota bacterium | reverse complement strand
CTGCAGGATATGCCGGGAAAATTCTTGAATGAGTAGCACTTTCACCCTGGAATGGGATAATAGCTTAGCATAGGAATTAAACAAAGACCACAGTCATCAGATTTCTGTAATTGCATCCAGGAAAAGAAAATCAGTCGGCCTGAATGATCAAAGAAAATAATCCCGGAACGTTCCACAACCAGAGGGTAGTTATCCCAAAAGCGCATAATCCCTGGCAGATTAATGACGACACCTTTTGACGAGCATGAAAAAAGCCGCTGCGGTTTCCCGCAGCAGCTTAAGAATCTGAATTACCGGTACTGACTGTTGTAACGCTCTTCATCTTCAAAGGAAGCCAAAGAATTACGGTAGTCAGCCTCATCACATTTCAGATGCCCGGCATGTTTGCCATTTGGCCAGTAGATAATTTGTTCGCCTTTGTTGATGGGTTTGCAGCAGGTATAACATTTACTTGCGAACCGGGCTGTGATCTGGCGGGAATCTCCGGAATAACTGTTAAAATTGTTCATTGGTTTTGGTTTTAGTATACATGAAAAAAGCCAACCCGGTTGCCCGGGATGGCTCTATTGATTGAATTGTTTGTTTAAAAGGGAATGTCTTCCAGGACTGGCTCAAGAACCGGAACTTCGCTGGTCACTTCAGCCGTGGTTTTTTCTTCTGAAGCAGAATAAGAAGAGTCAATGCCCAGGATATGATCGGCAGCCTTTTCTGCCCTCGCAGCAGCCCACATGATCCATTTCTTATTGTCCCGAAGCGCCGATGCCCATCCTCTGATGTAAGCGGCTGAGTTTCGGATATCCGGGTCAAGGTGAGCGATACCGGCAAGGAAAGAAGAACCGAGTTCAGCTACCAATTCCTCCTTGCTGTATGGGATATCACCATAGCTGTTCGACATTCCGTCATAGCGGTTGAGACGTTTGGGATGGCCTGTCGAATGTGACATTTCATGGTAAATGACCCGATAAAAGGCCGATGAGCTGGTGAAGTATTTCTTATCTGGTACTGAGATCAGATCGGCAACCGGTGAATAGAATGCACGGTCGTCCTTGTCAGAAAAGATGATTTCCGGGCGGCCTTTGTAGCCTTCAATTATGGATTCAGCTTCCATGTGTTCATCGTTGACCTTTTCATCAACCAGGCTTTGAAGCTGGGCGATCTTTTGCTTACCCTGCTCGTCAAAGTCGGCCTGTTCGGAGTTGAAGACATGGTAAAACCTCAGAAGGAAGGTCTTCTTTGTGATGCCGGTGGCATCATCCTGTTCCATGCCGGTCTTCCAGAACACGACGATGGTGGATTTTTCGCCCTTGCGAACCTGTCCACCGTTGGATCGAATCTGCTGGAATGTGCCATAAACCCGGCTCTTGTATGGATCGGAAGAAAGCACCAGGCGATTGATTCCGCGGTAGTAATGGCCATTCACGCTGACCGGTGAAGGAACCTGCCAAAGTTTCATCCAGCTTCCGGCTGTTTCGAGGTTGGCAATGATCTTTTCTGTGATGGCAGCATAGATCTGTGAATTATTCATGATATTCGCCCCTGCCCTAGGGTCTTATTTAGGTTTCTGGCCCACCTGGTTAAAATTGAAATTTTAGCCTAAGTGAATACCGAGAAAAATAAATAATGTCAAGGGTGTAGGTCAGATTGACTACCAATCTGAATACACTCGAAGAGCGACAGTTCCATCAGGAGGTCGCCCTTTACAGTTTTATAGCTGAAAGCGGATTTTTCGCAGGTAACTTTGCGGAAATTTCGAGTTTAATAAAGTGCGCTGGCCATGGATAGGCCGTTCCCATTGACCAGCCTTCGCCGGTTTTGGTTGACCACCTTAGTTTATTAATAATCAACAAATTGAGCTGGTCAGGCTTTTCCGGCGAAGGCTGGTCCATGCGAGCGTTTTTCCCAGCAGATCCGTGAAATCAGAGATGTTCAGGTGCATGGCCGTTTCGAACAGGTCATCAACCTGAGGCCGGTTGCTCCCGGAATTTACATGGTGGTGATCAGGAATAGTGAACAACATATCGTAAGGAGGATCATCGTCGGTAAGTAAAATACCACCATCAGCGTAACTCGTTTTTTATGAGTATTAGTTTTTAGTTGGGCCATCCCCAAACCAGGGGATGGCCATTTTTGTTGGATGAATTATAGCTACACCAATTCTTTCACCTTCCTTGATCACAGTTTCATAACCCTTTAAAGTATTAATCAATAAATCGTCATCGATGCGAATTTTGTTTTTTTCAAACAGCAGCACTACCGTAGAACCCCCAAATTTGAAATAGCCTTTCTCTTCCCCTTTTTTTACAAAATTTCCCGAATACGTCTGTACGATACTTCCTACCATGGTTGCTCCTACTTCAGTCATCACAACATCTCCAAACAAGGGGTTTGACAGGATGGTGAATTCCCTTTTGTTCAGGCAGAATATTTCAGTCATTTTGCGCAAAGCAAGGGGGTTGACTGAATAATAATCACCGTCAATCCTGGTGATGGGTGATACACTTCCACTAATGGGAAAATGGAAACGGTGATAATCGAAAGGGGCAAGCCGGATGATCACCAGGGTGCCATCAAGGTACTTTAAAGCAAGATCATTATTATTCAAAAACGAAAAAATATTGAAGCGGTATCCTTTGATGATAAAATCGCTTTTGCCGATATTGGCAAATGCCAGAATTTTTCCATCAGCAGGCGACACTGTAACATTTGAGTTGGTATCCAGCGGTCGGGCATTATTCTTTAGTTTCCGGGTAAAGAAATCGTTGAAAGAGCTGAACTCCTGTTTTTGGGCGGTACTCATGTCAATATCAAATTCTTCAACAAAGGGTCGTATTTTTTTGGTTGATGATGGACGATCCATTCTTTTGCCATAAACAGACGAAACCACCTTTCTTTTGGCCAGCGCCCACAATGTTGCTTCGCCAACCGGGTTATTATACAGCCACACCAACCACTTTTCACCGGCCACTTTTTCAGTTTTTAACATACCGCTTTGCCTGTCGTAATATTGGATGGGAGTTTGTGGCGGCAACGGATATATAACCAGTATGGTAATAACAGCAAGCAATAACAAAATGAGGCCCCACCTCTTTTGAGTTTTTGAAATGTTCATATGAAATTTCATGTTTGCTTTGTTTGCCTTGAATAGCAAATATAGTTCAAAGTCCAAAAAATAACAGCAAAAAAGCCACCCAATTGGGCGGCTTCATATAGTAAGGGGAAGATATGTAGAGGTTATTCAAAGTCGGCTTCGGCAGGAACAGCAGGTGTTAAGTTAGCATAATCAATTTCTTCATCAATATCAGCGGTAAGCGGAGTAACGGGAGCAAGGTTCAGGGCTGACAGCATTTCATAAGAAATATCCTCAAACTGGGCTTCCGTGGGCGTTGTGGGTGCCAGATAAGCAAAATCAGTCATATCACTGGCATCCTCAAAGGTAGCTTCAGTTGGAACGGTCGGAGCAAGCGTGGTCAGTGTTAAGGTGGCGTTTGCATTTGCAACGGGTGCTGATGTGTTATCGTTGCTTGCGAAAAGAACATTCACCGAGAGGGTAAGGGCTGCTGCGATTATGATTGTTGTTGCTTTCATCTTGTTTGTTGTTTGAGGTTGATGAAGCAAAGATATGGCGGATTGAGGCGGTGGAACAACGATTTTCGGCTGGCAGTGGTTATAACCCGACGAACCAAGGCTGTGAGTCGGTGAAAGTAATATATGATTACAGTTCTATTTTAAAATGAATGGGTATATGGAAAGAGTCAGATAGTTTTAATTATCCCGAATACAACGCACAGAAAACCCGTCATTTTTGGTATTGTATTATCTGAAAATACCGCTATAACGATAGCCCGGGGACCGGTACCAGGCAATGCTTATATTGAAATCGGAAGAACTCCACCAGGCGCCGTTACCTCCTACATAGTAGAACGGGTGCTTTTTTCATTAAACAAAGGTTTAGGTTGGGTTACCTTCAAGATGTTTGTAAACTATAATAAACCATTCGGGTTTTAAGCTAAAAAGAATAATGGTCTTTAGAGTGCATTGATATAGTCCATCACTTCGGTGGAAACCACTGGGTTCCGCAGGTTCTTGTGGTCAACCCATTCGAGGACGGGTTTCCTTTCCTTAACGGGGTACCCTTCAAAAAGCCCCGAAGAGAGCGTAACCAGGCCGTCATTGGGAGGACTTTTAAACAGGACAAATGCATCAAAGCCGACCTTGTCCATGATATCGTAATAATCTTCAGCCCAGACCCATTTCAGGCGGCGATTCACGATCTTGAAACTGCCTTTCATCTGGCCTGCAAAAACAACATACTTATTCCTGTTTTGAACATCAATTGTACTGGCAAGTAAGGATTTAATACAAACTGATTCTGGTGCCATGTCTTTTGGCCCCGGGAAATTAATAAAGCAGAGCAGTTTTACCAGGGTAGCCAGCGGACTTCCCATGTGGGGAGTTCCGAGGGCAACCAGGGTTGCAAGCGGGCCTCCTTTTGTAATGTAAGCCCTTGCCACCAGCCCTCCCATGGAATGGGCAACAATGATCGGATTCGTAAGGCCGGCTGCCTGTACAGAGTCCAGCAATATCCTCCCGTTCGTCATGATCGAATCTTTCCAGTTATACTGATACACATACACATCATGGCGCTTTTTGAAATCAGCAGATAAGCGTCCGATCACACTATCCCAATGCGTGAGATCCCCGGTCATGCCGTGGATAAAAATGACCGCCGAATCTTTGGGATGTTCCGAGGAACAGACTTTTCTGAATACCGACGGATTATCGGGAAATACATCCGGGCAACGAAAATCCAGAGAAGGACTTACCACTACCAGCAATTCATTGCCGCTACCGTTTCCTTGCAGGCCGGAACTGACCGATCCGGCAAGGCTGGAATGACCTGATTCATTCTCCACGACTCCTTTGAACGAGAAATCCAGTTTATTGAGATCAAAATCAGCTTTATAAAAAATGCTGTCCTGCGCTATTACACCGCTGATCACCCCTTGTTTCAGCTCGGAAGAATCCCGTACAAAAACTTCTCCTGTAAGCTGGTTGCCATTCCTGGTCAGGGAAAAAAGATAAAAATACCGTGTGGTATCCGGATTAACCTCCATCAGGTTACACTCCCAGTAGGTCGTTCCATTAAATATCGGCTGATCCGTCGAATTGTCTGTGTTGTCTTTTTTACAGAAGGTAAGGGAAACGACAATTCCTATCGTCAACAAAACAATCAATTTGTTAAAGTGTCGTGTTTTCATGGTGCAGCATTATTAAATGATGACTTTTTGCATGGCAAACTAATCTGAAATCAAATATACCTTGAATGGCGATCGTTCAAACAAATTCAGATACTTTTCAAAAAGAAAGATATGGTAGGTGTTTTCTAATTTGTTTTTAATTGTTTTTAAAATCCGCCCCGGCTTCGCATTAAGCTAAAAAACTTCTTATGGATGTACACATCCGAAAGAAGTTTTTAGTAAATAAAATAAAGTGGTTTTTATGCTGCCGACAGGACGGTCGCCGGCATTTCCCCACACCACAAAATTTTCAAATAGGAAAATAGTCTTAATTATTCCGCAGGCAAAGCACAGGAACAGGTTTTCCTGTGTTTATTGCAAACCCGTTATAAAAAGCACCATAAGTGCCATTATGAAAAGCAGCATCATTACTATACAAGCAATATCCGGGAGTGGTCAACACATATGATTTGATCACTGCAGAGGAGGGATCGTAAATTTTGGCTGAGTCGCTCCATTAGCTGCGTACAATCCCCAGTAGGGTCCGACATTGAATGGTTCTCCAGTCTTCCAGGGTTCATCAAACATCGAGAACCAGAGTGTATTGTATGATTTACTGTAAATGTTTGACCCATTAATCCACAGGAGGGTCGCAGCAAAATTGAGACCTTCATTACCTGCATTCTCCATTGTGGAATCGTTGCCACTACTTGGCCAGCCTATCTCTCCAATGACAACACCAAGCCCCAGGACCTCCGCCTGTGCCATCCCGTTATCATGCGACCATTGCATATTACCCGAGATATCAGAAGGAGTGTTCTGTCCGCCGTATTTCTGGCCATAGTACGGGTATATTGTCATGAAAATTACTTGATCCCCCTGGCTATTGAGGCTTACACACCTCTGCATAATCTGTGGGCAGGGATGACTATTCCCCGTTACGCCAGGGAGTCCTCCCGTCCCTGTAATGCAGGAACTGACTGTTATTCCTGTGAGGCCGGCAGCAGTGAGCTTTTGCTTTACATAATCCATATATCCTGCAACTGTCGAATCATTAACATAATTCGGACCATCAAGATTGGTCTCATTACCTACGACAATGGCAGTGACAGCCGAAGGAAAGGCAGCTGTTCGGCTAACCGCCAGGTCAATGTCGGCCTTTGTGCTGACGGTATCATTCGGATAACAGTGAACTCCTAATGCCACTTGAATACTGCGTGCGGCCGCCTCAGGCACTACCTGGTCCATCCCGTTTGCCACGGTATATGTACGGATGAAGTTGAATGTATTGGCAATCAGTGTCAGGTCGGTCTGGATCTGCGTGAGGGGCACCTGCGTCCCGGGATTCTGGCCATTGTAATGAAAGGGCCCGTAATTGACTCCCATATGCTCCTTAGCAAAGAAGATATCCTGAACAGGCTCAACTGGTTGCTTGTTGTCAACGGTTGATTTTTCTTTGGCACAGCTTGCTGTGACGGCGATCATTGAAATGATCACGAAAATTTTTATGATATCCTGTTTAAGGTTCATGTTTTAAGGATTTGAAAATAGTTTAAAAACTAAGAAATTGACTTTGCATGAAAAGCGAAAGGTGTAAGCATGATGGAGAATCCAAATTTGAGGGAAGTAGCAATTTTGTCAGTGAAAGGTAAACATCGATTCTGTCATTTTCATTCCCGGATGTACGATAAACATGCATCAGGCTATCCTTCTCATTATTGTTTGCCGACAGCCCGATGCCAGACAAAAGATTAAAAGCATAGATAAGTAACAGGGTTTTCGGCATTTTTACATATGGTAAAATACAAATATAGGATTCATTTCAGTGTAATGCAAGCAATATCAATGGCATGTAGTATGGACACGCCTATGTATCTGACCACCTTGCCCCGATTATTGCAGTTGAAAAGGCAGGAAAAATAAATTTGAAGGTTTTTCCCCATTCTGACCAATCCTTTTTGTATGTTTGGTTGTATTTTAAAAGACGGTTGATTTATTTTTCAGCCTGTAAATTGGATCTTTGTTTATCCTGAAAACAATATCAAGATACAAAACATCATGAAAACCAAAATTTTTTGCCTGTTTTTAGTCGTATTCATTTCGCTAAAACTATCCGCCCAAAATGATAATCCGGTTTTGCTGGTTAAAGAAGCGGCCACAGCGAAAGCCATGTATTTCCTGGACCTGATTCCGGTTGGAAGTGAAAATGATTATGGTTTTGGGAGCAGAAGCGATTTCTCAAAAATAAAAATCGGGGAACCCTATCAAACCTATTATGTTTCAGGCAGGAACAATCACTTGGAATTCTTTTCCGGCAATGAATGGAGAGTGCCGGTTTCAGTTGATGGTGCGTATCAGGCCTTGCTTACTGTCAGGATCAGTCAAGGGAAAGCGGAGGTTGTTGGTATTGGGGGGAGTGTCCTTGCCCGTAACATTCAGAAGTTTGAGACAATATTGCCCGATAAAACCAACGAGAGGGTAATGATCCGGAACACTTATTTAGAACAGTATTTCATCACTGCAAATTTTACTGCTTTATGCGGTCAGAGTACAGGTAATGGCTTTATTGAAATCAACACCGCTTCTCTCCAGCCGGTTTATGAACTGAATGAGGGAATGCCAGTAAAGACAAGCATAGCCGTTTTTTATCAGGAGACCATGAACCTGGTCAACCTTGAAAAGGATACAAAATAACAAAGGCCAAATTCATACCCCTATGAAAAAAATAATTCTGTTATTAGCCCTGCTAGCATGTATTTATCTTGCAGCCCCGGCCCAGCAGGTTTTAACAATCAGTTTAACGAAACAGGAACAGACCAATTGGTGCTGGGCGGCAAGTTCCAAAGCGATTCTCGATTATTACAAGTTTGTTAAATCACAATGCGAGATAGCCGAATGGACGAGAACTACCGCATTACCAGATTTTGGCAATACCAACTGCTGTGTTGATCCAAACCAGGGTTGTAATCAGGATAATTGGAATTACGGTCATGCCGGCAGCATCCAGGACATTCTTATTCACTTCGGAAACCTTCAGAACGATGGAACTAATTCGCCTTCAACCATTGAACAGATCACATCAGATATTCAGAAAAACAGGCTGTTCGTTATCCGTTTGAAGTGGAACAATACAACAGGAGCGCACTTTGTTGTAGGGCATGGCATAAGCGGAGACAACATCTACTATATGGATCCCGATTCACAGGATGGATTTAATATAGTGAAGTACAGTACTATGCTGGACGGCACAAATCCCGGCACATGGACACATACGAACCGGATTACCAGTAATGTTGGAGTGAATGAACCCATCAATAAAGAAGCCCTTTCATTTCATCCAAATCCATTTTGCTCAGCAACAACACTTCAAAGCGGGACTATCCTCAATGACGCATGCCTTACAGTATTTAACTCTCAGGGGCAGCAGGTAAGACAAGTTAAGAGTGTCTCAGGGCAAACGGTTGATTTTGATCGCGGAAACCTTCCTGCCGGGATCTACTTGATCAGGCTGACACAAGACGACGCCTTCTATACCGGCAGGGTGATGATCAGGGACAACTAAAATTCAATCAATACAGCATCTTTCGCTTCGAGTATTTTTCCAGTATTTGGCCAACGAAAAAGTTGAACCACTTGAACAATGGCCCCCGACATATCTCTAATTCCGACTCTTCGAATTTTCCGTGAAGAGGTCAATAATTACGTATATTGCCATTTCAATTCTTTAATAATTGTTTCACTCAAATTGCATAATTTTTGATGATTTTATCTTCCTTTTTAGTCATATAAATTGTCGGCTTATGAAAAATTTTACTCTCAGGTTTTCCTTATTTCTGCTGTTTGTATGCTTCATTTCGGGAATCCATTCCCAGACATGGCAGTATGGAGCACCCTTTGACACCACTGCGCCTCCTTCGGTATTTTCCAAAGTAGCATGCAGCTATCCGCGAACCTACCTCCTTGACTCTCTCAAATTTCCTTATCCCACTACTTCCTGGTTCAAATGCCTGTTCCTTTCAAGGAATATTAATA
>JBAXBP010000139.1:0-9275 GCA_037141915.1 Bacteroidota bacterium | reverse complement strand
GGTGAGATCTCCTGCCCTTCTCCGGGGCAGGCATTTTACGGACAGGACGCGGCATATACAATTAACCCGGCAGGTTACATTCTGAGTACGGATGGCAGAACTGTTTATGACACCAATACCGGTTTAACCTGGATGCGCAGTCCAAATACCACCAACACACCTCCTGTAAAAGCCAACAGGATGTGCTTCGCTGCAGCCCAGTTATGGGTTAATTCCGTCAACAATTTAAATTACGGCGGGTTCAGCGACTGGCGTATTCCGACCATCAAGGAACTTTATTCATTGTACGACGGGCGAGGCAATGACCCGGGCGGAAATAACGGAATAAACCCCTCTGTTCTTACTCCTTTCATCGATACAAATTATTTCAAATTCGCCTATGGGAACACCGCCCAGGGCGAGCGCCTGATTGACCAGCAATATATGTCGAATACGACGTTTATCAAAAACCCCAGTGAATCGGGATATATGAAAGATTTCGGGGTGAATTTCTCCGATGGAAGAATAAAAGGTTATGATACGGTGGATGCGCTGAGCGGCCAGACCAAGACATTCTATGTGCAGTTAGTAAGAGGACCGGCGAATTACGGGCTGAATAATTTCGTTGATAATGGCAATCTGACCGTCACAGACCAGGCTACCGGGCTGATGTGGGCTAAAAACGATAATGGTTCCGGCCTGGAATGGATCAATGCCCTGGCCTGGGTACAGGCTCAGAATAATGCAGCTTATCTTGGTCATAATGACTGGAGGATGCCCAGTATAAAAGAGTTGCAAAGCATTGTCGACTATTCGCATGCACCTGACTTTGACGGCCTGCCTGCCATTAATGCGGGTTTCTTTAACTGTACGTCAATTCTCAATGAAGCGGGCCAGCCCGATTTTCCATATTACTGGTCGGGAACAACTCATGCAGGGTACAGTACTAACAATACGGGAGGAGGCGAGGCTGATTATGTTCCTTTCGGGAGGGCATTGGGCTGGCCCCAGACCCAGACCAGCTGGGTTGATGTTCATGGGGCAGGCGGCCAGCGAAGCGATCCCAAGGTCGGGCCTCCATTCCCTTATGCATCAATTCATTATGTAACTGTTGGAGGAGTCACCTACACCGGTTATGCACACGGCCCCCAGGGAGATGCAATACGCGGTATGAACTTCATCCGCCTTGTTCGAACCTGCGATAACACAACGGGACTTAATGAAAATAAAACAAACGGTTTCCTGGATATTTATCCCAATCCTGTTTCGGATTTTTGCACCGTTTCCCTTGATAAGGTTTTATCCCGGTTTCATGTTGAGATCTTTAATGCACTTGGTCTTAAGGTCAGGGATATCAGTTTTACCAATACCAAGGCTGCATATTTGAATCTTGCTGACCTTCCTCCCGGGATTTTTGTAATCAATGTTTCTTTTGACGGCTCCCTGTCAACCTGTAAGATAATCAAGCTCTAGAAGACTGCCGGAGATTGTCACCGGCCTTACCCAGACTTCACTGATAAAATATCCGGTTTCGGTATAATACCCCCCCGGTTTGCTGAACTTATTTGTCAGGATCCTGGTTTGGCTTTATGTTTGCTGAAACTTCGGTAAAACAAGGTTCCATCAAAACTAAAAAACATGAAACATTTCGACCCTGAATCATGAGTATCAATTCTTAATCACTACCAAAAACAGGGAGTTATGAAAACAACAGAAGTAAATTACCGGGAAAACCTGAACAGCACGATAGTTGGCAAGTTTCGGGTTACAATGATCAAAGTTATGAAAACAAGATTCTTCGGAATTTTATCAGGTCTCATGTTCATCGCATTAACAACAGTTGTTGCCCAATGCAAAAAGACCGATGAAACCTCAACCTCCTCAGCGGCCAGTGTAATTAATACTGACCAGTATACCATCACCCAGGCCATCTCGGATGAAGCCCAGAGAAATACCATTGCTTTTGACGGCCTGGCATTCCTCACGGGCTGTCTCGGTTCACAGTCTTTTTTGCCCCCGGGTAAGGTGGCGGACTACAGCGGTTTTCAGTGCCTTCGCGACAATGATCCTACAAAGCTCGGGCATAATACCAGCTTCGTCACTATCATTGCATTCAATGTGCTTCATATCCTGACCACCGACCAGGTTAATATGTACGTGGAACGGGCACAAAACCAGATTGACCAGATCAATGCATTCGCTTATAAGCGCTATCCCTTATTGAAGGCGTTCCGCAGGCTGAAAGAAGGTGATATCCCATCCGGAACAAGCAGTTTGAACGAGGATGCAGTTTTAAGCTACTTCTCCCAATTATACACTCTCGACGGCCAGATCAGTTACGACAGGGCCAAACTGTTCGGCAGGGTGATCGGGTCCTTTACAAGCGAACAGAAAGCAAAGATGGATGCCCTTAAAGCCCTCAACGGCGTGGCCAATTGGGACAGTACCCTGTCGAATCCCCTGCAGGGGCTGAATCTTCCCCAGGATGTCAATGTTGCCGTGATGACCTATGCCAGCGAAATGTATGCCTGGTATGCAGGGTCAGTTTCGTCCGACACCTATTTCTGTCCTGAAAGACATGGAACATATTTCGGTTCATTTTACCTGAAGGACTGGCCGGCCATGGGGAATCCCAATTACACCATAGATGAAACGCTTACCGCTAATGCCGGCCAGAATTTCCTTGCAGTCCTCAATACAACGCAGGCCGACCTGGTGAAAGGTATTGTTGATCAGCAGCGCAGTGCACTCATGGAGCTTGTCAGTAAAAGAGAAGCTATCTCTACGGAACTCAGGAAATTCCTGGCTTCAGGCACAGCCGATTCATCCACAGTGATTGCTCTTTCACAAAGGTATGGCGAGCTGGATGGCGAACTTAGTTATTATTATGCGACTACCTTTACCCAGGTCTGGAACAACCTTTCGGCCGATCAGAAAACCAAGCTGACCCAGCTGGCTTCCGACCTTGGCTACATGGCACCTTCAGGCGGCTTCCAGTATTCACAGCCAACTGACATGCCAACTATTGAAAATACCGATTTTATGTTCAAATAATTAAACAGCATTATGAAAACCTTGAGTTCAAAAGTCAAACAGCAAGCCATTTTAATTGGCATTATTATGATACTGCTTCTCCCGGCAGGTACTTTCTGCCAGGATAAACAGAATCCTTCTCAGAAGCCTCAGCAGCAGGCTAAGACAGTCACATCCGAACAGGCTTCAACGATCAAAAAGATCCTGTCGAAGTATAATGCCTCCACTCTTACTGCCGCTGATGCCAAAGCTATTATGGAACAGTTCAAACAGGCCGGGATTCATGCGGGTCCTGAAACCGGCGATGCCATCAGGGCTGCCGGCTTCGATCCTGAGAAGCTGAAATCCCTTGCACCTCCTCCCGATGCCGGGAACCAGGGAAAACAAAATCCGCCCTCAGCAGAAGAAAGAATGAAAAACACCGAAGCCAATGTGATCAAACCTCTCGGGCTAAATGCTTCCCAAAACGAGGTGGTGACAAAAGCTTACAAGGATTTTTATGCTGATACGGAGACCCTGATGAAAACCCAGGGTAATGCATCAGGACCGCCAGACAAGTCGAAGGTTGAACCCCTCAGGCAGAAAAGAGATGATAAGATCAGGCAGGTACTCACTGCCGATCAGTATAAAAAATACCAGGACCTGGAAAGGGCCAACCACCCCCAGGGAGGGAATGAACAAGGGTCTAAACAGAAATAATAAAATATCTTTGTTGTGGAAACCCGGGGAAAACATAAGCGTGACAGGATGAATATCCGAAGCAGGACCATTAAATATGCTGAGCTGGCGTTGATCATCTTTGTATGGATGGTCCTGCTTATGACACCTGTTCTTTTCAGGGAGGACAACAACAAACCCTTGTTTGGCAGCGTGCTGAACCAGCTTGAGATCCTGGTTCCCCTTTCGGTCCTGTTCCTGGTCAATCGTTTTATTTTCGTGCCCGGATTGCTTTTCAGGGGAAAACCCTTGCTGTTTATTTTTTCTGTCCTGGGAGTGATCCTCCTTCTTGCTGTTGGTTCATATTTCTATGACACAAAGATCAAACAGTATCCTCCTGCCATGCAAGTTGAATTGAAGAACCCGGGCCCCCGGCAAAATCCGCCTCCCGAAAGGGCCGGAGAACCGGGAAGGCCACCTCCTCCCGATCAGGCTGCTGATGAGGGCAGGCCGCCAAGGCCAGACCAGGCTGTAAATGACAACAGGCCCGCCCGGGCCAATGATAATGGAAGGCAGGGGCAACAGGGCGGACGGCAACCCCGACCAGTACCTCCTTTTGCCAATTTTTTAATATTCTCGGTTCTTATCGTCGGATTCGATACCGGTTTGCTTTCGGGCCTCCGATGGATAGGCGCGGAAAACGAAAAAGTGAGACTGGAAAAAGAAAATGTGGCCACCCAACTGACACTGCTGCGGACCCAGGTCAGCCCTCACTTCTTCATGAATACACTGAATAATATCCATGCCCTTGTTGATACAAATACTGAAGAGGCCAAAGAAGCTATCATCAAGCTGTCGAAAATGATGAGATACCTTCTTTACGAGACCGAAACCGAGAAAACTACACTAAAAAAAGAAGTGGAATTTCTCGAAAGCTATATTAACCTGATGAAGCTCAGGTTCAGCGAGAAAGTCAGAATTACCCTGAACATGCCAACTGTTGTCCCCGATGCATCCTTACCTCCTTTCCTGTTTACTTCCTTTATCGAAAATGCATTTAAACACGGGATCAGCTATAAGAATGAATCGTTTATCACCATTGACCTGATCCCTGGGCAGGAACGTCTTCTGTTCACTGTAAAAAACAGCAAGAATGACAACAGGCAGATCGTCGAATTTTCAGGCATTGGCATTGAAAATACACGTAAACGCCTCGATTTGCTGTATGGTGACAAATACCACCTGGATATTATCGATAATGAGGATTTATTTACTGTAAACTTATCCGTTCCACTATGATCCGGTGCATCGCAATAGATGACGAACCACTGGCATTGCAACAGATTGCCGGTTACATAAAGTCAACGCCATTCCTGGATCTCCAGGGATTATGTGAAAGCGCTTTGCAGGCCATTGAACTAATTGAAAATACAGCTGTTGATCTCATGTTCGTCGACATCAACATGCCCGATCTCAATGGAATGGAATTCGTGAAGAACCTTGAAAATCCTCCAATAGTTGTTTTTGTGACGGCCTATGGAGAGTACGCGCTGGAAGGTTTCCGGGTCGATGCCATCGATTACCTGCTGAAACCGGTCAGTTACAAGGATTTCCTGAAATCAGCGAACAAGGCTAAAGCATGGTTCGATGCCCTTCAGCAGAAACCTTCGGAAATAACCAGTAACAAGGATTTCCTTTTTATCAAATCTGAATACAAGATCCTCAGGATCAATTTTGACGACATCAAGTATATCGAGGCCATGAGCGAGTATATCCGCATCCACCTGCTCAGCTCAAAACCGGTGATGACACAGCTGAGCATGAAAGCTATCGAAGAACAGCTGCCCGATGAGCGTTTCATGAGGGTACATCGTTCATACATCATCAACCTTTCAAAGATCTCCGTAATCGAAAGGAACAGGATCATCTTCGACGGAAGCGTTTACATCCCGGTAAGCGAGCAGTACAAAAGCAAGTTCCAGAACTACATCGACAAAAATTTCCTGGCCTGAGCAAATTAGATGTTTAGGGGTCTTTGGGAAAAGCCTGATAAAACAGGAAAGGAATCATTGCAGGCGTTTTACTCAGGTAAATTATCAGGGTAAACCTAAAAATCTGTGTATAACTCTAAAATTCATCTCACATTATTTCTGCCTATGCGAAAAACAACCCTGTTAGCAGTAATGCTATGTTCACTTCTTTTACCAGTTTCTTCATCCTCCCAGAACTATAATATCATTTTAGGCCGTCCGACGGAATCCTCAGTTACCATCAGCATTCTGTTTGATCAGCAGGCTGAAGTTTACTGGGAATACGGGACGCTTCCAGGCAGCTACGTCTCGTCAACAACAGCGCAGGCCGCTTCAAAGAACACTCCCCTTGAAGCCGATCTGACAGGACTGGCACCCGATACCAGGTATTACTACAGGACTAGGTACAGGGCAGGCGGAACCAGCGGTTCTTTCCAGGCAAGCCCTGAATACAGCTTTCATACCCAGAGAAGCCAGAACAGCACGTTTACTTTTACCCTTGAAGCCGATGACCATCTTTATGACAAAAAGGGGGTGAAGAGCCTTTACCAGATCTGCCTTGCCAACCAGGCAAAAGATAATCCCGATTTCATGATCGACCTGGGGGATATTTTCGGCGACGATCATAATCCCACCACCATTACCTCGAATGACCTGGACGCACTGCATCTGGATTACAGACCCCTGCTCGGGGAGATCTGTCATTCAGTTCCCTTTTATGTATGCCTGGGGAACCACGAAGGCGAGAACGATTATTACATGGCCCAGACCCCTCCCGATAATCTTGCCATCTGGGCCACTCAATGGCGCAAATTTTATTATCCCAATCCCTACCCGAACAGTTTCTACAGCGGGAATACCGACAACGAACCTTACGGCATAGGGAATCCCGAAAATTATTATTCCTGGACCTGGGGAAACGCCTTGTTCGTTGTCCTGGATGTATACCGCAACGAATGCGATACCACCCCAAAACCTAAGAACTGGAACTGGTCACTTGGTTTCCCTCAGTACACCTGGCTTAAGAACACCCTCGAAAATTCCAATGCAAAATTCAAATTTGTATTTGCTCACCACACCCGTGGCCAGGGCCGGGGAGGCATCAGTACTGCAAGGTATTTTGAATGGGGTGGTTATGAAGCCGATGGAACAACCTATAATTTTGACAATAAACGACCCGGCTGGGGAAAGCCAATACACCAGCTGTTTATTGATAATGGTGTGAACATCTTCTTCCAGGGGCACGACCACCTCTATGCCCACGAGGTGCTCGACGGGATCGCCTATAACGAGGTGCCGATCTCCTGCGATTCAACCTATAATATAGGGATGCTTGCAAACGGAGACGCATACTCAGGAGACAAATACGATGGAGCCGGCCATGTGAGGGTGACGGTTTCTTCTTCCTGTGTGACTGTGGATTTCGTAAGAGCCTACCTCCCGGCCGATACCGTTGGCGGCGCGCATCATAACATGGAAGTGCCTTTCAGTTATACCATAGGAAGCTGCCCGAACGGAGTTGTGAACCATGATCAGGGAGCCCTGATCCGGGTTTATCCCAACCCGGCCGGTAACAAGGTAAATGTTCTGTTGCCGGAAGGGACAGGGCAGTATTTAATCCGCCTGTTGAACGTGCTGGGAGAACCATTGCTGAGTTCCGCTTCAAATACAATCGATGTGAGCAGGTTCAGCAGTGGAATGTATTATTTAATGATTCATACCTCGGATTACGATATCAGTAAAAAACTAATTATCTGCCGCTGAGAAAAAAGAGCATTCCGCAGATAAAAACAGCCTGTATATTGATTGTTTTTGCGCCTGTTAATATTGTAAAATAAATTTGGAGCAACAATATAATTTAAAGACCAGATTATGAAAAAGATTTTGTTGTTATCGGGACTTCTCCTTTTTTCGGTTTCACTTCTTTCCCAGGAATCTTTCATGGTAAAGACCGAAACCAGGTATTGGGATCATACAAGGACCTATGCCGGTTATACCCTGTTCGGCACAAGAGGGACCACTTATCTAATAGATTTTGAAGGCCATGTTATCCATACCTGGGCCTTAGGCACAAATCCCCGTTTTACCGAGGCAGGGACCCTGCTTGATGCAGTGGGCGGCAACCCCAGCAATCAAAATGTATGGAAAGAACTTGACTGGAACGGGAATGTGAAATGGCAATACACTGAGAGCCGCAGCAATTACCACGGGCATCATGATTTTGCAAAAATTTACAATACCAAGCTGGGAGATTCCACTTTCATCTTTATAGCAAATAAGGACCTGACGGCCCAGCAATGCCTCGATGCCGGATGCGACGCTCAGTATGACTATACAGGCTCCCAGATGGATGCCATTGTTGAAGTGAACCGGGCTGGGACCGTGATCTGGGAATGGTGGTTCTTTGACCATGTGGTCCAGGATATGTACCCGGCTAAATCAACCTACGGCGTTATTGCCAATACACCGGGCAGGATAAACCTCAACATCCGCGGCAATCATGTTAAAAGTGACTGGCTGCATTGCAACTCCCTCGATTATAACCAGACTCTTGACCTGATCGTGGTCAACTCGGTTCACGGGGAATTTTACGTTGTGGACCATGGAAACACCTTCGTCGCCAATGATCCCGTTGCAAGCATCGCCCTTGCAGCGACTACGGCAGGTGATTTCAAGTACCGCTTTGGCGACCCTGCAAAATATGACCAGGGGGATCCTCCTTCAGTTGAGGATAACTGGGAAAAGGCAACTGCCGGGAATAAGCAGATGGGCGGGGCGCACGACATACAGTGGATCAGGCCGGGGCTGCCCGGCGAGGGACATTTCCTGATCTTCAGCAATGCCGAGAACCTGTTCGAACTCACACCCCAGTCCTATATCATCGAGATCAACCCGTACCTGAATTCCGCCGGCGTGAACACAGGCAATTTCGTCAACCCCCCGGATGCAGGTTATAACCAGGTAAACTCCCCTGATCCAAACCTGATGAAAGAAAAGAAGTATGTTTCAAAACAAACCGTCTGGATGTATTCGAGTAAGAACAATACTTCTTTTTATAGTACTATCGGTTCAAGCGCCGAGCGCCTTCCTAACGGGAATACACTGATCTGTTCAATGAACGACGGACATTTCTTCGAGGTTGCACCCTCCGACACCGCTATCCTTTGGGAATATATCAACCCCATGACCCGCGACGGGATCAAGAAAATTAAAACCGATCATTATCCCACTTATAACGGTGTTTTCAGGGTTTACCGCTATGCAGCCGACCATCCTGCCCTGGCAGGACATGACCTTACACCCGGCCCAACCATGACCGGTGATCCTCCCGATTACTGGACACCCGATGATATTACCGCAATCGAGGAAACCGGTGGCAGCGCCACCGCACCGTCTGATCAGCTGAAACAGAATTACCCTAACCCTTTCTCGGTCGGGACTACGATAGAATTCGACCTTGTGCAGGCTGCAGATGCGGCAGTTGTAATTTATGACCTGAGCGGGTGCTATGTAAAAACCCTGGTGAAAAAATACTGCATCGAAGGGAATTATTCACTGTATTGGGATGGTACGAAT
>JBAXBP010000138.1:0-9393 GCA_037141915.1 Bacteroidota bacterium | reverse complement strand
TGTACAAATGACAAATACACGGATTTGTACATTGTACATGTTAATTTGTACATAACCTCACTCTGATCCGATAACCCACGAACGGGCACCTAAAATCGAAATCCTGAAAGTTCTCTTGACCATTTTGTATTTGTAGTATTAGTTATCAAATTTTCCTTCTCGCTATTTATTCGCACCAATTGCTTATTTCATTTGCGTGCTCATTTGGGCTTCGCCCAAAGCTTATTGCTTCTTTTATTTCGCCTTTCGCTTTTCGCTATTTATTTTTTAGTCTGCTGATGAATTCTTCCCTGCTCATCGAACTTTGTTCCCCTTTGCCCATCTCCTTTACCGTTAACATTCCATTCACAAGTTCATCTTTCCCTATCAGTACAACATAAGGAATTTGTTTGCGGCTTGCATACTCAAGTTGCTTTTTCAGTTTTGCAGCATCAGGATATATCTCCGATGCAATCCCTTCCTTCCTGGTCTGGTGCAGTAGCTGAAGGGAATATTTTTCTTCCTCAGCTCCGAAGTTGGCAAATAAAACCCTTGTGGTATGCTGAATGGTTTCAGGGAATTTGTTCATTTCATTCAATACATCATAAATCCTGTCGGCTCCGAAGGATATCCCTACGCCTGAAACCCCTGGCAGCCCAAAGATCCCGGTAAGGTCATCATATCGTCCGCCCCCGCAAATACTTCCCATGGCTACCTGGTTCGCCTTAACTTCTATAATGGTCCCCGTATAATAATTGAGTCCCCTGGCAAGGCGCACGTCAAAATCCCAGCTGTTATGCAGATCAAGCCCACCGATCAGCCCTGATATGTGTTTAAGCTCATCAAGTCCCTTGCAACCGGTTTCAGAATTCCTGAGGAAACTCTCAAGGATGCTTATTTTATTATCGAAATTCCCCTGCATCAGCAGAACCGGCTGCAATGCGGCGACCGCTGATACTGGAATCCCTCTTTCGACCAGTTCCTGGCTGACTTTATCAAGCCCTATCTTATCAAGCTTGTCTATGGCTACCGTGATGTCGGTCAGCTTGTCGGGCACCCCAATGGCTTCGGCAATGCCTGCAAGGATCTTGCGGTTGTTGACCAGGGTTGTTGTTTCTATGCCAAGACGGTAAAACACTTCATCGATGATCTGGATCAGTTCAATTTCATAAAGCAATGACGGGCTTCCGATCACATCCACATCACACTGGAAGAATTCCCTGTAACGGCCTTTCTGCGGCCTGTCGGCACGCCATACCGGCTGTATCTGGTAACGTTTAAAAGGAAATACCAGTTCATTCTGGTGCTGTACGACAAAGCGGGCGAAAGGCACGGTAAGGTCGTACCTGAGGCCCTTCTCGGAGATGTGACGGGTAAAATCCGTGATCCGTGATCCGTGAATCGTGATTGGTGGGTCGTTATCGGTAATCCCGGCCTCCGGTTCGCGGTTCACGAGTCGCGAGTCACCGACGCCGTCCAGGTAATTACCCGAATTCAATATCTTGAACAGGAGTTTGTCGCCTTCCTCCCCGTACTTGCCGGTAAGGGTGGAGAGATTCTCCATTGCAGGCGTTTCAATAGGTTGGTAGCCGAAGACTTCGAACACCGAGCGGATTGTATTAAAAATGAAATTCCGGCGTACCATTTCGGCCGGGGTAAAATCCCTTGTTCCTTTGGGAATGGAAGGTTTCTGCACTGACATTAACAGCTGTTTGTGCAAAGATATGAAAAACCGTGACTCGTGACTCGTGAACCGTGACTCGTGAACCGTCATCCGGATCACGGTTCACGAGTCACGGTTCACGACATTCAGTTGTTTGAGCAGGTTTTTCAGGTAAGACAGCGCCTCGGACGACCCTTCAGGCGGGGCCCAGGATGCAAAATTTTTATCATCGATAGGGCTGTATGGTCCGTCCTTGAGCTCGTAAGCCACACTTCCGCTTTCCAGGGAGACAATAGTGTGAAATGTCCGTTCAGGGATCTCTGCCCCATAGACCCCATTGAGAGGGTCAAGGATCATATGGCAGGTGATATTCCCGTGTTGGTCGAACTCAACAACCAGTATCCTCCCCCGAAGAGCTATGAAAGCCTCCCGCTTATCGGGATCTTCATGCTTGTGAGGCTGTATATAACTCATTGGCTCCATCGCATTCAGCAGCCTCTGCAGAGTGTCGGAATATTCCTTATGGAAATTGTAATTCTTCCGCCTCCGGGGAATCGACCTGGCTTCGGAAGATACGGAATCAAGAAGGGTTTTGTTTATTTTTATCATAAATCCATGTACATGGTACATCGTACATTTTTAAGCTTTCAGCTTCTTGTACTTAATTCGTCTTGGTGCTTCATCGCCCAGGCGTTTTTTACGATTCTCCTCATAGTCGGAATATGAGCCTTCAAAGAAATAAACCTGGGAATCGCCTTCAAAGGCCAGGATGTGGGTGGCAACGCGGTCGAGGAACCAGCGGTCATGCGAAATGATGACAGCGCATCCTGCAAAATGCTCAAGCCCTTCCTCAAGTGCGCGAAGAGTGTTCACATCGATATCATTGGTAGGCTCATCAAGCAGCAGCACGTTGGCTTCTTCCTTGAGGGTAAGAGCCAGGTGCAGGCGGTTCCTTTCACCTCCCGACAGCACTCCGCATTTCTTTTCCTGGTCTGCTCCGGTAAAGTTGAACCTTGCAACGTAAGCCCTTGCATTCATCAGCTTTCCGCCCATCTGTATAGTCTCGCTGTCATTCGAGATGACCTGGTAAACAGTTTTTTCAGGATCAATGGCAGCATGGCTCTGGTCAACATAAGCAAGCTTTACTGTTTCACCTATCCTGAAGCTGCCTTTTTCGGCTTTCTCGCTTCCCATGATCAGCCTGAAAAGTGTGGTCTTCCCGGCCCCGTTAGGGCCGATGATGCCCACTATTCCGGCAGGGGGAAGGGCAAAACCAAGGTTCTCGAACAGGAGTTTATCCCCGAAAGATTTGGAAACTCCCTCGGCCTCTAACACCAGGCTTCCAAGCCTCGGGCCGTTGGGGATATATAATTCAAGACGTTCTTCTTTTTCCCTGACATCCTCATTAAGCAGTTTCTCATAAGCGCTCAAACGGGCTTTGCCCTTGGCCTGCCTTGCTTTGGGAGACATCCTCACCCAGTCAAGTTCACGTTCCAGTATTTTTCTTCGACGGCTTTCCTGCTTTTCTTCCATGGCAAGACGCTTCGATTTCTGGTCAAGCCATGAAGAATAATTGCCCTGCCATGGAATGCCTTCTCCACGGTCAAGTTCCAGTATCCAACCTGCAACATTATCGAGAAAATACCTGTCGTGGGTGATGGCAATGACGGTTCCTTTGTACTGTTTCAGATGTTGTTCGAGCCATTGCACCGATTCAGCATCAAGATGGTTGGTGGGCTCGTCGAGCAATAGGATGTCAGGTTCCTGCAATAACAGCCGGCACAAGGCAACCCTGCGTTTTTCACCTCCCGACAGCACATTCACCGGCATGCTCTCTTCGGGGCAGCGAAGGGCATCCATAGCCCGTTGAAGCCTGCTGTCAAGCTCCCATGCATTATGGTGGTCGAGAAGTTCGGTCAGCTCCCCCTGCCTTGCAATGAGCTTGTTCATCTCATCATCGCTCATTGGCTCGGCGAACTTCAGGTTCACCTCTTCATATTCCTTAAGCAGAATTACAACCTCATGCACGCCTTCCTCCACTACCTGTCTCACTGTTTTCGTCTCATCCATGAGTGGCTCCTGTTCAAGCATGCCAACTGAATACCCGGGAGAAAAAACAACCTCGCCCTGGAAAGACTTTTCGGTTCCTGCAATGACTTTCAGGAGGGTGGATTTCCCGGAACCGTTGAGACCTATGATCCCGATCTTGGCACCATAGTAAAACGACAGGTAAATGTCTTTGAGAACCTGTTTGTGTGGAGGAAATGTCTTGCTGACACCCACCATCGAGAAAATTATTTTTTTATCGTCAGCCATAGAGCAAATGTACAATGTACCATGTACAATGTACAAATTATTAAAGGATTAATATTACTGTTTTATTTGTGTAGAACTGTTTTTGTACATGGTACATGGTAAATGGTACATTGCACATGTTTTTATTTCGCCACTTCGCTACTTTTTTTCAATAAGGGCTTCTATCTTCGCTGTTTCAGTTTCCCAGCTGAAATTGTTGTGGACAAAGCGGCAGCCGCTGATCCCAATCTCATTTGCCTTTTCAGGATTGTTGAGCAGGAACAGTATATGTTTGACATATTCTTCGGGTGTCTCTGCCACCAATATCTCTTCACCAAGTTTTGCATTGAGAGCCTGGGATGCCAAAGGAGATGTAATACAGGGGATCTGCATGGCCATGGCTTCAAGCAGTTTGTTCTGAAGGCCCGTCCCTATCTGCATAGGGGCGATGAAAACTTTCGCGCTGGAATAACAGTCGCGCATGTCGGGTACCCATCCGCTCACTTCCACATTGTCGGACTTAAGTACCATGACCCGGATATTCGGATTAGCCCCGGCCAGCAGGAGACGAAGGTCGGGCTTGTGCGGAAGAAGTTTAGGCAGGATCTGGTTAACAAGGAATTCTGCGCTGTTGATGTTCGGGGGATAACCCATATTGCCTGTAAATACCAGGTCGTAATGCTTTTCTTTCACAACAGGGCTGAAAAAACCGGTATCCACCCCATTGGCCACCACAACGATTTTATTGCGGTCAGGGTGAGGAATGAGGTCCCTGTCGGGTTCCGAAATGATGATTTTGTTATCGAAACGGTCAAAAATCATTCGCTCATAATTCTGAAGCCGGCGGTGTTCGATTTTCAGTAAGGGTTTCAGGTAAAATGGGGAAAGGGCGATCCTCCGGTCCATGCCTTTTGAAAAGACATCCTGGTAATCGATCGTCTTTGGTATCGGTAAATCCTTTACATATTCAGCCACCCTGATGAGCTGGCAAAAGATATGGTCGGGCTGGTACTGCCTGATCAGCTTCAGTATCTTTTTCTTCGCTGAAGGGTTGTAAAAGTAACCTACCTGCAGGGGAAGCCCGCTGAAAAAAGCAATGATGATGTTCAGCAGAATGCTGAATTTATTAAGATTAATCACGTGAACCGCTTTTACGTATTTGTTGAGGACATGAAGCGCATCCTGGTGTATAACGCTGTCGTTGAGTGCGCACAGGATTATCTCATGATGCCGTGAAAGCTGCTTGATCTGGTGAAATGCCCTCAGTTTATCACCCTTTTCCGTTGGATAAGGAACACGTGGCAGAAGAAAAAATATTCTCATGAGTTGTTTAGTGGAAGGCAAAAATAGGAAAATCCTGCTTAAGAGGCGAGATTAGAGTAAAATCCTTCAAGTTCAGCTATGATTTTTTTACGGTCATAGCTTGTTTCTATCAGTTTCCTCGCGTTTGATCCTGTTTTGCTGAGGACTTCAGGATGTTCAATGCAAATCGATATCATTTCAAAGAACTCGCAGGCAAGGTCGGCGATCAGGATATTCTCTCCCCGGGTGTACATGATCCCTTCGGCTCCCATTGAAGTCGAAACAACGGTCTTTCCGTATGCCATGGCTTCAATCACTTTGACCCTGATCCCGCTTCCCGAGAACAGGGGGACTATCATGATGTCATTTGCTTGATAGAATGCTGATGCATCACTGACTTCGCCTTCCACAATAACATGATCAAGAGTAAGATTTTTCATCCAGGAAGGCATTTCCCGTCCGGCAATATGAAATTCGAGTTCGGGGTAACGCTTATGCAGGTCGGTCCATACATTCTGAAGGAACCAGCGTACCCCCTCCTGGTTAGGGATCCAGTTCATCGACCCAATAATAAATATTGTTGGGTGCTTTTTTGAGTTTTCAGCAAAAACATAATCCCCGGGGATTATGCCGAAAGGAATTGCAATTACAGGCTTGCTGGTATGGGAACTGAAGAATGAGGCATCCTTCCCGGTAATGGCTGCAAGCCCGTCAACAAGGCCTATCACATTCATTTCGAATATCTTCAGGGTCCTTGCCAGGTGCCGGAGGTACCATCTCTTCAGAGGATTGCCTGTGTTTTCGGCCACCCTTTCCCATATCAGGTGCTCAATATTATGAGCCCTTAAAACGATTTTTGCTTTTGAATGACTGCGGATGACATTAATGTAAGCTGCCATCATCACCATTTCAAGCTGAACGATATCGTAATCAGATGCCTGTAATATTTCCTTCAGACGGGCTGAAAATTTCGCCGAGACGAAGCGTTCGACATGGTAGGAATTATTTGTGAACAGGTTTCTAAAGGCAGGGAAAGCTTTCACCTTAAGGTCAACATCGATAAGTTCTATCCCTGTCTTCTCCTGGTATGCTGAAGGAATATCCCCCATACTGATATTATATTTAAAGGAGTTTACGGCAAGGACCCTGACGCTGTGTCCGGCGGCTATCATTCCTTCGATCAGCATATTCATCGCCATAGGCCCTCCCTCTTTTGAAGGCCAGGGTGATTTGTTGCAAAGGAAGAGTATCCTCATAAGCCCTGCTCGGTTTTAATATGGAAGATCTTCCTGAAGAACTTTATCCAGCTTTCAATATCCAGCAAAGATGCGTCATTCGTGGCTTTTCTGGTGAGGAAGATCCCGATGGGCAGCAATACTGCCGAGGCAAGCCACATACCCTCCCATGCCGGGACCTGTCCGTCGGCCGCGTACTTCTCGCCGATGAAAGAAATAATCCAGTAAAGGATGAAAAAAATAGTGGAGATGACGGCGGGCATGCCTAATCCTCCTTTGCGGATGATGGCTCCAAGAGGGGCTCCTATAAAGAAGAGGAGAAAGCAGGCTATTGAAAAAGTGAATTTTTTATGGAAGACGATCTGGTGCTTATACACCAGTTTCTCCTGGTTGTCAAAATTCTGACCTGAAATATTGACATTTTCCCTGACCGAAGTGGCAATATTATAGGCTGCATTAATGACAGATGCACGGTCAGCGGGTTTGAAGCTGGCCAGTACATAAGTAGGGAGGAAAATTCTTTTCTTCACACCTGCAGTGTTGTCCGCAGCCTTTTGTTTCGCAGGCGGAAGCAGGGTGTCGCGCCGGGTGAGGACCACAAAGTTGTTATACATGTTATCGGAGGAGATCTTTTTTTCCCTCCTTATTTCCTGGTGTATCGAATCTATCGATTTCTGCAGCTGCCCCAGGTTCAGCATCTCGTAGTTCTTCTTGAACAGGTTCTCATCCGTGCGGCTAAGCTGAAGCCCCGAGAGATCGAACATCTGGTATTGTTCACTGAACCTGGTCCTCTGGAAGGGCCTTGTTATTTCGTTCCTCCTGAGATCGATGCGTTCTTCATAATTAAAACCGTTGTACAGCTTGAATACCAGGTAACGTTTATCGGCGCTCAGTTCCATCTTACCCCATTCGGCAACGGTGACCGACACATTGCCCATATGCTTGGTGTGGTCGTACACCATAACGTCGCGAATGGTGTTCCCGTCTGCATCTTTCTTACCCACCCTGATCACAAAACCGTCAATGCCATTATAAAATACTCCTTCCCTGAGGTTAAATGCAAGTTTTTTCTCCCTCACATCATATAATAATGACAGAAACTTAAGGTTGGCTTTTGGCAGGATGACGTCCGAAAAATAAAAAGCAAGAATTGAAATGAGGATGGAAACGATGACGAGGGACCTCATTATCCTGAACAGGCTTATCCCTGCAGCTTTCATTGTAACCAGTTCATAATGTTCCCCCAGGTTGCCGAAAGTCATCAGGGATGAAAGCAAAATGGCGAGGGGAAGTGCCATGGGAACAAAGGTGGATGAAGCAAAGAAGAGCAGTTTAAGGATGATATACCATTCGAGGCCCTTGCCGACAAGGTCGTCGATATACTTCCATACAAACTGCATCAGTAAAATGAACAATGCGATGAAGAATGTCATTATCAGCGGGCCCAGGTAAGATTTCAGGATGAACCAGTCCAGTCTCTTCATGTCATAAATTCTATGAGCAAAGATAGAAAAGAAGTACGATGTACGATGTAGTTGAGAAATGTATAATTTTGCAAGGCAAATAGCGAAAAGCGAAATAGCGAAAAGCGAAATTTAAATTACCCGATTCCTTATTTCGCCATTTCTTTATTTCGCTATTTCGCTTTTCGCTATTTCGCTTTTATGAAGATAATTGAAGTAACCGACACGCCCTCCCGGCGTGCATTCCTTGACATGGTCGAGACTGTGTACAAGGGTGATAATTTTTATGTAAGGCCTCTGGACCAGGAAATAGAACTGGTATTCAACCCTGCAACCAACAGTTTTTTTAATCATGGCGAGGCGATCAGGTGGATACTCAAGGATGATACCGGCAAAGTGACAGGCCGTGCGGCGGCATTCATCAATAAAAGGAAAGCCTTTACTTTTCAGCAGCCCACGGGGGGCATGGGTTTTTTCGAGGTGATCAATGACAAGAAAGCTGCATACCTTCTTTTCGATACATGCAGGGACTGGCTAATGGCCAGGGGGATGCAGGCCATGGACGGGCCAATCAATTTCGGGGAGAACGATGTGAACTGGGGGCTTCTTGTAGAAGGTTTCATGCATCCCGGCATTGGGATGAATTATAACCCACAGTATTACAAGGATTTCTTTGAGTCCTACGGGTTCAAATTTTATTTTGAACAGATCTCGAATCATCTCGACCTGACCAAAAAATTTCCGGAGCGTTTCTGGAAGATAGCCGAATGGGCCATGAGTAAAAAAGAACTGACTTTCAGGCACTATGAACCTGCACTGAGAGATAAGTTTATCAAGGACATGAAGGAAGTTTATGATGATGCCTGGAAATTTCATGAGAATTACACGCCCATGGACGAGGCAACACTCATCAAGGGGCTTGAGAAAGCGAAAGCTTTCATCGACCCGGAGCTCATCTGGTTTGCGTATTATGAAGAGGAACCAGTGGCATTCCTTGTTCAGTTCCCCGATGTGAACCAGATCATCAAACATTTGCACGGCAAACTCCATTTTTTTAACAAGCTGAAATTTCTGTGGCTGAAATACAACAAAACCATCACCAGGGCCAGGATCATTATCATGGGTGTAAAGCCTAAGTTCCAGAGATTTGGGGTGGAATCAGGAATTTTTTACCATCTGAATGAAGTTATGAAGCATAAACAGCATATAACGGAGATTGAACTCGGCTGGGTAGGGGATTTCAACCCTAAAATGAGGGCTTTGCACGAATCCGTGGGAGCCACCTTTGCGAAGAGACATGTGACGTATCGTAAAATATTCAATGAAAATATTGAATTCCAACGTTCTAATATCATACCTGTCGATACAAAAGACAGGGTTATCAAGGGGAATTCATAAAAAGAATCACTGTTGTCCGGTAAAACTTTAAAGTAGGGTTGGCCGGTTATGACCAACC
>JBAXBP010000137.1:0-9453 GCA_037141915.1 Bacteroidota bacterium | reverse complement strand
TGAGAGGTGTTTTGCGCGACCGCGTGGTGGGGGATGGAGTAGCCCTTGGAAATATTGAACTCCGCTGGAAATTCTGGAGAACTCATGTCCTGAAGCAGAACCTGTATTTCGGCCTCGTGGGTTTCCTCGACGCCGGGATGGTGGTGCAGCCCAGGAAAGTATACAGGAACCTCATCCCCGAGAACCTGCAATCCTATTATTTCAGTGCCGCCAGCGATTGCCTGCATCTTGCATCCGGACTGGGTCTCAGGGTCGCATACAATGAAAATTTCATCCTCACCGTAGATTACGGGTTCGCGTTCAACAAACAGGACGGCGGCAGCGGGCTTTACATCGGGATAGGGCATATGTTCTGATATCCTTAACTTTGCCGGGGCTTGTTTAAAGGTCCCGGCAATTTTTTTCATGAAGGCAACATCAGGTATTGTAAAATCTTTATTGTGGAGCGCAGCCATACTGCTCTTTACACTATTGCTTTGTTTCATGTTCCGCAACCCCGTTTTAAGGTCTGTCTTGGGTTCCAGGATTGAGCGTTTCAATGCCGGGTATAATGCGGATCTCAGGATATCAAAAGCAAGGTTCGAAGGCATCTCGACTGTTTTTCTCAGCGGGATCAGCCTTAAGGCTGCCGGCGAAGATTCATTGCTGAAGATCGACACCCTTGTTGTTTCAGTTAATGCATGGAGGATACTGGAAGGCAGGCTGAACATCTCTTCACTTGAGATCAGGAACCTCTTCCTTACGGTGTACCGCCGCGACAGCCTTACAAACTATAATTTCCTGCTCAATGCCAGGAAACACACTGTTCAAAAGGACAGTTCAAAGCTGGTCGGCAGAGGAGGTGATTCAGTTACCAGGAATGAAAGGACTGATTACGCTGAAGCGGCAAACAGGTTATTCCGCTGGGTCTTTGACAAGATCCCCGGGCGTACCGATATCAGTAACCTTAATATCAGGAGCACCACCGGTTCACATGTTGTGAGGGTGCATCTCGACAGGTTCCCCTTGCTTGACCATGGCTTCAGCACCATGATAAGGGTCAGGGAGGATTCTTCTGAAACCCTGTGGAATGTATCGGGCATCCTTGACAGCCGGAACCGGTATGCTGAGTTCGCTCTCTCATCCGCAGTCAATAAAAAAATAAAATTTCCCTATATAGGGTTTAAATGGAATGCCAGTTTCGGATTTGATTCTCTCAGGTTCAGCCTTTCGGCGGTGAATCCCGGGGATACTGCTGCCGGGATCAGGGGCAGGATCGCATTCACAGGGCTTGAGATTTACCATAAGAAGATAGCAGCCGACACGGTGAAGTTTCAGAAGTTTGGTATTGATTATCATGTCAATTTTGAAAAGGAAGCCATTGAACTGGACTCGGCCACCGATATTGCTTTTAACGGGCTTGACTTTCATCCCTACCTGAAATACAGGCCCGGGCCGCCTGCACAGATCACTTTCAGGATAAATAAACCGCCCTTTCCTTCGCAGGATCTCTTTTCCTCCCTGCCGCAGGGGCTTTTTATAAATCTTCAGGGCCTTAAAACATCGGGGGAACTCTCGTTTTTCATTAATTTTTTTGCAGACCTGTCGGTACCTGATTCCCTTAAATTTGAAATGGAGCTGAAAAAGCAGCAGTTCGCGGTCAATTCATATGGTGACAGGACCTTGCTCAAGCTTGACAGCGCTTTCATGTATACGGCCTTTGAAGATGGACTGCCTGTGCGCACTTTCGAAGTCGGTGCGGCGAATCCCAACTTCCGCAGGCTTTCCCAGGTATCTCCTTATCTTCAGTATGCTGTTATGACTTCGGAAGACGGAGGGTTTTATCTCCACCGCGGGTTCATTGCCGAGGCATTCCGCGACGCAATAATCGCTGATATAAAGGAAGGAAGGTTCGTACGCGGGGGCAGCACCATCAGCATGCAGCTTGTAAAAAATGTGTTCCTTAGCCGGAACAAGACCATGGTGCGTAAGCTGGAGGAGGCGCTTATAGTCTGGCTCATCGAGAACCAGCAGCTGGCCACCAAGGACAGGATCTACGAAGTCTACCTGAATATCATTGAATGGGGGCCTTTGATCTATGGCGCCAATGAGGCTTCCCGTTTCTATTTCAATAAAGAGGCAGGTAAACTCACGCTGGCTGAGGCGATTTTTATGGCTTCGATCATTCCGAGGCCCAAGTGGTTCAAATATAATTTTGATGAAGACGGAAGGCTGCGTGCCTCTATGGCCGATTTCTACAGGCTTGTCTCGGGAAAAATGCTCAACAAAGGCTGGATCAGCCAGCAGGATTTTGATAAACTTGTACCTGAAGTCACCCTCAGGGGCCCTGCCCGCATGATGCTGAAAAATGCGGTAGACACCACAATGGTCGTGGAACAATAATCCTGATGTACAATGGACCATGTACAATTTACAAATTTCGATTTTTCATTCGTACATTGTACATTGTAAATTGTACATTTCTTACATTTACATAAACATTTTGCCTATGCATTCTTCCTCATTTCAGCATTATCTCCTGGGCCTGTTTGCAGTCGCCAATAATATAGCGGCGATCCCGCTGTACATCAACCTGATCGAAGGTCGCAGCCTTAAAGAGAGGAACAGCATCTGCAGTACAGCCACCCTTACTAGTTTCATAACTATGGTTGTCTCATTGTTTGCCGGGCTTGCCGTGCTGAATTTTTTCGAGATCAGCATACCGGCTTTCAGGATAGCCGGTGGCTTACTCCTGCTCAGCACCGGGTTCGGAATGATGAGTACGGTTCGTAAAGCCATTGAAGAGGAGGAGCTCAGCTTTTCAAAGAGTATATCAACCGCCATCATTCCCATTGCCATCCCCCTGACTACCGGGGCAGGCACTATGTCGACCATTATCCTCTTTGCCCAAACAGCAGGTAAGCAGCCATGGCTGAATTTTCCATTAATGGCAGCTGTCATCATAATGACAGGTATCATCTTTTTAACTTTCCGCTATGCACCCGTGATCATTAAACACCTGGGTGCAACCGGGCTGGATGTGCTCACTAAAATATTCGGACTTATCACACTTGCAATCGGGGTGCAGTTCATTATTACCGGTTTCTCAGATGCTTTCCCGAAATTTTTTTAATAACTCAAAACCCATGAAAACAAAACTATTATACACTTTTCTCATCTTGCTGCCTGTTACAGGGTTCAGCCAGAGCCAGGGCATTAACCCTGCTGCAACCGTGCCGCCGATTAAATTCATGGCAACTTCAGCGGTTATAGGTGACCTGGAGCAAAACGGGAAAGCTTCCAAATATTTTGAACCTGCCCAGGATCTCATCTATCTTGATGAAACCCTTATCCTCGCTCTCAATACCATTCAGCCCGGGGTTGTAAGCCAGGAAAATATCGACATGATCAAATACATGAATTCAAGGGACCAGAAGCCTTACCGGGAAGTCTGGGACCATAATGTGTACATGAAATACTCCACAACCATCTCCGATATCCGCCAGCTTTTGACAGATCAGAATGCACTCACCGATCTGAAAAAACGGCTGGGGCGTGAGTTCAACCGGCTTGACCCCGGGGTTTTCATCAACGGTAATGACAGGATCATGTTTATCCTCAGGTCACCGGGCTCCGAGGCCGGGTCGTTCTATCGTGCCATACTCACTGCTGGGTATATTCGTATCGATGAGATATCCAACTGGAGGGATTCCTGAAGATAGTGTTATCTTTAACCCACCAATAATCAAAGGTTATGAGAATTATTTTACGATGCCTGCTGGTTGTCGTGATCATCGGCATGCCGGCTTTTTTGCATCCCCAGGAGAAATCTCCTCCAATTGACATAGGGAGGGAAAGTATGTATTTCCCTCACCATTATCAGAATTATAAAATGCAGTACGGGCTTGGTTTTTATTTCACCAAGCTGCCTTACGACTGGGTGGAAAACGCACTTCAGGCTCCTTTGATCGATCTTCAGCTTACCTTTGGATTACCTTTAGGGTTTTCACTGGCAGGAAGTGTGAATACAGTAGTAGTTTCCAACCAGGTGACCGTTGGTGCACGGTGGAATTACATCCACAAAAATTTTTCGTTCAACCTTGGCTATGATCTTGGTTATGCCCTGGGAATGATGAACATTGCAGGTTTCGCAAACACTGGAATGATGATACTGCAGTACCCTAATTTCTCTGTAGGTTTTAATACCAAAACCCTCGCGTTCACTTTCAAGGGTGAGGCGGTGGTCATTGGCTGGCAGCAGATGAAAACAGGGGAAAACGTAATGGTCAGCGGCAGCAATATCTTCGATGGTGTAACCGCAGCAATCTATATTGAACAGCGCATCTTCAGAAAGAAAGTCCTGGTCATAGGTCTTAAGGATAATTACCTGCAGCATTACTGGCCTGCCTGGATGGTCTTTTCAACCTTCGCCCGTTACTATCATATTCCTGAACTTCACTTAATCTGGGTGTTATGAGAAGAACGATCTTTTATTTAACAGGGATTGCACTGCTGATGGCAGGATGTTATAAGACCACCGACCTCGCCTTGCCTACGGCAGGCCCCAATTCCATCCTTAGTGAGACATATCCTCTTTCAAATCCTTCGCGTAAAGTGATGGACGGAATTTATACCGTGTCTGCCGGAAATGATGTTTTCGGCGACCAGGTGGTGATCAAATGGTCACGCAAAAAGATGTCGGTATTCTGTTCCGACGGGCATTATTTTGTTTTTGATGTGGGACAGCTTGATTCGGTGATCATGCTGCAGGGTTACTGGAGGTATTGTTATAATGACAATACCGGTGCTGCGACTGCATATATTTCAAGAGAGCAGGGCGGAACGGATATCGTGAATGCAAATCCTCATCCCGGTACCATTATCATCAAAGGAGGTTACGGCTCTTCGGGCAGTGAGATCAACAACCCCCTTCAGTTCAATTACCTGAGGCCCATCAGCCCTGCATTGCTGAGTAAAAAGTTTTCCATCCTTGCCCACCGCAGCGGGGGCCGGACTTCCGACCACCTGCCGGTTTCGGAAAACAGCCTTGCCATGATCAATTTCACCGAAGGGCTGGGTTCCACAGGTATCGAGGTCGATGTGCAGCTTACCAGCGACGGGATCCCGGTGCTGTACCACGATGCCGATCTTAACATCCGCCTCACCCAGAAAGGTCCGCTTTCGGGCCCAATCAAGGATTTTACCTATATCCAGCTGTTTTACATGGTGCGCCTCCTCCACGGTGAACATCTTCCGACACTGAGGGATGCGTTGATATTCACGGTCGATAGTACCCTGATCACCGACGTTTACCTCGATATGAAAGAAAAAGTGCCGACTATGTCGGCGGTGGTTCCAATACAGAAGGAAATGCTGCAAAGGGCAAAAGACAAAGGAAGGGACCTGCATATTTATATTGGCATACCATCAACTGATGGTATGAATGATTTCATGAACCAGCCCGATTATAAGAACATTCCTTCACTCTGCGAACTGAGTACCGATGATGTTCAGTCTTTAAATTCCATGGTATGGGCACCTCGCTGGACCCAGGGAACCCAGGATGACCTGGTTGCCCAGATGCACAGCCAGGGCAGGCTCGCCTGGACCTGGACCCTCGATGATGTCGACTGGATCAGGCAGTTCATCAACGACGGGCATTTCGACGGCATCCTTACCAATTATCCCTTCGTAGTTGGATATTATCACTATATACGGGAGAACTAAGACATGAGAAAGACATTAATAACAGCATCGCTTTGCCTGATGGTTCTCTGTACCGCTCGGGCACAGAAACCTGACTCCCTCGCACATCCCGCATCCGGCATCCCTCATCCTAAATCACATTTTACCCTCGCGGTCGGGGCAGGATGGTCTCATTATTTTTCAAATATGGATCTTGTCCCGGCAAAAAATGTTCAGAAGGACTTCATAGGGACTTCTTTCCGATTTATGTGGGAGCCTGAGTACCGGCTCAGCCTTGGACTGGAAACCGGATTTTACAGGATGTTCAGGGTTGATTCGACAATCACATCCGAATACAATATGAAATCGAGGATGAACGTGGTTCCGTTATTCCTCGTTATACGGATGAGGATAGTCGATAATTTCTACCTGTCCGTCGCACCCGGACTGGCTCTTCAGTATACCAAGATCACGGGCATAGGGCCTGAAATAACCAGCCACCAGATCTCGGTGTCGAACTTTGAGGCTACAGCTTCCTACCTGTATCCGTTGGGCAAGATGTTCATCGTGGGAGGGGAAGCCAGGTATATGTATTTCGGGAAGACCAACGACACCATGATTTCGATCAATGCGGTGTTTGCCGTAAAACTGTAGCAGGACCTCATTTTAATCTCTCCCGGTAAATTCCCCGCTCCTCTGGGGCAGAGCCCTGTGGTTAATACCAAACTTTAAAGCTTAAATCCGGATGATTTTTTAATAATTCCGGTGACATATGTACTTTTGCAAGTAATTATTCGATTGGCAAAATGCAATCCCGGGTAAATGAAGAATCTTTCAATACATCCACTCAGGCTTATCTTATTTCTGATCATCCCGGTCTTCCTTCAGGCCCAGACAAGACCTGATTCGGTAAAGAACGTTCCATGGTGGAATTTTCATTTCCAGATGACGGTTTTAGCCCAGTATCATCCTTACTTTAAAGCAAAGTATTCAGGGAAAAACAGCCTTGATACAAATGCAGAATCGACTCTTTCGGTCACTTCAACCCTGTTCTTAGGAACAAGGCTGTGGAAAGGGGCGTCGGCCTTTTTTAATCCGGAACTCAGCGGGGGAAGCGGTTTTTCACATACCCTGGGAGTTGCTGGTTTTCCTAACGGTGAGACCTACCGGGTGAGCGATCCGGCTCCGCATGTTTATATTGCACGCCTGTACCTGACCCAGGTCTTCAGTTTGTCGAAGGGCAAACATTTCGAAGAAGACGATTTGAATGAATTACCGGGAGATGTACCTGATTTTTATCTTTCAGTAAGCGCGGGGAAGTTCAGCATGATGGATTTCTTTGACCATAACTCATATTGCAATGATCCAAGGACACAATTTTACAACTGGACATTGATGGGAAACGGGGCCTGGGATTATCCCGCAAATGTTCGCGGATATACTTACGGTGTCGTGTTGCAGCTGGTGAAACCCACCTGGGCCGTACGGTACGGATTTGTAATGGTTGCAACCCTGCCTAATGGTTCGGAAATGGATTTCGATATTTTCAGGTCCAATGCCCAGGCCCTGGAGTTTGAGAAAAAATTCAGGATCAGGTCTCTGCCGGGAGCGGTGCGTGTAATGGGGTATTTCAACCAGTCGAAGATGGGGAATTACCGGCAGGCCATTGATCGGGGAGTCGCTGATGACACCACTCCTGACCTGTCATATTCACGGGCTTTAGGCCGTACCAAATTTGGTTTCGGGCTTAATATGGAGCAGGCAGTCCATAAAAATATAGGGCTGTTCCTTCGCGGTGGCTGGAATGACGGTCAAAACGAAACCTTTGCTTTTACCGAGATCGACAGGCATCTTTCCGCAGGAATATCAATTAATGGCGGATTATGGAAACGTGCCGATGACCAGTTCGGGCTGGCCCTGATTGCAAACGGGCTCTCGGCCGATCACCGTGATTTCCTTAAAGCAGGGGGCTATGGTTTTATAATAGGCGACGGCAACCTCAATTATTCTCCTGAATTCATCATCGAACTGTATTACAACTTCCGCTTCTTCAGGAAATATCTCTGGCTGAGCCCCGATTACCAGTTCATCCTTCATCCTGCCTATAATATGGACCGCGGGCCCGTCCATGCATTCGGGATCAGGGCGCATGTTGAATTTTAGACTTTCTTTCATTTAATCTCTCCCGGTGAATTCCCCGCCCCTTCTGGGGCGGAACCCGGGTCCAGGGCTCTGCCCGGAAGTTAATGCCGGTTTATTTCCTGCATTCCGAATGAATGGTTATTTTTGGTGTACAATAAATCATGATTGAACCTGGCGCAAAAGCAAATCACCCGGGTTGTAAAATCTGAGTGAAGGATGAATAAATTCCGGGACAGGTCACATTTATTGTGCAGAGTATGGTAGAAGGGAGGAATTTCATCATTATCAGTCCCGCGGCATTGGGATAATACCATGGGGACGACAATTAAAAATGCAGCCTTAGAGATCTCAAAAAGGAATCGGGTTCTTTTCATAGGCCCGCCTTTGCAACGGAGTTTCCAGCTTCTCAAGATTAATTTTCCGGAAGTCCGGAAATATTGGGCGGTCTTCAGGGGAAAACATCCGGACCTTCGCCAGGTTAGCGATAATCTAACTGTTTTTTATCCGAAAACGGTCCTGGAATCAATCAATCTCATCAAGGATAATCGTATTTATGATTTCCTGCTAAGGGTCAATGAGAAAAGGTTTGCAAGGCAAATCCTCAAAGCCGTCCAGCGGCTCAATTTCAAGGATTTCGATGTCGCTATCAACCCCCAGCTTGTCAACCCGCTCACCGATACCAATTATCCCCTGAAAATCGATGAATATCTTTCGATGGGAAAACCCATCGTGGCCACCAAAACCAGGTTTATGAACTATTTCGGAGATTCAGTATACCTGGCCGGTACACGGGAGGAATATGTTTCGCTGATCGAAACAGCCATCCGGGAAAACAGTCCGGGAAAAGAAAAACTAAGGATCGACCTGGCCCGCAGCCACTCCTGGGAAAATTTCATTGGCAAGATCTACAAGCAAATCGAATTATTATCGGCCATTCGCTCAAATGAATGAATTTCTTTTCATTCGCCTTATCCGCCTTTCAGGCCTGTTTTCTTAAGATCGAGATAAACAGTCAACCAATATGTAAAATACAATATGGCCGGAAGGGAAGCCAGCACCATGCCAAGAATAAAACCCACATGGAAATCAGCCCAGCCGATAAATAACACACTGAAACTGGCAAGTGAGATCCCGCCACCCAGTCCTTCTTTCCAATAGGCAATGATTAGGCCTGTAAAAGCGATGGTCAATGCGACAGTTAAGAAATACTGTCCATTGATCATTGTCAATAACGGCGAAGGGCTGTTGTTATTTATTTCTTCCCTGAACTCGGTGAAAGCGAGGTAAAATAAAAACACCACCTCGATCGTCCCCAGTATCCTGGCCGACCACCGCAGGATGCGATGGTCGTAAAGAATGTCTTCATACTCTTCAGAAGTCATCACTGAAAACTTAAAGAGCTTAAAAGAGTATTACAAATATACTATTTGCAAAGACCGAAAGCAAATAAACATCCTTAATAACAACCTTTTATCCAAAAAGGCTAAACCCGGAGGGTGTTGGAGAAAAAAAGGGTTCTGCCGGGATGATTCGCTACGCTCATGATCCTTATTTTTTGGGATGATTCGCTACGCTCATGATCCCTATTCTTTGGGATGATTCGCTACGCTCATGATCCTTATTTTTTGGGATGATTCGCTACGCTCA
>JBAXBP010000136.1:0-9506 GCA_037141915.1 Bacteroidota bacterium | reverse complement strand
AGCGGGAACTGGGTAATTCTTGCCTGGTTGGCGTGGCCGGATATGTATCCGTCGGGGATCCGAACGGCGACCCAAACTGCGCCTTTCTGGCCGTCGCCCTTGGCTATCATCTCGAGTATCCAGGCTTCGTTGGGGTCGGAAATGCTGAAAGATTCGCCTTCGGAAGCATAACCGTAAGCAGCGGTGAGTTCGCCGAAAACCTTGATGGCTTCGCGGGCTGTTTTTGAACGCTGTAATCCGACATAGATGAGAGTACCGTAATCGACAACTGCATCTTTCTGATGCTGAAGCTCTTCGCGGCCGCCGAAGGTGGTTTCACCGATAGCGACCTGGTGCTCGTTCATATTGCCGATGACCTGGTAGGTATGTTTGATCTGGGGGATCTTGCCCAGGGGTTTCTGGGTATCCCATTCGATTACATTATACATAGCTCCGGCGGGCCAGTCTTTGGCGGGCCAGAAGTATAATTCTCCGTAAAGCTGGTGTGAATCGGCTGAGTATGAGATCATTGTCGAACCGTCGGTGGATGCACTTTTGGTGACGATGAAGTTGGTGCAGGCATGGGACTGTTGTGCGACGAACAGGCCAAGCAGGAGGATAAAGAGATATTGTTTCATGGATGTGTTAAGTTTATGTACAATGTACCAGGTACAATGTACGAATTGTTTTTACGTTTTCTAAGAGGCAAAAATACAACTTTGTCGTTAACAGGCAAGGGATGTGCATAAGTCCGTTAAAAATGCGTATCTTTGCACATAGAATTTCCTTATTGTTATGAAGTTAGTGTCGTATTTCCTTCCAATGATCCTGTTATCTTTCCTGGTGTTTCCAATCCACAGTCACAGCCAGGAAATACAGAAAAAGGAGAAAAAACCAAAAGAGAAAGATTTATTTTCACTTGAGTTCAACATGAACTATTCAATGCCATTGGGGGATTACGGGAAAACGGATAAGGAAACCCAGAAGTCGGGCTACGCGAAAAACGGCTGGGTGGGTTCGCTTACTTTGAACTGGCTCGGGAAGACAGGTTTCGGCCTGGCTTTTCAGTACGACCTTCAGCATAACGGGTATAAGGATATTGCAGCAACCACCAATCCCTACGGTACGAAATACGTACTCGGGACTTCGGGCTGGTTCAATAATTATTTATTGGCCGGACCGGTTTTCATCAGGGATTTCGGCAAGGTAGAGCTGAACGTGAAAGCGCTGCTGGGCGTCATCGTCGCCACATCGACCAATTTCAATGTTGAGAGCCCGATAGATACCTCCAACGTTTCGCTTACTGCAACAGGTTTCGGGTATGCAGTAACTGCGGGCGTGGGTTACAGGATCAGCAAGCACTGGGGCGTTAACGTACAGGTGGGTTATCTCGGGGGAACTCCAAAGGCTTCCAAAACTTACGGATCGGAACTCCTGGGATACCGGAATATAATGGATACGCTTACCGGGCAATGGGTGCAGATGCCTTATTATTCTGCTCCGACAAAATATGAGATCAAACGAACCGTTTCTACTTTTAATGCAGGAGTGGGGGTGATTTACCATTTTTAACGTGAATCGTGATCCGGATCACGATTCACGGTTCACGATTCACGGTTCACGGTTCACGAAAAAAGAAGTATATGAAGCAGCTTAGGATAGGAAATCTCATCATTCAGGTCCCCATAATTCAGGGAGGAATGGGAGTAGGTGTGTCGTTGTCGGGACTTGCGGTTGCGGTAGCGAACGAAGGCGGGGTGGGGGTTATCTCCAGCGCCGGCCTTGGCTTGCTTTACCGTGATCTTTCAAAGAATTTCCTGGAAGCAAGTATTCTGGGCCTTATAGAGGAGCTACGAATCGCGAGGGAGAAATCCCGGGGTGTTATCGGTGTGAACGTGATGGTCGCCATGACCAATTTCGCCGATATGGTAAAAACGGCGATTAAGGAAAAGGCCGATATCCTTTTCTGCGGGGCAGGATTGCCCCTTGACCTTCCTTCTTTCCTTACAAAAGGCAGCACTACCAAGCTTGTCCCTATTGTTTCATCAGGGAGGGCGGCGAAACTTATCTGTTCAAAATGGATAGGCACCTATAATTATGTACCCGACGCTTTTGTGGTGGAGGGCCCCAAAGCAGGAGGCCACCTGGGTTTCAAGCAGGAGCAGATCACTGATGAGGATTACAGGCTGTGCAAGCTCGTGAGTGATGTGCAGCAGGAGGTAAGGGTGGTTGAAAAAGAGCATCATTGCAATATACCTGTGATCGCAGCCGGAGGTATTTACACCGGGAGCGATATTTATGATATCATGGCCTGCGGGGCCGACGGGGTTCAGATGGCGACGCGCTTTGTCACGACCAATGAATGCGATGCTTCCAATGCCTTCAAGCAGACTTATATCGATGCTGTTGAGAAGGATATCGATATCATTAAATCTCCTGTCGGAATGCCGGGCAGGGCTATCGTGAATGCCTTTATCGAGAAGGTTCGGGCGGGTAAAAAGCACCCGTTTTCATGCCCGTTCAAATGCATCAAGACCTGTGATATTTCGAGCAGTCCGTACTGCATCATCACGGCTTTGATCAATGCTGTCAAAGGTAATTTTGACGGTGGATTTGCTTTTGCCGGGACCAATGCATTCAGGGCAACCAAGATCACCAGTGTGAAGGAAATTTTTGCCGAGCTGGTCGAAGATTTCAACAGGAAGGTCGAGGAGCTCGCTAAGAAGAAGGATGAGTTTTTGAAAAAATAAGCAGGATGGAAGATGCAGGATCCAGGATGCAAGATGCAAGATGCAAGATGAGAAATATCCTGCATCCTGCATCCTTCATCGGCGCGAAGCGCCCCATCTCGCATCCAAAACACTGATTGTATGCTGAAACGACTACTCTATCTTGTAATCCCACTCTGTTTGATGGGCAGCGCAACATCGGCCCAGATCAGTTTAAGAGATACTTCCATCAACATGGGGATGTTCTATGTTGGCTATTCATACCAGCTTCCCGGGGGTGGGCTGTCACAATTATTCGGCGGAAATTCCAGCATAGGCGGAGGTTTCCTTTATAAGCTTCATTCCAACTGGCTTTTCGGGGTCGAGGGGAATTTCCTTTTCGGCGGCACAGTAAAGAATGCCGATTCGCTGATCAAGATGATATCCGACAAGGATGGACTTATGATTGATGAGAACGGGTATATGGCTGGTATACAGTATTACGAACGCGGATACAGTATTTACGGGAAATTCGGGAAGATTTTCCCTGTCTATCCCACTCTTGCCCCGAACAGGAATTGCGGCATCACCGCGATGATAGGTGCAGGATACATCCAGGACAAGATCAGGATAAACAACCCCGACGGCACCACGCCCCAGATCAACGGCGATTACGGAAAGGGTTACGACAGGATGAATAACGGTATAGCAGTTACTGCTTCGCTTGGATACCTATTCATGAGCAATACCCGCCTGTTCAATTTCTACCTGGGCTTTGAGTTTATCCAGGCCTGGACCAAGAGCATGCGGCAGTATGATTTCGACCGGATGGCATACGACAACACCTCTTATTCGAGCCAGTTCTATGGCTTCAAAGCCTGCTGGTTCATCCCGGTTTACGCCCGCAAACCCAAGGATTTCTATTATTATTAGTTATCGGTTATGAGTTATGAGTGATGGACAATTCTGCACATTACTCATAACCGATCATCCAAAACTTCATCCAAATTTCCTACCTTTGAATTCAATTACTTTTGACTGATTCAAATGCATTTCCTTTACACTTTTTCGCTCAGGCTTTATTATCTTGCACTATGGATAGCATCCTGGTTCAACCCCAGGGCGAAAGCGTGGATCAGCGGGAGGAAGGGCTGGAAGCAGGATCTGAGGGATAAAATTGAGAAGATTCGTGACGAAAGTAACGACTTAACGTCCCTCACGAGCGAACGAAGTGAGCGCCCTCACGAAATCATCTGGTTCCACTGCGCGAGTCTTGGTGAGTTTGAACAGGGCAGACCTTTGATCGAAGACCTCCTGAAACGCTATCCGAAGTACAAGATCATCGTGAGTTTCTTCAGTCCTTCGGGCTATGCCATCCGCAGTAATTATAAGTATGCAGATGCTGTTGTTTACCTTCCGCTCGACACGGTTGCCAATGCGAAGTTCTGGGTTGATACCGTGAGGCCGAAGGCAGCGTTTTTTATCAAATATGAGTACTGGTTCAATTTCCTGAGCGAGCTGAAGCAGCGCGGGATACCGGCTGTTTTTGTTTCGGCGGTGTTCAGGCAGGAAACCCTGTTTTTCCAATGGTACGCAGGCTGGTTCAGGGCGCAGCTCGAGAACATCCACTGGTTTTTCGTTCAGAACGAAACTTCGGGGAAGCTGATACAGTCGCTGGGTTTCGAGAATGTCACGATTTCGGGCGACACCCGTTTCGACAGGGTTTCTGCGACTGCCGCTGATGCCGGGCAGTTTCCGCTGGTGAAGAAATTCTGCGGAGATGCCAGGATCATCATGGGAGGCAGCACCTGGCCCGAAGATGAGGCTTTGCTGATCCCCCTGACCAGGAGCAACGATGCCACGATACGGTATATTCTTGCGACCCATGATGTGAGTGAGCCAAGAATACGTTCGCTGGAACATTCACTGGGGATGCCATCCGTAAGATATTCAAATTTGAATGAGGAAAATGCAGAATCGGCGCGTGTCCTCATCATTGATACGATAGGAATACTTTCGCAGCTGTACCAGTATGCCGATCTCGCTTATATCGGCGGGGCGTTTGGCGCGGGTTTGCATAATATCCTTGAAGCCGTGGTTTTCGGACTGCCTGTGTTTTTCGGTCCCAGGCACGAAAAATTCTGGGAGGCTGAGGCGCTGATCGAAAAGGGCGGTGCTTTTATGGTGAGGACTGCGGATGAGTTTTCGGGTATTGCTCTCAGGCTGTTATCGGACAAGGCAAAATACAAACAGGTTTCGGCCGCATGTTTCGATTTTATCAGCGAACACCGCGGGGCTACGGCTTTGATCATGGAGGGTACCGCCTCACTTTTAAATTCATAATTTTGGCAATTCGCCGGAATTTTCTATATTTGAATAAGGAATTTCAAATTATCAAATCATAAACGTATGAAAAGAAAATTACTTTGCTCTGCTGCGCTTGGTTTTGCGCTTCTTTTAATTGTCGGTGGATGTTCTTCGCCCGTAACCCTTACCAGCTGGGTAAATCCTAAGGAACACCAGCAGGTGTCGCGAATTGCGGTCTGGGGTATGTTCGATAAGCTCGAGTACCAGAAGCCGTTTGAACAGACTATTACAAATTACCTCAACAACAGGGGGATCAAGGCGATTGAAGCTTTGTCAATCATTCCTCCGGGAACAAAACACAAGTTTGAAGAACTTGAATCGAAGTTCGACAGCGCCGGTGCCGACGGCATCCTCATCGTGACTTACAAGGGGACCGACAAGCAGCAGGATTATGTGCCTCCTTCAACCTCGGTATACCCTGATTTCTATTACAATTATTATAATTATTATTCCTGGGGATATCCTTATTACGCTCCCGGCGCTTCGGTGATCACAACCGGCGGTTACTGGGTTACGACATCCACGGTGAATCTTACTGCGAACCTGTATGCCAATTCGGATAATGCGTTGCTCTGGACTGCGGAGATCTCTGTAGATGATCCTTCGTATATAGACCAGGCAGCGTATGAAGTCATCGGTACGATGTATGCCGACTGGGTAAAGAATGGTCTGCTGAAGTTCCCGGAGAAACCAAAGAAATAAGGTTTCGCAAGGTTTCTTCTCAGGGTGATTTTCCTGCTCTGCTTTCGGAAATTTGCTAAAAACCTTCGTTCTTTGCCTAAAATTCCTAGACAGCCCTGCTGCGCAGGTCTTTAAAAAAAGGAATTTTTACGGCTCAGATCTCGGTTTTTTTAACGCAAATTTCCTGATGCATTCGCATGGAAAATCACCCTGAAATGTTTTTGTCTCAAGATTTATTTTATGGCCATGAAACCTGAGCGCAGCATTTCACCCAGTCTGCATCAGGTGTTCAGCGCGAAGTACATTACACAAGCCGCATTAGGTACAAGGAGCGAATTGCTGTTTGGAGGGCCCAGGGAAATAGCTGGTATGAGCGACGCAGTAACGTCAGCGGCGGTGTGATGTACAAGCGTGAACGCTGCCACAGTAGCGGCGGTGTGAGCATGCAAGCGAAAGCCGCGTTGCAAATATGCAGGCACTACCGCTGGATCAGCAGCTTCCCGCTTACAGGTCCTTCGGCAGTTTGAAGTAAAATGGTATAGATGCCGGAAGGAACCGGGCCGGGATCTATGGTTTCGGTAAAAGTGTTCGCCAGTCCGGCCAGGGATTTTTCGAAGATCACCTGCCCGAGGCTGTTGCATACCTTGATAAGCGTGGCTTTGCCGGGAGCCGAAGGACCGCTGATGGTGAACATTCCATTCGACGGAACCGGGTAGACACGATAGCCTTTCAACGATAATTCATCCACCGTAAGTAATATTATCAGGTTATTCGAGGTGTCGGATGCACAGCCGTTGAGTGTTACGATATCCCAGTACCAGCCGGGGGCCGTAGTATAATAAGTCTGGGAAGTGGCGCCGGGTATGGCCGAGCCGGCGAGGTACCACTGGTTACCCGCAGGTGTATTGCTGGAAAGAAGGAATCCATTAACGGTGATCACAGGAGTGGGTGGGATAGCATCCACCGTCACATTCTTTACGGTTGGTGAAGAAGCGCTGCAACCGTATATATCAGAATAGTTCACGCTCACCGATGCATTTCCTGCGCCATTCCAATTCACAAGCACCTGGTGGGTTCCCTGTCCGGATGCTATTGCGCCATTCGCCGACACACTCCAGTTATACGCATTCATGCCATCCTCAGTGATATAAGCCAGACCCGATTCTCCTGCACAGGCAGAATCCGCACCGCTGATGGTTGGAACAGGCAGAGGCATCACGGTGACGGTGATGGTATTCGTTGTAACGCTTCCGCAGCCGCCTGCAGCATTCTGGATCTGGCGGAAGTAAGTCGTTGCAGAAAGTATTCCCGGCTGGTAGTTCAGGCCGGTGGCACCTTGTATATTGCTGAAGTTAATATTGTTTGCTGATGACTGCCACTGGTAGGTATACGGAGGGACAGAACCTGTAGGCGGGACCCCGTATAGCTGACCCGGAAGGGTTCCGCTGCAGATGGTCTGGCTGCTGCCGATCGAACCTGCTGCCAGGGGTGCATCGAGGCCGCTTACAATTAAAGAAAAAATCTGTGAGCTGCTGCTGAGGCTGTATTTATGGGTGATGGTAAGGGTATGTACACCTGCGGGTGGATTCTGTATCACTATCTTTTCCACGTTATCCCTGAAATTATCTCCTTTGGTTGCTGCTGCTGTTACGTTCTGCGGATCAAGGATCCAGGGCTTATACGTGCTGCCGTCGATGCGCATGTCAAGGTCATTCACCAGCATGAGGTTGGGAGGGTTCAACGCCGGGGCCGGGGGAGTTCCCGGTGGATCGGTCCAGCAAATGGTCGCTATGAGAGGATGAGCACCGGTCACGGTGAGGTTGATCGTCCATGTATCACCGTTAAAGAGGGTGTCTTCAAGGACAAGGTTTGAACAATTCTGGGTCAGGGTATTCGCTGCAGTTGCGGTATTGAGAAGTCCCCATCCGAACATGTAATCAGGACCGGGATTTGTACCGGCTTCATCCGCAGTATGGATCACCAGTCCTCTGAGTGTGGATGCCCTCATGTAAACGCCGTGGAGGTTGTGGTAATGTTGCTGCAGAAGACCTAGTGATCCGCAGGTGTTGGGAGTAGCCATTGAGGTTCCGCTCATTGAGCCGTAAGAAGTGTTTCCTCCCGAAAGGGTTGAATACAGGCCGATGCCGTCGGCCACAATATCAGGTTTTATGCGTCCGTCATCGGTAGGGCCTGTTCCGCTGAAAGATGCAAAGACGACATCCGAGGGTGAAGAATATCCGTTGGGTATGGGATTGACAGCGCCCACCGTCATAATGTTCTTGCTTACCCCGAAACCCGAGGAGATGCAATCCCAGCCATTCGGCCCCCCGTTCAGATCCCTGACGGTATTTGAAAGGATCCAGTTGTTTCCGTCCCATACATAATGCGTCACAGGTTGTGTAGACGGCCCGCCCAGACGGTCATTCCCGACCGCTTTGCAGACCAGGTAATAGGGTGCATAATATGCTATCGAGTCGACGGTCGCAGCATCCGACAGGTAGAATCCATAATAGTAATCGGTGGTCTGGCTTATTGCCGGATCGCCGTACCAGTACCAGTTCGCCCCGTTCCAGTACCATCCGGCGAGATAGATATAGGAATGGTTCGATAGCAATGCACCTGCGGCTGCTTCGGTTGTCATTTCAGCATAATCATAAAACCAGTCGAAAGCTCTCAGGGTTGCCTGGTTTTCCATCCCGTGAGCTGCAGCAACAATCCCTGTAGCCAGCATGGTTCCTGCCACATGTGTGGAATGATCGGCCAGGTTGGTAGCCCCGTCGCCCATCACCGTACGTCCTATAAGCTCCTGGTGGTTTGGCCTTACTTCGCCTGCATCCCATTCCCTGAGGACAATGCCGTTGCCGTTGAGGTTCAGCCCCAGAGAACCACCGCTCCAGCACTTGTTTGTGGAAACCGTTTTTGCTGCATTCAGGTTTGCTGTTGAGAAATACACCGGTTTGCCTTTGGGATCCAGCCCCTTGAGCTCTACGACCATTCCGCTTTCAAACACCTTCCTTGTGAGCCATCCCTTTTGCCCGGCCACTTGCAAAGCCTGTTGTTTTGAAGAAGCAGATTCTGCAGAGAGGTGTTTGCCCATTTTCACCAGGGCCGCCCGGTTTGTCGAACTGTATATCTTTTCGAGATCTTTCTGATTCTGTGCATTCAGCGAAAGGCACAGTATGAATGCCATATACAGGGACAGGGCCCGGCGAAGGTAAATTGCAGCTGCCATAGGAATTTGATTTGCAAGATAAAGGTACGAAACATTTCAGCCGCCGGGGAAAAAATATGATGTCGGTGAGTACGGCCGTGATATTACTTTTGCCAGCGGGAGTTGTTGCATAATTCATGCAACAAGGGGGTCTGTTGCATAAAAAATGCAACAACTCCCGGACGAAAAAAAGCTTTTGGGGCAGTGCATTAAAGATTTTGAATTGTATGGAGCGATGCAAAAGTGCTCGCGAATAGCAGCGGTGTAAAAATGCAAACGCAGGCTAGATCCACGCGAAATCCTGGTTCCTCAGCTGCGGCTCAAACCCCGCCTCGCCTATCGCCTGCTGTATCCCTTCGGCATCCATTGAATAATGCGCACCCGCTGAGGATACTACATTTTCCTCAATCATGATGCTGCCGAAATCGTTGGCGCCGGCTTGAAGGCAAAGCTGTGCGGTTTCTTTGCCGACGGTGAGCCACGAAGCCTGTATATTGGGGATGTTGGGAAGCATGATTCGGCTGATGGCTATCATGCGGATATATTCTTCGGATGTCACA
>JBAXBP010000135.1:0-9528 GCA_037141915.1 Bacteroidota bacterium | reverse complement strand
AAGCTGCGAAGCCCAAGGCCGCAGTGAAAGGAACGAAGGCTGAAAAACCAAAAGCTGAGGTGAAAGAAAAGAAAGCTGCGAAGCCCAAGGCCGCAGTGAAAGGAACGAAGGCTGAAAAACCAAAAGCCGGGGTAAAAGAAAAGAAAGCTGCGAAGCCCAAGGCCGCAGTGAAAGGAACGAAGGCCGTCAAACCTAAGGCTTAGCAATTATTCATGAATTTTAATAAATAGTGTGTGAAAGAAGAACTGACACTTATCCCTGATTACGTTTTTGAAGTAAGCTGGGAAGTATGTAATAAGGCAGGAGAAATTCATACTGTTATCTCCACAAAATGCCTCACCATGGTGGAAGAACTCAGGGATAATTATATTCTTATAGGCCCTGATGTGTGGAAGGAAACTCACCAGAATCCTGAATTCCTCGAGGACAGGTTTCTATACAAATCATGGAGGGAAAGAGCCGAAAGTGAAGGATTGCGCCTGAAGATCGGGAGATGGAACATCCCGGGAAAACCCCTGGTTTTCCTGGTTGACTTTACTCCCTTCTTTTCGGACAAGGACAAGATTCTTTCGAATTTCTGGGAACAGTTCAACCTGGATTCGCTGATGGGCGGATGGGACTACCTAGAACCTGCCCTGTTCGGGTATGCTGCCGGGAAAGTCATTGAAAGTTTTTATAACTTTAATCTTTCGCATAACGATAAGATCGTTGCTCATTTCCATGAATGGACCTGCGGAACAGGTCTGCTCTATATCAAGTCAAAGGTGCCCCAGTCCGGGACTGTTTTCAGCGCGCATTCAACCGTTATCGGGAGGAATATTGCAAAAAACAACCTGCCGCTGTATAAGAATCTTGAACAGTACCATGGTGAATCCATTGCAAGGCAGTTTGGACTCGTGTCAAAATATTCACTCGAAAGGGTATCAGCCCAGGCTGCGGACATACTGACCACACTTTCTTCGCTTACCAATGAAGAATGCCAGCATTTCCTTGGCAGGCCGGCAGATGTGATCACACCGAACGGTTTTGAGGACAGCTTTGTCCCTGTAAAGGATGCATATTACCAGAAAAGGGCGGAAGCCAGGAATAAGCTGATGCAGGTTGCTGAAGCATTGACAGGGCAGCCTGTTTCAAAAAACAGCATACTGATCCTTACCAGCGGTCCATATGAGCAGAAGAACAGGGGGTATGAACTGTTTATCGATGCCATGTCAAGGATCAATTCCCAGGCAAACATCCCTGAGAGTGTGATCGCTTTTATCATTGTTCCCGCATCGGAATCAGGCCCAAGGAAAGAGCTGCTGGAATGGATGTCGCGGAAAGACCTCAATAATCCGCGTTCGGAGCAGTTCCTTACCCATGTCTTGAACGAGCCTGATAATGACCTGATTTTAAATAGAATAAAGCAGTCTAAGATTAAAAACCATGCCGGAGACAAGGTGAAACTGTTTTATGTTCCCGCCATTATGAATGGCAATGACGGAGTGTTCAACCTTTCGTACTATGATATGCTGATTGGTTTTGACGGCACTATCTTCCCTTCGTACTACGAACCCTGGGGATATTCTTCACAGGAAAGCCTCTCGTTCCATATTCCGACCATTACTACAAACCTCACTGGTTTCGGGCAGTGGGTTAAGAACCTATATCCCAATATTAAGGATTGCATTTCGGTGATAGACAGGGATGATGATAATGATGCCGATGTAATCGATGAGATCGTAAGTACAGTAATCAGTTGTGCCTCGAAGAATGAAAAGGAGATCATCAAGATCAGGATCAAGGCCTATGAGATCTCAAGATCCGCATTATGGCAGAACCTGATTTCCTATTATCATATGGCATACAGCCGGTCCCTCGAAAAGGCGATGGGCCGTGCTGAGCTGTATGCAGGGAAACAGCCCCAGATCATTTCGCCATCACTTAAAAGTATTTCAGATGTAAAGCCTGAGTGGAAAAAAGTGCTGGTTCAGCAAAGAATCCCCGAAAATCTTGCCAACCTTGACCGCCTCGCAAAAAACCTTTGGTGGTGCTGGCATTATGAAGGAGCCGAGCTGTTCGAGATGATCAACCATGACCGGTGGTATGAACTGAAGTTCAACCCCATTGCATTGCTGGAGTCATTGTCGTACAAGGAGCTGCAGGAACTCAGCCATGATGTGGAATTCGTTGCTCAACTCGAAAAAGTTACAGCAAAGTTCAACAGCTACATTGCCAAGTCGGCCGACAAACACACGGAAGCGATAGCATACTTCAGCATGGAGTATGGGCTTCACGATACGGTTAAGATCTTTTCGGGCGGACTTGGCATGCTTGCCGGGGACTACCTGAAGGAAGCCAGTGATTCAAATGCGAATATTATCGGTATTGGTCTTCTTTACCGTTATGGATATTTCATGCAGACTCTGAGTCTTGCAGGAGACCAGATCGCCAACTATACGCCCCAGAAATTCTCCCAGCTCCCTATCATTCCTGTGAGAGATGAGCAGGGTAACTGGCAGAAAATAACTTTTGCTCTTCCCGGCCGTAATCTTTACGCCAAAATATGGAGAGTCGATGTAGGCAGGATACCCTTATACCTTCTTGATACGGATATCGAGGAAAATGATGAGAGTTACCGTAGCATCACGCATCAGCTTTATGGAGGCGATCTTGAAAACAGGATACGCCAGGAGATCATCTTAGGTATTGGGGGGATCAGGCTTCTTGACATTCTGAATATAAAGCCTACCCTGTATCACAGCAATGAAGGGCATTCGGCATTTATAGGCCTTGAACGGCTCCGCAAACTGATACAGAATGAAAAACTGACCTTTGTGCAGGCTATGGAGGTTGTACGTTCGTCCACCTTATTTACAACACATACCCCGGTTCCCGCAGGTCATGACGCTTTTCCTGAAGACCTGATGAGAAGGTATTTCTCACATTATCCCGATTATCTTAACCTGAAATGGGAACAGTTCCTGAACCTGGGTAAGATGGTTGAAAACGACCCCGATGAAAAATTTTCCATGAGCGTTCTGGCAGCTAAATGTTCCCAGGAGATCAATGGAGTAAGCCGTATCCATGGCAGGGTGACCAGGGAAATGCTTCAGCCCCTGTATCCCGGGTACTACGCTAATGAGCTGCATATCGGGTATGTGACCAACGGAGTTCATTTTCCAACCTGGACTGCAAAATCATGGCAGCAGTTGTACAAGGAAACTTTCGGCGAAGGTTTCCTTCACGATCAGTCAAATCCGGAATATTGGAGAAAGATACATTCTGTTGACGATAAGATCATTTGGCAAACTCGCCAGAAACAAAAGGAACAGCTTACCGAATTTCTGCAGGCACGCCTGTATATTGATATGACAAGGCGGCATGAAAACCCGAAGCTGATATTCCAGATGAGGGAAGCTGCACAGCCGCAGGCCCTGACCATAGGTTTTGCCCGAAGGTTTGCTACCTATAAGAGAGCCCACCTTTTGTTCAGCAACCTCGACCGTCTCGACAGGATCGTAAACAATACCGAAAGGCCGGTAAGGTTTCTCTTCGCAGGTAAAGCGCATCCCAATGATAAAGCAGGCCAGGACCTTATTAAGAAAATCATTGAAATAGGGCGGATCCCTGCATTCCTGGGCAAGATCATGTTCATTGAGAACTATGATATGGAGCTGGCCAAGTATCTCATACGAGGTGTGGATATTTGGCTTAATACGCCTACCAGGCCCCTGGAAGCTTCAGGGACAAGCGGCGAAAAAGCTGTAATGAACGGGGTGGTAAACTTCAGCGTACTTGACGGATGGTGGGCCGAAGGATACCGTCCGGATGCAGGCTGGGCATTACCGGAAGAAGCAACTTACGACAACGATGTATTCCAGGATGACCTTGACGCGGAAGTAATTTATACTATTCTTGAGGAATCCATCGTCCCGATATATTATTCAAGGGATGAGAACGGGATCCCGGTAAAATGGATATCCTACATCAAAAATACCATAGCCGAGATCGCTCCGCATTTTACGATGAAACGTCAGCTTGACGACTATTATCGTCAGTATTATACAAAACTGATCAAGCGGACCAAGATTATGACAGGTAAAAACTATGAAATGGCCCGGCATATCGCTTCCTGGAAAAGGAAGGTCCTCAGGGGTTGGGAGGGCATCAGGATCATTTCGATGAAAACACCTTACACCGAACAGATGCCTTTGTCGCTGGGGGATAATTTTTCAGCAGAGATCATTCTTGACCTGAACGAACTTTCGGCCACGGACGTAGGGCTTGAGGTCCTTTTTGGAAGAAAAGTAAATGACCAGGTAGAAACTCCTACTTTAATTGAGGAGATGAATCTTGCACGGTCTGAAAAGAATATTGCTGTTTTCGAATGCAACATCCCCATAAACCAGGCAGGCGTTTATGATTTTGTTTTCCGCCTGTTCCCAAAGAGCCCGTTATTGCCGCACAGGCAGGATTTTCCGCTGGTGAAATGGATGTAAGAGAATGTACCATGTACAATGTACAAATGAAGAATAAGATTATTAACTAAAATTCAGGCATGAAATTACTTGAAGGAAAAACAGCCCTGATTACCGGTGCAAACCGGGGTATTGGCAGGGCAATTGCAAAATGTTTTGCAGAAAACGGGGGCAATGTTGCATTCTCTGATATCGCTTATGATGATAATTCCTTGTCTCTTGAAACGGAGCTGAAATCGCTTGGCGTAAAAGCCAAAGGCTATGCTTCTGATGCAGGTTCTTTTGAGGACAGTGAAAAGCTGGTGAATGATGTGGTTGCCGATTTCGGGGACCTTCATATTCTTGTCAATAACGCCGGGATTACCCGTGATAACCTTTTACTCAGGTTGACTGAAGCCGACTGGGACCTTGTAATAAAGGTAAACCTGAAATCGGTGTTTAACCTGACAAAGGCTGCACAACGCCAGATGATCAAGCAAAGGTTCGGATCCATTATCAATATGAGTTCGGTGGTAGGGATAGAGGGTAATTCAGGACAGTCGAATTATTCGGCTTCTAAAGCAGGTATCATAGGATTTTCAAAATCAATGGCTATGGAACTTGGCTCAAGGAATATCCGCGTCAATGCCATCGCACCCGGATTTATTGAGACTGAGATGACAGCGAAACTTCCTGAAGAAATCAGGAAAGAATGGATAGAAGACATACCTCTTAAACGTGGCGGCACCACAGAGGATGTTTCGAACCTGGCTTTATTCCTGGCATCTGACCTGTCGACCTATATTACAGGCCAGGTGATCAGCGTTTGCGGCGGACTTCATACCTGATAGTACCATTGTGTGAGCCTTTTAACTGAATACCCCATCTGGTTCCTGCTTTTCTGCCTTCTTGCCGGGGCTTTCTTTTCTTTTGTGCTTTATTACAGAAAGAACATCAGAGGGGAATTCAAACCTTCGTTGGGGGTTATGATGCTGCTGAGGTTTTTATCTGTAAGCCTCATCACATTCCTGTTACTTACTCCCCTGATCAGGAGAACCACACGTCTTACTGAGAAACCTGTTATTGCGATAGGTGTAGACGGCTCCCTGTCGGTTGTTTCTTCTGTTGATTCGGCAATGGTAAGGAAAAACCTTGCAGGAGGCATAGCGAAACTGAGTACTGAACTTTCTGAGAAGTTTGAGATTGCACCTTATACTTTCGGCCAGGAAGTTTCTCCGGGCCTGAAACAGGATTTCCTTGGGAAGCACACCGATATCTCGGAGTTTTTCAATGAACTTGCCAGCAGGTATGTAAACCGGAACCTTGGAGCGGTCATCATTGCAACCGACGGCATTTACAATAAAGGAACCAACCCTGCGTATGCTGCCCTCAAGCTCGGGGTTCCCGTTTATTCTGTGCTGCTTGGCGATACATCCCTTCACAAGGATGCCCTGATCAGCAATATCAATGTCAGCAAACAGATTTACCTCGATGACCAGGTGCCGTTTGAGATCATGGCCCAGCTCGACAAATACCAGGGCAGGGAAGTTAAACTTTCTGTAAAACATTCGGGTCGGGTGGTCTTTACTAAAAACCTTGTTGCATACAATGAGCATTGCCTTATAAGGGTAAGCGGTACACTGGATGCCAGGGAGAAAGGCATGCAACGATATTCTGTTGAGCTGGAATCTGCCGACGAAGAATTCAATAAGGCAAACAATAAAAGGGATTTTTATATCGAGGTTCTTGAATCAAGGATAAGGGTTGCACTTGTATATGAATCCCCTCACCCTGATATCGCCGCTATTGTTTCAGCCCTGGGATCCTCCTCAAGGTTCGAATTGAGCCAGGTTAAAGCTGCCGACTTGAAGAAATCCGGCAAGGAATACGATCTGTATATCTTCTACCAGCTGCCGTCGGTAACAGCACTGACTGATATTCAGAAGTGCCTGCCTGATGACAGCCCGGCTTTGTTCATCATCGGCAGTCAGACTGATATCGCAGGATTCAACCGTCTCAAAACAGGCCTGGTCATCAACTCCAGGCAAAAATCGATGACCGATATACAGCCAGTCCTTAATACAGAATTCTCCCTTTTTAATTTTGAGAAGGAATCTGCAACGGTAATAGCCGATTTTCCTCCCTTGCAATGTATGTCGGGCGCCTTTGAAACCGCTGCGTTAATGGATGTGCTGCTTTGGCAGAAGATCGGCAGCGTCAGCACCAGGTATCCTCTCGTCATGTTTTTCAATATGCCTTCAAGAAAGGTCGGCATCATTGCCGGCGAGAATTTCTGGAGATGGCGGATATCGGATTATATGCAGAAGTCTGATTTCAGGCTTTTTGATGATATGATGACACGAATTGCCCAGTATCTTTCGGTAAAAAAAGATCCCAGCCCTTTCAGGGTCAATGTGAAATCCAGGCTGGAAGAAGGAGATCCCCTGGAGTTTGATGCAGCGCTTTTCAACCCCGGGCATGAAATGATTAACACTCCTGAGGTTTCACTGCAGCTGAAAAATGAAGAGGGTAAGACATATCCTTTTGTCTTCAGCCGGACCGACAAGGCATACATGCTGAATGCAGGATATTTCCCCGCTGGCAATTATACTTATGAAGCTTCTGTGGGAACAAGCCAGGGAGTGTATAAAAAGCAGGGACAGTTAAGCATCACCCCGCTTGATATTGAACTGGTTAACCTTGTGGCCGACCGGGATATCCTTTACCAGATCTCTTCCAGGCATGAAGGGAAGGTCATACTGCAGAAGGATATCAGGGAACTGGCGAAATTTCTTAAAAGCCGGACCGACCTGAAATCAGTCATCCACTTGCAGAGAAAATATGATGAACTGGCTATGAAATGGTGGATGTTTGCGCTGATTATAATCCTGCTTACTGCCGAATGGGCGATCCGCAAACGTAACGGAATATAAAGGATTTACTCAGGCAATTAATTTCAGAGGTCTTTTCTTTTCATGATCAGGAATACCGTAACGATCATTATTGCCGAGTAAGCTATCGGGATAAGGCATGCGGTCAGGCTCACATGTTCCTGGAGGTTCACCCCCATTATTTTTTTAAGCATGGGGATGGCCGGGTACTCAGTCAGGCGGATCACTGAATTTACCGGCAGGTAAGTGTATATGGTGTTTTTAAACATGAATGGAGCCCTGAAAATAAAGTAAATTACAGGTTCTATGATCAGTGAATACAGTGTGAAGATGGCAATTGAGAGACCAGTGTTTCTCAGGATAAACCCACAGAAGAACGCATACACCATATAACACAGCAGGCTGATAAAAAAGCCAACCATAAAGGGAATGCCTTTTATGAAAAAGTCAACTTCGCTTAAACCTGAATGGGAAAGCCCGATGAAGAACGCCCCGGCGGCCAGAACAATGCTCATGATGACTGCCATCAGCAAGATGATGAGAAGTTTTGAGGCCAGGAATTCGGTTTTGCTCATGCCGTTGATCACGTTTTGCCGGATGGTTTTATACGTAAATTCATTCGTGATGAGGATGATCATGATGATGGCCGGGAAGATAAGCACGTACCTGATGCTGGCAAAGAACGCCACGTTTTGCCATACATCGGGGAAATAATAAATAGCCACATGGGGGAATGGGATAGGCATACGGCTGTTGACGTTATTCACAATATGGTTGATCATGAATTCGGCGAGCAGTATCCCTGCAGCAAGGAATACGAAATACAGGCCGGTAAGGATCCAGAACACCTTGTAGGTGCGGATCTTTTTGAATTCTATTTTCAGCAGTTTAATCATTTGTTGTCCTGTAAAAGTTCGAGAAAATGCTGTTCAAGGCTACGTTTCTTATCGGCCAGGTGGCTCAGGATAATTCCCTTCTGCGAAAGGAAACTGTTGATCGCGGCAGTGTCTGCAGGTTGGCTGAAGTGCACCTGTATAATCCCGTCGCTTTCGGTCAAGGAACTGAAACCGGGATATTCGCTTATGGCGGTTGCCAGTCCTTGATTATCGGAAGCAGCAAGTTCAATGGAATCTGAAACCGCCAGTACTTCTTTCACGTTCCCGCTGAAAAGCATTACTCCTTTTCGCAGGACCACCACATAGTTGCAGATCTTCTGAACTTCATCCAGCAGGTGGGAAGCCAGCAGGATGGTGCTGCCCCTGGAAGCAACCATGGCTATGATGTCCCTGATCTGGGCAATACCCTGAGGGTCCAGGCCGTTAGTGGGTTCATCCAGTATCAGGACTTCCGGGTTTCCCAGCAGAGCTGAAGCAACAGCCAGCCTTTGTCTCATCCCGAAGGAGAAGGTCTTGAATTTTGAGAGCCTGCGTTCGTAAAGGCCCGCGGCCTGAAGTATGTCGGCAATGTCATTGTAAGGTTTGTCCTTGATGTCGGCAACAATTTTAAGGTTTGTCACGGCATCCAGGTAGGGAAAGAAATTGGGGCTTTCTATGACCGAGCCTATCCTCTTACGGCTTCCTTTCGAAGGAGGCTGGCCGAACCACTGGAAGCTGCCACTATCAGGCTGAATAAGATCAAGAAGCATGCTCAGGGTCGTCGTCTTTCCGCTTCCGTTTGGGCCAAGGATGCCAAAAACCTGACCTTTTGTTACTTCGAACGAAAGCTGGTTTACTGCTTTGATCTTTCCAAAGCTCTTAGAGAGATTTTCAACATTCAGAATGGGTTCAGCCATACAGGAATTATAGGTGTGTTTAAGACGAAAAAGATAAGGATTCGTTACAAAACTTTAGCGGTAAAGTAAAAATACGGCAGGGGACTTGCCTAAACCGGGTTTCATCTGCTTCCATTCCTTTACGGTATAAACCTTAATTTTTTCCGATGCACCGGTAAGGTCTATACCCAGCCCGAGCCTGGTGCTGTCGCTGCAGGTTTGCATTATAGCCGTGAATAATGCATCATTGCGATAAGGCGTTTCAATAAAGATTTGGGTCTGCTTTTTATCGGCGGCAGTTTTTTCAATTTCTTTGAGTTTCCTGGCCCGACTTTGTTTATCAACAGGCAGGTAGCCGAGGAATGCAAAACTTTGTCCGTTGAACCCCGAAGCCATCAACGAAAGCAGTATGGAGGAGGGCCCTGTA
>JBAXBP010000134.1:0-9716 GCA_037141915.1 Bacteroidota bacterium | reverse complement strand
AGTGATATTTGTTGTATCAACGATATAAACGATATATGCCCTGCGGTTCAGGTAATAGATCCCGGGGCCTGCCACTTCCTGCTGTATCCCGCGGAACCCTTTGGGTACGACATAACGCTCCAGTCCTACATCGACCCGTTTATCCAGGGGTTTTGTATCACCTGTCGTAATGTCGCTCAGTTCTTTTTCTTCGTTTGCAATCTGGTCGGTGATCTCCCTTACCTGCGGAGGTTCAGCCCCTACGTTCGAAACTACGACGGCAACCTGTCCGCGTTCAACAACCGCTACATCATCCAGTTCCACGCTGAACATCAGGGGATTGATATAATAAGTCCCGGGTTTCAGAACATCGAACTGGGGGCCACGCTGCCCGCCGCTTTCAAGGAATTTTGTTACATCCTGGAAGTTGTTGTGACCTTCAACCGGCCTGGCAACATATTCTGTTTCAGGCAGGGGCTGCCCGTCCCTGGCAACAACTATCCCTATTTTTTTATCGGGAATCACAATGGTATCCTTGATCTCAACCTTGAACAGTGCCGTGTTGACACGGTATTTCCCCGGAAAGAGGATGGATGTCTGGGGGCCTTTTTCCCCGCCTTTATTAAGGAAAGCTTCCCCGTCTTCGAAATTGCTGTGTTCCATCACCGCTTTTGACAAAAGCCTTCCCCCGCTTATTTGTTTCCCGTCCTGGGAGGTTACAACACCAACTTGTCCTTTTTCGACTGAAGTGATCGGGACAGCAGTTATCTTGAACAGACGTGTGTTGATACGGTAGTTGCCCGGAGGCAGGGTTTTGATCTGGGGGCCTTTCTCACCACCGTTTCTCAGGCATGCAGCCCCGTCCTGGAACAAGTCGCATTCGACAACCTTGCCGAAAATACGTCCCGACGGAATAGGGGCGCCATCGATGCATTCTACAATGCCAACCTGGTTTTCGCCAATTACTGTCACAGACTCCTTGCTGATATTGAATAGTACGGTGTTGATCCTGTAAATTCCCGGGGGCAGGATAGGGATCTGGGACCCTTTTTCACCCCCGTTACTAAGGAATGCTTCCCCGTCCTGGAAGAGGTTGCATTCAACAGGTTTTGCGAAGATCTTTCCCGACGGTATAGGGTTTCCATCCATCGAGATCAGCAGGCCCACTTCGTCTTTACCGATGATTGTGAAATCGAGGTGTTTCCTGCTGTAGATAAAAGGAAAAAGAAAGTACAATCCCGGACCTTTTGTGCGAGCCTGTATCCCAATCTCATTACTCATGGCAAAAACACGGTCTTTAGGCATTTGTTTGCCAAACCACCGTCTTTCCAGTACTTTGATTTCACGTCCCCCGACAATGAGTATCGAGCTGAAAACAAGGGTAAGAAGGAAAATTACCGCAACCACTGTAAGGGTCGCAATAAAAATAAAATAAGGTGTGATCATATTTGACTAATTTAAAATGCCTACTCTGTTTACCATTTTCGGCAAATTGGTTTTAATATTTCAGAAATGCGTTTAGAGTCTTTTCAGCTGTTTTAATACGTTGATGGGGTTGCAGTGATATAGATTTGCTTCATCACTTTGTCGAAAAGCAAAGCATCATACCACATATAATAAAAGCGCTGAGCATTGAACCAGTCAACCCCGTCTCTATAATCATCATGTCGGTCGTATGGATCGGCGAAAATGATAACATCGTCCATCAGGTTTACAGTATTCCTGGTATCATAGCCGACAGCCAGCACCCAATGACCTCCCCAGTCGCTCCATTCGATCAGTGTGGGTGTGTTTTTTGCAAGGTTCTGGCGGATCAGGTCGAGGCTTCCTCCTTCACCTGAGCTTATATTGAAACCGTTTGCCTTGAGCCAGCCGGCCATCTGGGGAAGCGTGGTGCCTTTGGTCGTGCTTGTCCCCATTTCAGAAGCGATGGTCATCTCATCGCCCTTTCGTCCATAGTAATTCAAAAGGGTGACAACTGCTGCCGGCCCGCAGGTATATTCGGTGGTCTGCTGGTATGCGGCAAGGGGCAGGATGGTAAACCCCGGCCGGGGGATCTTCGGACTGATGTCCAGGACATAGTATTGGGATGATGCGGCTTCGGGGGATGATGTATAAGTCGTATCCTTTTTATTGCAGGACATGAGAGCCGGAATGATAAAAATGATCAGAAAAAGGATATTCTTTTTCATGGCATGGTTTGATTCTTTGAAAACGGAAGAATGCTGTCAAATTTACGCATAAGTATCTCAATTCAGGCTTTTCATAAATTATTTTTTTAGTTTGTTGATGGCTTAATTTAAATTTGTCATTGTCAAATTGAGTTCAGATGCCGTTTGAAGTAAAGCAGCTTTTCATATATTATTTTTCGGGCACCGGCAATGCCCGTAATGTTGCCAAATGGATTTCGGGGGTGGCTGTTGAACGCAATATCCCGACCGAAGTAATCGACATCGCCATGATTGACCGGAAGCATATTCAAAGGCCCCCGGCAGGTGCAATGATAGGTTTTGTCTCTCCCACGCATGGCTTCAATTACCCGCCTGTAAGCATGTATTTTCTTTTCAGGTTCCCAAGGTCGAACGGGAACCGTTTTTTTCTTATGAATACCAGGGCCGGATTGAAACTGTCAAAATGGTTTGTGCCCGGACTGAGCGGTCTTGCCCTTTGGCTTTCGGCCATCATTCTCTTATGCAAGGGATACCGCATCGTGGGTTTAAGGTCTATTGACCTGCCTTCGAACTGGATCTCTTTTCATCCGGGGGTGAAGGAGAAAGTAGTCGAATCCATTTATGGCCATTGCAAGAAGATCACAGTTGTTTTTGCATCCAGGATCCTTAACGGGAAGCGGGTTTATACAGCTTTTCGCGACATCATCCAGGATATCCTTGTCAGCCCTGTTGCCATTGCCTATTTTTTTATGGGCAGGTTTATGCTGGCAAAGACCTTTTATGCTACAGGGGACTGCGACCGTTGTGATATTTGTTTGGAAAACTGCCCTGTAAAAGCAATTGTTATTGTCGACAAGCGCCCATTCTGGTCATATCGCTGTGAAAGCTGCATGAGGTGCATGAACAACTGCCCGAAAAGGGCGATCGAGACGGCTCATGGGTATATTATCGCGGCAATGTTCCTGATCAACCTGGTGCTGCTGGCGCTTTTCTGGAGGTGGGTTTCGGCCCTCATTACACTGCCACCCGATACAGGATGTATGAGAATTCCCTTTACTTTTATCAGATGGGGCGTGACTTTTACCAGTCTGGTTGTCACGTACCGCCTGTATCATTATCTCCTGAAGATACCCCTGTTAAGAGAGTTGTTTTATTTCAGTTCGCTCACCAGGTTCAGGTTCTGGAGGCGTTACCGGCCTTCAAAGAAAATGATCTCGGAACTGCCCTGAAATCCAGATCTGCTTGTTAATCTATTTTGGGAAAATACCCTGTAGCGAATCAGTTTTTAACGCATCTGACCGAATTGCCGCACTGTTTCAGTGTGTTCATAAGCCAGAGGTCGTCACTGTCGCACCATAAGCTACGGGTCCTGGCAAAGCTGACTTCGGTTTCGGTTGCGCACCACCATTGACCGATGAGCCCGAGGCTTTCGAATTTACCGTTAACCAGTATGCCGCCAGGCAGGCCGGTGAATCCTGTGTCATTTGAGCCTGAACAGTTATCCTCCCCATTTTTCCAACCCCAGGTGTTTTTCATACCCAGGCCTGGACGCAATCCCAGGTTGGGGATATTAGTGAATACAAGCCATTCAACATCTTTTGGGATGTGCCAGCCTGAAGGTGCCAGGCCCCGTTTATCATCCACTGCATACCAGTTATACAACCTGCCGTATTTGTGTCCGTTTGCTGCGCTAAAATTATAATAGGCCCAGCAGCCTGTTTTGCTTTCGCAGTAGCGGTCCCATTCGGCATGAGATTTTGCTTCAGGGATGGCATCGCCGTTCCTGTAATGCGAAACATTCAGGTTCTCGGCCATCCAGATGTTATTTGCAATGACAAAGGTTTTATAATTGTTTCCTTCCCTATCCCTCATACCGCCCTGGGCCCGGGAAGGCGAAATGGAGGCAATGAGGCAAAAAGCAAGGAAAATGGTGCTGAGGATCTTCAACTGTATTCTATTTAGAGCGAAGATAATAAAAAATATAAAACATCCTGCCTGAGAAGTTAGAAGTCTTTTACACAACGCACAGGAAAAGCATTGGAATGCAGTGAATTATAAGCCGACACGCTTTCAACGTAGGAGTTCAGCCCACGGATAAGGGCCCTGGTGCTTCCAACCGTAGTGGAAGTCCAGAACATAGTTGCGGTAAGATTGCCACTGGTAAAGGCCCAGGTATTGTTCTGGTAGAAGATCCCCATAAGCAGTCCTTTGAAGCCAAAGGCGGGATTCGGGTCCTTAAGGTCCCCGCCGGCGATACCGTTACCGGGATTGGCTTGCCCGTCAATAAGCATCTGCCATTCAGCAGAGGTAGGCACATGCCATTCGGGGGGGCAGAGGCCCTGAAGGTACTCACCTGCTGAGGGTACACGGTACTGCATCAGTTCATCCCATTGATATAATCCTCCGTATACCGTGCAATTGGCATCTGCAAAGCTGCAGTATTTCTCAACAGTGCAGTTGTCGCTTTGGGGCTTGCTTTGAGGATTCAGCTGGGTGCCGTAATTCAGGTTACTGAGCATCCAGCAGCGGCCGCCCAGGGTATGGGTATAGTAAACCGAGTTATCCCGGGGGTCTGTAAAGCTGTAGGGGCAAATTGAAAGCACGCTGCCCGACAAAACGGTCAGCGTTACAGGAGATGATGTGCTGGTGCAGGTATGCATGTCGGTATACCTGTAAGTTATCTGGTGGGTCGTGGTAGAGAGTGAACCCGGTGTTAAGAGCCCCCCGGGCACCAGGGCTCCGTCAAGGTAATACTGTCCACCGAGCGGGACCCCTCCCTTCAGATAGAATTGCCTGGAGCTAGTCGTGGTTTTGGGGTCGTTACAGGATGTGAGCGAGATATAGGGAAGGGGATTTACTGTAACAGGGTAAACAGGAGAATCAGGGCCGCTGCCGCAGCCTGTTTTATTTCCATGGACCTTTAAAGTCCCGCTGGTAGCTGTGAGGTCAAAAGCAAGGTCGGCGCTTGCGCCGTTATTGGTTATGGTTACCCCTGTTGCCGGGAGGTAAGTCCAGGTATAGCTGTCCGCATTTCCGATTGAAGGAACAGTATAGGTTCTGGTCCAGGTATTGCATACCGGGTTCGTCCCGCTGATGGCCCCTGCGGGCAGGGGGAAGGTAATTAAACTAAGGCTGAATGCAGGAGCTGTGGCCTGGCAGCTCACTCCTCCTCCGTAGTCAATGGTTTCGCTTGCTGCGATAGTGATGGGATTTGTATTCCCCCAGGTAACTGAAATGCCTGAGCTGGTTCCGCTTGCAGGAGCTCCCCCACTCACAGTCCATGCGTAAGAGTGGCCGTTCTGAGGGCTGCCAAGGGTATAAGACTGAACGCTTAAACCGCAGGGAGTGTGATTACCGCTGATGACGGGTGTGGGATATGCGTTCAATGCTACGTTGTAAATTGGAGTGGTTGTGCTGCAGTTCGTTGGCTGGGTCTGATCGATCTCCTGTACACGCACTGTGCCGGTTGGTCCGGCTCCCCAGGTAACTGTAATTGCACTGGAGTGGTTGCCTGTAAAACTAACCTCGCCGGTAACTGTCCAGATGTAATCATGCCCTGTCAAATTGGGAGTGCTGTATACCACTCCGCTGGTACCAGCGCAAACAGAAGTCAGTCCTGAAATAAAGGGAGTGGGCAGGGGGTTCACATTGATCCTGTAGATCTTGGTATCGCCCGGGCAGGCAGAAGTTGCCTGCAGGTAAGCAGTGATGCTGTAGTCCACATACTGGGGAATCGCGGTGGTGTTGATTATGGTCTGTGCCGGGATGCTCAAAGATCCTGTGGCCGAGGGAATATATCCCGTAAGCAAGAGGCTTGAAGGAGATGCGGTCCAGTTAAAAGTGACCACTGCCGGAGGACCGGGTAAAGGAACCAGGGTAACAGCAATACTCGGGCTGCCTGAGCAGACCGTCTGGCTTAAATTCGTATTGGAAAGGCTGGGCTTCGGAAGGACAACCACCTTATAAATGGTATCCCTGCCAATGCAGGAGTTGTTGTGAGGTGACAAGACGTAGCGGACCGTATCGGGGATGAGCCCGACATTAAATAATGTGTCGTTCAGATAGGTTTTCAGTACTGCATTGGAATGGTAGCCTGAGGTTGTCGGTGGGTGCTGCGGTGTTGCAATCCAGGTAAACCCAACCGTTGTAACATTGGAAGTGAAGGTAGTGCTTACATGGTCCCCGCTGCAGATCGTTTTAATCATTGGCGCATTGGTGACTATGGCAAGGGTGTCGATGGTCACAGGCTTGATGATGGTATCTTTACATCCTTCGGTTGAATGGGCAACCATTTTCACATTGAATGTGCCCGGGTTCGTGTACGTGTGAGTTGGATCTGCGTTGGTAGTATTGGTTATAGCAGTTCCGTCTCCCCAGTCCCAGGTCCAGCTGACAATCTGGTTCTGGTTAACCGTCGAATTATCCTGGAACTGGGTTGGCAGGTTAGGGCAATTGGGGCTTGAATTGAAATCTGCATGAACGACGGTATAAGTCAGGGTATTCCAGATCGTATCGACACAGCCGTTATATGCAGTAAGTTTGACCCAATAGGTTGAACCAGTTGTGGGATGGGGAACCACTATCTCACTTGTTGTTTGTCCTGTATTCCACAGGTAACTTACAAATCCCGGCGGAGCTGTGAGGGTTGCGGTTGTATCACCTTCGCAAAGGGCGGTCTGAATAATCAGGGAAGTGCAATAGGTTGATATATAGGCATAACCGAAATGAGTATCATATACGCAACCCCGGGTTTTGAATTTGACATACACTGTTTGTCCAAGGTAAGGAGCCAGATCCATGCCGACGGTTGTCCAGTCTTTCCAGTAAATATTACCATTTGAATTCAGGCATCGGTGCCATCCGGGAACCGGCAGTCCCGATACCTGTGCAGTAATATAGTAATACCCGCAGGTCGAGTCCAGGATAGTACCTGCAGCATTTGTAATTGAGATTTTGAAATCCGGTTGCTGGTTTGAAGCATGGCCCCCGGTTTGCAGGATAACGGCATACCTGTATATAAACAGGTAAGTGTTTGAGGTAACGTTTATCGGGTAGGTCAGCTCAGCTTCCTTTTTTATTGCGCGTCCATTTGGCGGACAGACATTCCCGCTGTTTCCGGTATATACGGTGTCGCCCAGCCTCGCAACATAACCTTCGCCAGGGAAGACATTGAGCAGTGAATCACAGGTCTGGTGGTCAAGCCAGCCAGGGGCTGCGATTATTTTATGTAAAGGATGTGCGCCGGTAGTAAGAAAACCCGGGGTAGCGCAATTACAGCTTGCATTGAACCAACCGTAACAGCCCGTCCAGTTTGTAAAATCACCCTGGGAAAAGTTTGAATTAGGGCAGGTTGTATTCAGGTTACCGGTCAGAGGGTCGTACATGGGTAATGTGTGGCCTGAAGAACTGCTGGTCTGGGGTATGTTGCCTGGTGGAATCTGATGTCCAAGGTAAAAAGGTACATCTTTATGTTGCTGAGGAAAGGCAGAAAACGGGAAAAGAAAAAATAAAAGTCCCAGGAACGGGAGAAACAAAGGATAACTGTTTCTTTTTCTCCCGGTAGTCATCGGCAGGTTAAGGGGATGTTCCATATCCCACAAGTTCAGCTTGTTGTCACCGGAAGTTATTAGGGTTACCGGTGATGCCCTTTTAGCCGGGCCGGCGTGTTATTTCAATATTTTGCCCCGGTATCAGTTTCCCGGTTCAAAACCTAACAGTAAAGATAAACAAATAAATAAAAATCCTAATTGTCGATAAATATTTTTCTATAGACCCTAGAATAATGATTAAGGTTGCCTGAAAATAATCTTTGCAATTTTTTTATTTGTCAATCAGGATTTTGTAAATTAGCAATAAAGTTTCTTTCCTTTGTCCAGCCATTACGAAACTACCTTATCCGCCCTGCGTTTGAAGAAATGTTACGACATTGCACCTTCGCGTGTCAGACAATATATACAGGCTGAGATCGATTTTGTCCTTAAAAAGATCAACCGCAAAGACATCGTCCTGGATCTTGGCTGCGGTTACGGACGTCTTATCCCTTTCCTGGCCAAGAAAGCAAAATTTGTACATGGTGTCGACACTTCCATGCAAAGCCTGCTTCTGGGAAAAGAGTTACTAAAGAACGTACAGCATCATTTTCTTCAGCACATGAATGCTACGAAGCTGGTATATGCTACGAACACCATGAATGTCGTATTATGCCTTCAGAATGGCCTTTCGGCTTTCAAGGTTGATCAGAGGGCATTGATCAAAGAAGCGTTGAGGGTTACCAAGCCCGGGGGAATGGCAATATTCTCAACTTATTCCGAGAAGTTCTGGGAGCAACGGCTGAAATGGTTTACACTCCAGTCAAAGGCAGGGCTGGTAGGTGATCTTGACCCAGAGAAAACAAAGAACGGTTCTATAGTTTGTAAAGACGGATTATGCTCTTCTGCAATACATCCGAAAAAATTCCTGGAGCTTACCCGCTGGATACGCGGGATCAAAGTGACGGTGAAAGAGGTAGATGATTCCTGCCTTTTCTTCATCATCAGGAAGCAGAAATGATATTTCTCCGGTCAGCCTAATGAATATTCAGCACTCCTTTTGATGTTTTTTCCTTTGTCAGGATTTCAAAACCAATACTTATAGACTCACCGAACTGGTCGACCAGGGTAAGCCTGTGGAATCCCCTTTCGGGCGAAAGGGCCATCTGGTGTGATTGCCGGGTTGATCCCAGGTACTGTTCATCGAGGTGCCAGTGGATAACTGCATCCGGATTATGGTGGGCAGCTTTGAATACAGTGCTGCCCGTTTTCCCGTCGAGGTCCACAGGAACATATAAAGAGCTCCCGTCTTTAGGATAGATCAGGTCCATATTCCTGCTGCCTGAGTTCTGGGTACAATCCTTACGGAAAGGGGGGAGCATGCGGTAAAAGGGGTTCTTTGTACGGAAGTACCATTCCTGCACAGGAGGCAGGACAAACCAGGCAACATGCTGCATATTGTCTGTGGATTCACATGCCGAGTTGACCTGCCATTGCCCGGTCTTGTCAAGGTGGACAACCTGGTGGAAGGGGCATGCGGCAGTCCGCAGTCCGCTTTTCTGCACCCATACCGTGTCTTTGAACTCGCAGATTGATGAGGCCCTGTACCCGCTGTAACGGCAGACCGGGATCCTTACCATGTCTTCAGCAGGTGTCCTGAACCAGCTTGTCGGCGGGAGGGTTTTAAAGATATCAAAAAGTATGGGTGCGGCAACCCCCACACCGGTGAGTCCCGGCCGGCCTTCTCCCGTGGCATTTCCCACCCATACGCCGACCACATATTCAGGCGTCACTCCTATAGACCATGCATCCCGGTTCCCGAAGCTGGTGCCGGTTTTCCAGGCTATTTTATGAGAAGAAGAGAACTGCTGCCATTGTGCGTCTTCGTCAGGCCGGGCTACTTCGACCATGGCCTCGAAAGTCAGCCAGATTGAAGCGGCATCAAGCCAGGAGGAACCTCCTTCATAAACAGGTTCAGGCTGATCCTCCCCGGCAATAAAAACCGGGGGATGGTAGTCAACCTTGCTGTAACCCTGGT
>JBAXBP010000133.1:0-9743 GCA_037141915.1 Bacteroidota bacterium | reverse complement strand
AAGCTCCCGAAGGGAGGATGATACTGCCACAGGTTCAGGTAATCAGGGATGTATTGGATAACGACGGGATCTGTGTTATATGTAAGGAGCGTGAAGTCGACACTTATATCAGGAACATGCAACCCAAACCCGTACTGGTTATCACTGACAGCCAGGTGTTCCCGAAGGCCGATGCAGCAATCCCGAAGGATATCCCGCTGACCAGCTTCAGTATCGTTCTTGCACGACAGAAAGGAGATTTTGCAAGTTATCTTAAAGGCACTCCCAGGATCAGCGGGCTGAAACAGGGCGATCGTATCCTGATCCTCGAATCATGCACTCACCATGTTTCATGTGATGATATCGGGAGGGTAAAACTCCCGAGGTGGCTGAGCAATTTTACAGGGAAGGACCTGGAATTCGACGTAGTTTCAGGATTGGGAGCGATAAGCCGGCCGATCACCGATTATGCCATGGTCATCCAGTGCGGAGGCTGCATGATCACAGGGAAACAACTCCAGAACAGGCTGAAGCCCGCAGTGGATGCAGGAATACCTGTTACCAACTATGGTATGGCTATTGCATGGGTGCACGGCATCTACCAGCGTGCCATCGCGCCGTTCACAGGAAAAACAGTGGATCAGTCAGACTACATCTGACTGTGAACCGTGAATCGTGAACCGTGAATCGTGAATCGTTACGGTTCACGGTTCACGATTCACGATTCGGCCAGTGCAACTTCAAGGACTTTCCCATTAAAATGCCTGTGCCCGCTCACGGAAAAATCTGAGATAAATGCTGCAATTTGCTGGGGTGACATGGGGGCTTTGACACCTGGAAATGCTTTCTCAAACATTTTCGTCTGAGCACCTCCCAGGGCCAGACAGTTTACGCTTATCTCCTGCCCGGCCAGCTCCTGTGCCAGGCATTCGCTCAGGATCAAAAGAGCGCCTTTGCTAGGGCTGTAAGCCGAAAGCCCGCTGAATTTTTTTGTTCGCTGAACACCCCCGAGACTGCTTATCATAACAATATGGCTGCCTTTGTTCATCAGGGGCAGCAATGCCTGGGTGAAAAAGAAGGGAGCTTTCACATTAACATTGAAAACCTCGTCAAAATCCCCCTGCTCCATCTTCGCAAATGGCTTGCTTACCATTCTGCCGGCGTTATGAATGATCACATCCACCTTATGCAGTATGGTTTCAATCCGCTGGGCAATGAACGGGTAAAAATCAAACTGGTTCATGTCGAACTCGTAAGGTGTGATCTTTGCATCTGGCGTCTGCCTGCGGCAATCACTTACGAGGTCTTTCAGGTCACTCATTTTCCTGGATAAAGCCAGGATATGGTTTTGTTTATGTTTGCAAAGTATTTTAACTGTCTCGTAACCAATGCCTTTACCGGCTCCGGTAACTATTATGTTCATGATCGCTTCATTTTGTGGGAGTTAAAATTATATAAAATATACATCATACTGTATTAATGTGCTGAATTTTCTATACTTTTGTTCTTGAAATGAACCGTAAGTTTTAACAATTTAAGTATCACCCAGACAATATCAGCGTTATTATGAGAAAACTTTTTACTTTGCTAGTTATCTGCAGCCTTACACTTGGTGTATTGGCTCAGAATGAACCTGCATTAAAACCGCAGGTTACAAAGAACTGCTATTTCGACGTGTCGCCCCCCTTAAGGGACCTTGTAAGGCTGGCACCGAAAAATTCAGACAATTCATGGAAAGAAGGTGTTGTTAAAAACATCCTTTTCCCTCCGGGCATGAACCAGACGTATCAGCCTCAGATTGTTGTTGACCGCACTCTGCAGAATTACCAGGGGACAAGCAGCCTCGACAGCTTGCTGCTTTCTTATGACGGGATAAACGGAAGTGGATCACTGTATCCTCCTGATACGGATGGAGATGTTGGTACAAACAATTATTTCCAGGTTGTGAACAGTGTTTATGCTATCTATGATAAAGCAGGCAACAAACTTCTCGGCCCCGCCCTGAACAGTTCAATTTTTTCAGGCTTGCCTCACAACTCCAACGACGGTGATGCAGTCGTTCTGTACGATGAAGTTTCCGACCGCTGGATCTTTACACAGTTTTCACTTCCCACCTTTCCTAACGGACCTTTCTGGGAAATGGTTGCCGTATCTTCAACCAACGATCCTCTCGGTACATGGAACCGTTACCAGTTCCAGTTCACCGATATGCCCGACTATCCGAAACTCGGTGTATGGCCCGATGGTATTTATATGACTGCCAACAGGTTTTCATCAGGTTCCACATCTTATTTAGGCACTTTGGCATGTTGTTTTGACAAAGCTGCCATGTACGCAGCAAGTTCAACTGCCAATATGGTATCCTTTACACTTCCCAGTTCGAATGAGGCTTATGCCGTTCTGCCTTCCGATTGCGACGGTAATTATCCCCCTATGGGAACTCCGAACTTTTTCGCATGGCTTAACTCAGGCCATATCAGGATGTATGGTTTCACGGTAGACTGGACAACCCCTTCAAATTCAACCTACGCACTTCTCCAGACTATCCCGGTTGCTTCATATAACACCTATCCTCTTAACGTAGCAGAAGTTCCGCAACCCGGTACCTCTACAAAGCTTGACCTTATCAACGGCCGCCTTATGTTCCGCCTTCCTTTCAGGAAATTCAACGACCATTGGTCAATCGTTTGCTCAGGTACAGTTAAGGATATTACAAATAACGTTTCAGCTATCCGCTGGTGGGAACTCCGCAACGACGGCAGCGCCCCTGCAAACTGGAGTATTTACCAGGAAAGCACCTGGGCCCCTGATGCAACCTGGAGATGGATGGGTAGTATTGCAATGGACTCCCTGGGCAACATTGCCCTTGGGTATTCTTTGTCCAGTTCAACGGTTCACCCCTCGGTTTGTTATGCGGGCCGCCTTGCTTCGGACCCCCTGAGCACCTTTACCATCGGAGAAAAGAATATCGTTGTAGGAGGAGGTTCACAGACTTCAACCCTTGGCGGCAGATCAAGGTGGGGAGATTACAGCGCAATGAATGCCGACCCCTCATCCCCGGGTAAATTCTGGTATACCCAGGAATATTATGCCACCACTTCAGCTATGACCTGGAAGACCAGGATCGGTGCCTTCTCCTTTGGAAATATCCTTATGGCAACAGCAACTGCAGTTCCAAGCACCATTTGCGTTGGCGACAGCACACAGCTTGGTGTAAGCCCTTCGGGCGGAAGCGGCACTTATACTTTTTCATGGACATCCAATCCTGCAGGTTTTACCTCCACCCAGCAGAACCCGGTAGCTCATCCCGCTGCTTCAATGACCTATATTGTTACAGTGAATGACGGGGTTGGCACAATAACCGATTCGGTTGATGTTACAGTTCAGCATCCTGCAACTTCAAATGCAGGGGTTGATACCACCTATTGCAACTATGTTCCCGTTTTTACAGTACACGGAAGCGGCACAGGTTATGACCAGAGCCTCTGGACAACCCTTGGCGACGGTACTTTTGACCATCCACAGAACATGGTTTGCCAGTACACGCCCTGGACCAATGATAAAACAAGCGGCCACGTCAGCCTGATTCTCACCACTCATTCAATGTCACCATGCCATGGTAATACCAACGATACACTCCATATCACCTTTGATCCCTGTACCGGTATCGTCGATCTGAACAAGGCCCTGAACATCAGCGTTCAGCCGAACCCGTCCAATGGTATCTTTGACCTGAATATCGCAAATCTTGGAAATCAGTCCGCCGATGTGGTGGTTACCGATATCCAGGGTCACCAGGTTTTCCACAAGGTATACACACCCGCAGGCACGATGAAACAACATATCGATCTTTCATTCCTCGCCAAGGGCAGCTATATCATGAAGGTTACCACCGAGACCCGGAACCAGATTGAAAAGATCATCATTGAATGATTTTAATTGTTTTCAAAAAAGAGACCGTTCCGAAAGGGCGGTCTTTTTTTTGTGACAACCCCTCCATAGCTTGACATTGCCAGGTATCAGGGAAAGGTTGTTGTGAATGGAACAGGAACTCAACCCGGCCTAATGCCCTGTAAATCATCAAGTATGATTGAAAATCAAAGCCTGTATGAGAAAAAAAATATTTGTGAATTTTTTCACAAATCATAAAATGGTGTATATTTGCAGTATCAATTCCCCCTTATGAACCTTCCGTAATATTGGAAGCGGGGACCGGGTTATCCCGGGTGTTCGCAAAACTCTTTCGTTCTTTATAAATAAAATCTTCAGGGCAGGGTGAAATTCCCGATCGGCGGTAAAGTCCGCTATTCCGTTCAATCCAGGATGTGTTCATCCGGGGTTCACGGAGGGAACCGTTGAAACTACGGTACCGACAGTTATAGTCTGGATGGAAGAAGACTCAGGATATTGAGGTGATCAATCTCATGTTTTTTGGTTTTTACGCAGAGCCCTGAATTGTATTTGGGGCTCTGTTTTTTTTAACGCCTGGCTCCGGCGAAGAAACATGAAATTATGACCACTGCTCAATATATGAAACATGCACTTACCCTGGCCCGGAAGGGAGCAGGGTTTGTTTCGCCAAATCCCCTGGTAGGAGCAGTGGTTGTTAAAGACGAAAAAATTCTCAGCGAAGGCTGGCATAAGGAATTCGGGGGAGCCCATGCTGAAGTAAACGCTATAGCCGGGGCCGGTGAGGCCGCTAAAGGAGCCGACCTGTACATTACCCTCGAACCATGCAGCCACCAGGGCAAAACACCTCCCTGCACCGACCTGATCATCCGATCGGGAATTAAAAGGGTCATTATCGGCATGAAAGATCCCAACCCCCTGGTCAACGGAAAGGGAATAGCAGTATTAAAGGAGAACGGGATTGAAGTCCTCACAGGCCTGCTTGAAGAAGAATGCAAACAGCTGAACGAAGTCTTCATCAAGTTCATCAGCAGTCATAAACCTTTTGTGATCTTTAAATATGCGATGACCCTCGATGGCAAGATCGCTACGGTTGATAACGCATCGAGATGGATTACCGGTGAAGAGTCCCGGAAGATAGTCCATAAACTGAGGAACAATATGAGCTCAGTGATGGTTGGTGCCGACACGGTGATCTTCGACGATCCCATGCTGAATGTCAGGCTCAAAGGAAAGAATTGGAAGCAGCCCCTGAAAGTTATAGCCGATTCAAGCTTCAGGATCCCTTTAAATTCAAGGGTACTTACAGCCGAACCCCAGCTTTGCCTCATTGCCTGCACCGAAAAAGCAGATAAGGCAAAGGTCATGGAAGCCAGGAGAATGGGAGCACAGGTGCTTTTCTGCCCTGAAAAGGATGGTCGGGTAGGTCTGGACTTCCTGTTTACCACCCTTGGGGCGATGGATATAGACGGGGTTCTTCTTGAAGGCGGCAGCACCCTGGCTTTTTCAGCCCTTAAGGAAGGCCTGGTCGATAAAATCATCGCATTTGTCGCGCCAAAGATTCTGGGAGGAGCCACTGCACCCACAGCGGTAGGCGGAGCCGGTTTCGCAAAAATGGAAGATGCATTGAATTTATACAGTATGAAAATGAAAAAGGTGGGAAGGGATCTGATGTTTGAAGGATATCTGAATACGACATAACGCCTTAACGAAAAAGAAAATGTTCACGGGAATCATTGAAGCAATAGGGATAGTAAAATCAGTAAGCAAAGGAGCAAAGTCCTTTTCAATGCTGATCACTTCGGATGTGGTCGCGTCGGGTCTCGGGCCGGGCGACAGTGTCAATACGAATGGCGCCTGTCTCACAGTCACTTCCCTGGCCCAGGATTCATTTACTGTTGATGTGATGCCCGAAACAATGAGGAGAACGAACCTCGGAGCTCTGAAACAGGGAAGCCCTGTTAACCTGGAACGCGCTTTGCAGCTTTCATCACGCCTTGGCGGTCACCTGGTATCTGGCCATATTGACGGTACAGGGCTCATCCGTAAGCTGAAAAAAGAAGATAATGCGATATGGATCACTGTCTCGACGGGTGCCGAAATACTCCGTTACCTCATCCCTAAAGGCTCCGTATCACTTGATGGTATAAGCCTTACTGTTGTTCATGTGGATAAGGAATCGTTTGATGTCTCTCTTATTCCACATACCATGGCTGTGACTACCCTGAAGGATAAGAAGGCGGGGGATACACTGAATATTGAATGCGACATGGTCGCCAAATACATTGAGAAATTCACCGGAAACACCGGCCACGGAAGCGGCCTGGACAGAGAGTTCCTGGATAAATACGGTTTTTGAACAAGAAATACTAAAAATATGCCAGAATACACTTTTAATACTATCGAAGAAGCTGTTGATGAGTTCCGCAAAGGCAGGATGGTTGTAGTAGTTGACGATGAAGACAGGGAAAATGAAGGAGACCTGGTTATACCTGCCGAGAAGGTGACGCCTGACATTATCAACTTTATGGCCAAGCACGGGGGCGGGCTTATCTGCCTTCCTGTGGTCCGCGACAGGCTGGAAGACCTGAATATTGACCGCATGGTGACAAAGAATACGGATCCCAACCGCACGGCGTTTACTGTTTCAATTGATGCAATTGAATGCACTACGGGGATCTCAGCCCACGAGAGGGCCCTTACTGTGAAAAAGGTACTCGATCCCAAGTCCAGTTCCAGGGATTTCACACGCCCGGGACATATCTTTCCGATTGAATACAAGGAAGGTGGCGTGCTTGTGAGGGCGGGCCATACCGAAGCATCGGTCGACCTTGCAAAGCTTGCCGGATGTTATCCTGCAGGGGTTATCTGCGAGATCATGAATGAGGATGGATCCATGGCCAGGGTCCCGGAGCTTATGGAATATGTGAAAAAACACAAGCTGAAGATCATTACGATAAAGGACCTGATCGATTACCGCAGGCAGACCGAGAAGATCATAGCCCGTGAAGCGGTAGTGCAGATGCCTACCAAATACGGCGAATTCATTGCATACAGCTATGAAAGCAAGATCACCGGAGAGAACCACCTGGCCCTGGTCAGGGGAAAAGTGGATGACGGCGTGCCTGTGCTTGTGAGAGTTCATTCGGAATGCCTTACAGGCGACGTGTTCGGCTCGATGCGTTGCGACTGCGGAGACCAGCTTGACTATGCAATGAAAGCCATTGCGAAGGAAGGCAGGGGAGTGCTGCTTTATATGCGGCAGGAGGGAAGAGGGATAGGCTTCCCGAATAAAATGAAAGCCTATTCCCTGCAGGATAAAGGAATGGATACGGTGGAAGCTAACAATGCCCTGGGTTTTGCAGCAGACCTTCGCGATTACGGCACAGGGGCTGAAATACTGGCCGACCTCGGGATACGAAAGATCAAACTGCTTACCAATAATCCCAAGAAATTATCGGGCATTCACGGCTTTGGGCTGGAGATTGTTGAAAGGATCCCGATCCAGGTCATCAACCATTCAAGAAACCTGAAGTACCTCAGGACAAAGAAGGAGAAGATGGGGCATATGCTGATCCTGGAGGAACTGAAGGTGGGTGAACTGGGGAGGAGCTGATGAAAAACGAATATAGAATATCGAACATTGAATGTTGAGCGTTGAACGCTTAATTCGATATTCAAAATTCGTTGATCAATATTCGAAATTCAAATTTATATTCACCCATGAACCAATAAAAATAAGATATAATCTAATACTAAAAAGTATGCGTACAATTGAAGGAAAACTTGATGCCAAAGGGCTGAAATTTGCGATCGTGATCGCCCGTTTCAACGAGTTCATCAGCGGTAAGCTGTTGAGTGGATGCCTCGACGGGCTGAAACGCCATGGTGCAGATGAAGCAGAGATCGACCTGGTATGGGCTCCGGGTTCGTTCGAGATCCCCCTTTTGGCGAAAAAGCTTGCGAACAGTGGCAAGTATAATGCAGTGATTTGCCTTGGAGCCGTAATCCGCGGGGCAACGCCTCATTTTGATTATGTAGCAGCTGAGGTTTCAAAAGGCGTTGCATCTGCTTCGCTTGATTCAGGGATACCTGTTATTTATGGAGTGCTGACGACAGATAATATTGAGCAAGCCATCGAAAGGGCAGGCACCAAAGGCGGGAACAAAGGTTTTGATGCAGCGCTTGCCGCTATCGAAATGGCGAATGTCATCAGCCAGCTGGGAAAATAATGAAAGTGGCGAAATTGTAATAAGCGAGCGATTCGCTATTTTTTAGTGATAACAAACACCGTCCGCCGGTTCTTTGCCCTGCCTTCCTCACTGTCGTTATCGGTTACAGGCATAGTTTTCCCATAGCCGTGGTAGGTCAGGCGCTTCACCGCAATCCCCTTGAGAACAATATAATTATAGACCGAGCGTGCGCGGTTTTCCGACAGCTTCATATTGTCGGCATCGTTGCCAATATTATCGGTATGGCCCTGTATCTGTATGCATATAGAGGGGCTCTCGGTAAGAAATTCAATCAACTGGTCGAGCACCATCTTTGACTCCTCGCTAAGCTCGAATTTGTTAAATCCGAAGTAAATATCATTGATCCTGTATGATTGGTTCAGCTCGATAGGCTTAATGTCCACATTCACATTCCTTATGGCCGGGTGGGTGCTGTCGACTTTCGAAATATACTTTGTCTCATTAACATAGTCGGCCCTCTTCACTGTCATCACATAATCATTGTTAAACGGAGCAACTGCAACGTAGTTCCCGGTATTCGTATCCATGGGGATCTCCGATATTTTATGGGTCTCAACATTTTTCAGCTCAATCCTGGCTTTAATAGGTTCATCGGTAAGTTCATCCCTGACTGTGCCTTTGAGGAACAATATCCTTTCGGGCCTTGCATCTTCATAAAGGTTGAATGAATACAGATCCCATCCGCCACTGCCCTTGTATTTATTGGATGCGAAGAATCCCTTGCTGCCGTCGGTGCTCACAAAAAATCCCACCTCATCATCAGGTGAGTTGATGGGGTATCCAAGATTTTTTGGCTTGGACCAGGTCCCGTTATCGTTTATACGGGAATAGAAAATATCATACCCCCCGAGACCCAACCAGCCATCCGAAGAAAAATAAAGAGTTCTGCCATCGGGGTGTATAAAGGGAGATTTTTCGTTGCCTTTCGAATTGATGCCGGGGCCCATATTAATCGGAGTCCCCCATTCACCCTTGTCATTTTTAATTGAACGGTAGATGTCGTAACCCCCGAACCCTCCCTGCCTGTCGCTAACGAAGTACAAGGTTCTGCCGTCGGCTGAGATGCTTGGCTGGGATTCCCAGGAATATGGCAGGTTGATCTTGTCACTCACACTTTTTATAGCAGTCCAGTCCCCGTTGACCCTTTCAGAATAATATATATCGCAGTTGAGGTAGTGTTTGGCATTATCGTATTTACAAACAGTATAATATAAAGTATTGTTGTCGGCTGTAAGAGTTGCTCCCCCTTCATTATCCTGGATGTTGAAAGGTTCAGGCATTTCTTCCCCGGCGCTGTATTTGCCGTCTTTATCCATGTCGCTGTACATGAATTTCTCCTGCATCCTGGCCGAAGAGACCACTGAATTTTTACCTCCTTCAAGTTTCACCACCCTGGTAAACAAAGCAACCTGGTTATCGGGCGAAAGGATAGGCAGGTATTCATCCTGTGGTGTTGAGATTCCTTCCACTACTTTAGGCTCAAAAGGAACCGGATGGGCCATGGTTTCAACAGTGAATTTTGCATATTTGTCAAGTTCCATTGCTTTATCGTAATCCTCGTCACTTTTGATCTTGTCAACATCCTTCAGGAAAATGTCGAGA
>JBAXBP010000132.1:0-9755 GCA_037141915.1 Bacteroidota bacterium | reverse complement strand
TATTAACGGGAAGTGAAGGAAACCTTGCTTTTCTTATAAGAACTGACTCTGTCGGAGATACAATCTGGACAAAAAGCTTCCAGGGACTCAACAACTATGCAAATGGCAGTTTTGTTCAACAAACAACAGATAACGGTTTTATAGTTGCAGGTTCTACTCATAAATTCGGGGCAGGTGATCCTGTGTATCTTATTAAAACTGATTCGAACGGGAATAGTTGTATTCAGAACTATTTTTCAACGACAATAACTACGCCGGTATATACAGTTAACAATGCTGTTTCTTTGACGTCACATGGCGGTATTACCGGAAATCCTGCCACTATAAATAATTTTGGGGGAGACATCTTTGACATCTGTTCTCATGTTGGTATAGAACCAAACATCAAATCAAAAAATGCTTTAATGATTTATCCTGATCCGTTTTCTTCAGAGACAACATTGGAAACAGATAAAGTACTTACCAATGCTTTTTTAATGGTTTATACCATGCAGGGGCAGTTAGTTAAAAAGATTAAAAATATCAATGGACATACAGTTACTTTACACCGGGACAACTTGGCAACCGGCATTTACTATGTACAATTAATACAAGACAATGACACTTATGATACAGAAAGGTTTATAATTACTGACGAATGATAAATTTGAAAGAAATGTAAAGTGGCTAACCAGTCGCTAAATGGCCGGCAGAGCGTTAAGAAAAATTATTTTTACATGGCAAGGATTTTTATTGGATTATTATTTGTGCTTTTTCTTGTCTCATGTCACAAAAATGAACAAGAATCCGGCATCAATAATTCTGGAGGGGTGACCGACAGTATTGAACCTTGTTCAAATCATCCGACCGGTTATCCTCCGGCTGGTATCGATACAATATTGAAGGAGTTTTGCTTTAAAACAGGATCTTACTGGATCTACTACAATGATTCACTCCATTCTTATGACAGCGTTGTCTTAAGGAATGTCGTCAGTGGATGTGAATCGGTACTCATGCCCCAGCATAACTATAATAACTCTGAATATTATTGCATGTATTACATCTGTTATCCTTCAGGTTACAAGTATTGCGATGTAATTGAACAATCCAGCATGATGAGGAATTTCTTTCCAACTCATTATTATTCCTGGGATGAATGGGAGCTGTTTTTGAAAGCGATTCCACCCTGGAATTACTATATCGATTCGTTACAAGTGGGATCTCATATGTTTTATACCGTTTTCGAGTCAGATTCTAAAGGGAAATGGAATCCTACTAACATCAAAGCATTTACTGCAAAGGGAATCGGTATTGTCAGAAAAATCATTAAAGGTCAGTATCAGCAGGACTGGAACCTGGTCAGGTGGAAAATTATAAAATAATATTTCTTTAACGAGTCAGAAAGCGCAATAAAGCTAACTCAATGTTATTTTGCAAAGGTGCAACTTTTGCTGCGTTTACAACAGGGTGTTAGTGGAAAGGCAGAACGGTGTTATAAACTTTTATAGTCGATTTATGAAAAAGCAACTTTTATTCAGTCTCATCTCATGTATTTTACTGATCTCAAACTATTCATTTGGTCAGTTTCAGAAGGTATTTGATGCTAATAATAACATTTATACTCTTGCATCAAATCACTAGTGCTGTAATCTAAATTATTAATTATTAAATAATTAGAACCATGAAAATTATTGCGAGAGTATTAAGCGTGTTTTTTGTGCTGTTGTTCATATTTGCATTGGCATCATGCAAAAAATCAGGTCAAACCTACACTCCAATCAACCCGTTCAGCAATGGAGGGAGTGAGAGGAATATGATCGTTATCATCAGCGATCTTCATCTTGGCGCCGATACCTCCTATGCCGAATGCAAATTAAACCGCGGACCGCTTGTAACCTTGCTTAACCAGGTAAAAACCGCACCCAATGTCAAAGAACTTGTAATCGACGGGGACCTGGTTGATGAATGGTTTGTTCCGGCCACAACCAATACTTACCAGGGAAAGGACCAGGCCGATTTTGTGCAACGCCTGGCAACAGCTAACAAAGGGATCTTTGATGTCCTGAACAGCATCATTGGGGAAGGGAAAATCCTGGTTACCTATGTTCCCGGGAATCACGACCTGGCCATAACGGCAGCAAGCATTGAACTTATCCTCCCCGGGGTAAACCAGGCCCGCGACAATGTGCAGGGCTTAGGCACGTATTCCCCCGGGGGCTGTCCCCAGATTGCTATTGAGCACGGACACCGCTACAACTTTTTCTGTGCCCCTGATCCGTATTCAAACCAGGATATCGACCCGGGCTGCATACTGCCCCCCGGGTATTTTTTCACAAGGATAGGTGCACTCTGTGCAACCCAAAAAAACCCGCCACCCGGGGATACCTTGCCCATGGTCACCCCAAACAGTTCGGGAGATGCAAGCCAGCAACTACTTTATCAATACTGGAAGATATGGGCAACAACGGTGCATCAGTTCCCGATAACCTACCGGTTTGACCAGAAAATCATCGTTACCAACATGGATGGAATAACGGGAACCTTTTCGGTCAACGATGTGGTGCCTTATCAATCATCGCCAGGAAGCCATATCGATGTGAACCTTTATAAGGGAATCCAGGATCGTTGGGACGCAAGGCAGACGTATAATCTTGTACCCATACACAGCACAACAGCACATGCGATTGAATGGTAATGTCAGCTACCGACATCGACAACCAGGCAAAAATCCAGTACTTTCTGAACCCGGTCTCAGATAAAAGGATCGTTGTATTTGGCCATACCCACCAGGCCAGGATGGTTCCGGGGGTTAGTTTTAACGGCAAAAAATGCATTTATGCCAATTCCGGGACCTGGATTGACAATAATCCAAACCAAACAACAATGAATTTTGTTGTAATAACACCGCAGAGCAGCGATGCATCCACTCAAACCCTTGTAAAACTTTACAATTTCCAAAGCCAGGTTGTAATATTAATGGCCCAGGACGCTACACGTTATTAACGCTAAGAAAATGATTGAAAATAACAAATTTGAAAAATCATTCGGGCCGGTGGGAGCATCCGCAGGGACGATCTTATTTATTGCAGGATTGATTTTGATTTTCTTTCACCTTGCCGGACTAATCTTGATTTTAACAGGTGCATTTGTTGGTTTTTCTTCAACAAGTACTTTAATTGATTACGAAAAGAAACGTGTCAAATTTTCAAATAATTTGTTTGGAATTATAAGAATTGGTCAATGGCTTAAAATTGAACCTTCAATGAAAATCGGCATTAAAGAATCAAAGTTAACCTGGCGCAGCTATAGTCAGGGAAACCGGCCTCTAGATATAGAAAATAAAGACTATAGAATAATTCTGTCAGACACGATGAATAAAGAAATTATGCCAATTAAAAAGTTCATTTCAAATGATTTAGCAAAAATTGAACTTGTAATTATCGGGAATAAACTTGGTTTAACTCGTATTGATTGAAGGTTAATTTTGCCGGAATCAACCTGGATTTCAAAACAGTCGAAATAACAAAATCAAACATGGAAAAGATAAATTGTTAAAATTGTGGTGCGGCCAATCCTGAGACATCAAAATATTGTTCCGGTTGCGGGTATGAACTTCAACGAATAAAAACTGAAATCCTTAATGAACCATTGCAGCAGAAACCATCTGAGAGCAAAAACAAAAAGAAATGAAACAATGGCTTTTCCTGCTTACCGCAGTCCCGGCTTTTAACTTTTCAGTAGCCCAGGGCTGGCATTGGCTGAGCCCGCTACCGACAGGGAATAACCTCCAATCGGTCTGCTTTGCTAACTCAACCGCAGGTTACTCCGTGGGCGATCATGGTACTTTTATCTTCACCGATGATGCCGGGGCCAGCTGGAACGCCCATATTACGGGGACTATACAAAACCTGCGTTCCTGCTGTTTTACAGACCTTATGACTGGTTATGCCGTGGGTGATTCGGGGACTATCATTAAAACTTCCGACCGCGGAATTACCTGGACCAGGGAGTCTTCGGGAACCTTCAACCATTTAACTTCGGTTTGCTTTCCAGATGTGAATACAGGTTACATCACAGGCATGCATGGTACTCTTCTGAAGACCACCGACGGGGGGTCGCATTGGTTTTCGCTGAATTGCGGGACTTCGGAGGACCTGAATTCAGCGTTTTTCCTGGATGCAGATACGGGCTTTGTGGTGGGAGCCAACGGCACCATGCTGAGGACCAATACTGGCGGCAACAGCTGGATAGCCCAGAATGCGAACTGTTACCATGCCATAACTTCTGTATACTTCACCGATTCCAATAACGGGCATGCAGTGGGCGATTACACCTCGGTAATTAAAACCAGCGACGGCGGGACCACCTGGACTTACCAGAGCCTGGGAGGTTCAAGCACGCTGAAATCCATCTGGTTTACCAGTGCAAATGTGGGCTGGTTGTGCGGCTTACAGGGGTTCATGTACTGTACTACCGACGGCGGGGTAACATGGGCCAGTCATATGCAGAATACTGATTCTTTTTTCAGCTCCCTGCAGTTCACCGATGCTTTTACGGGTTTTGCAGTGGGTTATTTCGGTATCATTTATAAAACAGCCGACGGCGGGGTTACATGGAACAGGTTGATGCCGGCAAACAATACTTTGCTGATGTCAATCAGCTTCTCAGACAGTTTGAACGGGTATGCTGCGGGGCAGCCCGGAACAGTTTTAAAAACAACCGACGGAGGAGCCTCATGGACAAACAAGTATTCGGGTACACATTTTTATTTCTATTCATCAGCGTTTCTGAGCAAGGATACGGGAATTGTGGCAGGCGCGAGGGTTAACGCCTGGTATGTCCCTGAATGGACTATGATCATTAGAACAACCGACGGAGGAAATACATGGACCGACGTAAGCCCGGTTGGAGGCTGGTGGTTGAATTCAGTTGTTTTTACCAATAAACATACGGTTTATGCCTGCGGCGCCGGCGAAGTCATCCCGCCGGGAGTTATTTACAAATCAACTGATGCCGGGGTAACCTGGACCGTAATTTACACCGACCCGGGACGATGGCTGTTTTCATTGTATTTCGTGGATGAGCTCACGGGGTATGCGGCCTGTGATTTCGGAGGGATTATAAAGACAACCGACGGCGGCAATACCTGGACTGATTTGCCTAGCGGGACTTACGACAGGCTGTATTCCATATTTTTCACAAATGCCTTTACGGGTTATGCTGTAGGAGGTTACCCGGGGTCATACGCCACGATAGTTAAAACGACCGACGCAGGAGCGAGCTGGTCTGTGGTTGATCCCGGGTTCGATGGCTGCCTGTACTTTGTCTCCTTTAAAAATGCGAACACCGGCTTTGCCGGGGGCGATTTCGGGATGATTACAAGGACAGATGACGCAGGCCTTACCTGGTCGGTGCAGAATTCAGGGACTTATAATGACCTTTGGTCAATTTGTATCACCGATACCGCAACAGCTTATGTTTCCGGGATAGGCGGCAGCATACTCAAGACCACCACGAACGGGGAAATCCCGGCCGGAGTCAGCCATCCTGCAGACGTGCAGGAACCGCTTAAAATTTACCCAAATCCTTCTTCCGGCAAGCTTGGTATTTTAATGCATGAACCGGTAACAAGTGCAAACCTGTCGGTACTTACCCTGAGCGGGAAGGAAGTAATGAAGATAACATTCAGCGGGACTTCGGCCCATACAGATATAAGCTCCCTGCCCGATGGGATCTATATAGTAAAGCTGACCTCAGAAAAATCAGTGAAGGTTGGGAAATTAATTAAAAGGTTATGAAAAATGCACAGATGAAAAACATTGGTTCACTGATCATTGGACTTATAATCACGATTATGGTACAAGGGCAGAATGCCCTTGAAATCCTTCAAAAGTCACAGGCGGAGTGCCTTAAGATACAGAACGGCTATTATGAGCTTAAACAGTACCTGAAATTTATCGGGCAGCCAGATACCATGGCTTATTCCATTAAATGCTATTTCAGGAAGATGCCCTCTGACAATATTTACGGCTGGGCGTTTCACTACCACAGGTTGAGGGGAGAATCAGATTACGGAGAGGTGCTGTATACCGGTAATGAACTTGTGTCGACTGATCCCAGGGACAGCACTGCCGAGATCATTAATGCTGAAGATCGGGCCAATTATATCGGTACTATTAAGCATAACCATATTTTTAATCTTTATAAGCCTTTTTATGAAAAAACCTGTTATCCCTGCATGAAAGACGGGGGGCAGATCAACGATGATTACGAGTTAATAAAAGCCGGGGATGAGAAAGTCAATGGGGTTTCATGTTACTGCGTGGAAGCAAGGCAAAAGCCGGGAAGCTTTAAGAATCTCTATTTTAAGCAGCTTAGGCTGGAATATCGTTACTGGATCAGTAAAAAGAACTACCTTCCTATCCAATACACAGACCTGAACGTGTCGGTGATGAACAACGACACCATGGAGCAATTTTACAGGTTTAACCTGGCTCATTTGGATGTCAACAATCTGAAATTTGAAAAACAGCTGTCGTTGAATTCGATCCCTCAGTATTTTAAACTTAAGACTTTCGAGGAAGTTAAATCACCCCCTCTCCTGGCCAGGGGTGCATCAGCACCAGGATGGTCCCTGGTTTCACTGAACAACGACAGTGTGAAACTAAGCGACCTGAAAGGGAAAACGGTACTGCTTGATTTCTTCTATAAATCTTGTTACCCGTGTATGTTAGCCTTGCCGAAACTTCAGGCCTTGTCGGAAAAATATAAAGATGAAGGACTCGTGGTCATCAGTATAGACCCTTTTGATAAAAAGAAAGATGAACTCAGGGCTTTCCTGGCTAAAAAAGGAGTGGCCTATAAAACACTGCTGTCAGATGAAACCATTCCCAAAGCATATCATGTTTCAGGCTACCCTACGATTTATTTGCTCGATGTCGAGGGTAAAATTGCTTTTTCACAGATAGGATTCGGCGAAGGAATGGAGGATTACCTGGAGTCAATGGTAAAAAAGGCATTATATGAATAAGCCCGGTAATGAATTGCATCAGACCTGTCCAACCATTAACTTTACAGTGAATTTCGGGGTGGCATTTTAAAACAAAGATTAAATCCTAAATCATTCTGGCATGGCGGAAAACGAAATCATCAAGCACACGAAAAAAGCGTATGAAATCATAAAATCATCGGGGAAAAACATTAAGCACAAGCTTTATGAGATCTTCATTGAAATTTTGATCATCGTGATTGCAGTGAGCATTTCAATCTGGTTCCACAACTGGAACGAAAGACGGCATGACAGGCAGGAAGAAAAAGAATTTTTTACCGGCCTGAAGAAAGACCTGCAAAGCGATATGGAAAATATGACCAACAGCCGGAAATTATACGAATATACTTTGCGCGGGATATCCTATTTTCTAAAAACTAAGCATGACACTAAACTGAACCAGGATAGTGTAATCAAATATTCTGATTGCTTCTTCAGCAGCACCGATCTTGACCCCCATATAGGAAGGTATGAAGGTTTAAAAAGCAGCGGCAGGTTTTCAATCATTGAAAATAAGGAGTTATTGAACGATATCATTGAGATGCATGAAAGCATCATTCAAAGGATACAGGATCTTAACCAGAAATATTACCAGCACAACCAGAAAACAGCAAGCCTGATTTCTCAATATGCCGAACTGTCTCAAAACGGGACTGTGATCAATGCAGCTTCAGTTGCAAGCAGGAGCGACTTCAAGATCCTTATCGGTACAAGCGCGGGACTGATTGTTAATAATATCATTCCCATCCACATGACAGGAATTAAAAAATGCAATGAGATCATTGCCATGATTGACAAGGAACTGAAATAAATAATTTATGATGAAATGTGGATTAGTAAGCTGTTTGCTCATGCTGTGTGCACTGAACTCATTTTCTCTAGTGGGAGACAGCTGTAAAGTGCTGGTTAAGGAGATCTCGGGTACTTACGTTGGAGGTTGTAAAGATGGTCTTGCCCATGGTAAGGGAACTGCAACGGGAGAGGACGTGTACGTTGGAGAGTTTAAAAATGGTCTGCCGGATGGTAAAGGTAAATACACTTACAAAGGCGGAAATATCTTTTCGGGTAATTGGATCAACGGGCTTAAAAACGGGCCAGGAAAATTCACCTATTCCGCTGCCGGGAAAGCCATGACATTAAAGGGGTACTGGGTAAATGGCGAATATGCCGGGGCTTCGACCCCTGATGAGTTATACAGGGTCACAAACCACTCGGGTATAGAACATTATGAAATTAAAAAATCAGAAGGCAAGGAAGTTAAAATAACGATAACGTTCATGAGGTTAATGCAAAAATATGTGCCTCCTGACCTAAAAATAACTAATTCAACCGGGCAGCTAAACCAGGAATTTAATAAATTTACGATCAATGACTATTTCACACCTGTTACGTGCAACATCTATTTTACAGTGAGATCCAATAATGATTCAAGGCAATGCTTCCTCTTTTTCGATATACTAAAGCCTGGCAATTATGAAGTCACTATCACCGATAACTAGAAGAACAGAAATTATTTACAGCATGCGGCACATTATCCCATTATTCCTGTTGTTGCTGTCGCAGATTTCGATGGCTCAAACACCGACCTTTAACAAAAAGATCATTTTCAGGGATTCCCTTGATATGGAATACGCCTCACAGTTGGCTGAAACCAGTGATGGGTACCTGGTGATGGGCACAAGTCATACCTGGAACAAGGTCTACAGTTCCGATACGAGGCTGGTTGTTCTTAAACTAAGCCCTGACGGGGCCATCCTGAAGAAAAAAATATACGGCGACAGCCTGAACTGGTATGAATGCCCGTATACGAAGGCAATCATGAAGACTGGGGACGGGAACTTTATATTACTTGTCCAGCATTATACCAGTGAGATTGACTGGAAACTGGAATTAATGAAACTTACACCCGAAGGTGACAGCCTCTGGACACATGCCATACACATTCCGGATGGATTTGGAGACAATCTTTTCCCAACTACTTTTACTCAAACGCCAAACAAAGACTTTATCATTCTTGGTCAATACGGTTTTACCGGGATCATGATACGCACCGACAGCCTCTGCAATGTAAAATGGGCAAAACTTACAGGTGAAAATTCTATTCATTCTGAAACAACAATCAACTCGGTTGCAGCACTGCCCGATAACAGCATTCTTCTCGGTTATTATGTCTGTAATGGACAAGGTGGATGGGAAGGATCGGGGGTAATAGCGAAAGTTGACAGTGCAGGGAGTTTCAAATGGTGGCGCAACATTGGTAACAGACCTTATAACGGGTCGGACCAGGTGTTTGTATCGGTCACAAAAGACAATTCCATTCTTGCCCTTGCAACAACATATTTCTCTAACCCGGCTCCAGCTTATCAGACCTTCGAACTGATGAAACTCACAACCGAAAACCTTCTTTTATCTGACACTGTATTCGGCCCCAAAAACCCGTTTTTAATTATGTATGGATCAGCATCTTTACCGGACAGCACTATCATTGCATGCGGATTGCAGGGAACTTCGAAGGGTTGCATTTTCAACTGCACAACCGATGCAAAAACACTGTTTTACAGGGAACTTACTGCATCTGTGAAAGGTCCTTCACATAATGAGGCAAGCGGAAGCCAGGTGATACTTTCAATATTGCCAACATCCGACGACGGATTGCTCATGGCAGGCTATTACAGCTATCCCGGGTCTTATGATGAAGATCCCTGGCTACTTAAAACTGACCGCTATG